>CAIYUV010000272.1 GCA_903929475.1 uncultured Spartobacteria bacterium
CCCCGCAGAGCCCTATCCTCCGTCACAGCCCCGCCACGCTGCACACCCGCGTCTCCCTGCCAATCTCTTTCCGGCGCATTCCAGAATTTTTACAGTTTTGATCGCACAGACCTTTCCAGTTTTGATCGCACCACGACAGGATTTTCGCCGCATCTGTGCGGGGCTGCTGGAAACAAGCATTGACGGCGCTTCCAAGGGCGACTACCTATTATCACAGCCCAATTTCCAAATTAGCAACCTGCACCCGAAAGGAGGGAAACCACACATGCCAGAAGTCCAAGTCCGAAAAGGAGAACCCATTGATCGCGCTCTCAAGCGCTTGAAGAGCAAACTCGAAACCGAAGGGATCATGGATGAAGTGCGCCGTTTGCGCGCCTTCGAGACGCCGACGCAAAAGACGCGTCGCAAAGCCAAGGCCAACGCGAAGCGCGCCAAGGCCAAGAAACAGCGTTTCAATTTCGCCCAGTAAACAACTGCGGCATTGCCGTCGTATTTCAAAAGAGACCCGCCGATTTCAAAGTCGGCGGGTTTTCTTTTGCCACGGCTGCTCACGGATCAGTCGCACTCACACACGATTCGAAAGCCGACATCATTTGCGAGATAGGCGGCAATGTTGCCGTTTCGCGAGCAGGCTCGCAGGCTTGCTGCACGCGACTTCCATGAGCCTCCACGATAGATGCGTTTCTGGCCGGATTTTGTGTTGCAGGGATTTGTCAGTTCCTTCCCTTTGTAGGCGTCCATATTGTCCATGCACCACTCGAAGACATTGCCTGACATGTCTTCGACACCAAATGGGCTGGCTCCGAGCGGGAATGCGCCGACGGGTGA
The DNA here is from genome assembly GCA_903929475.1 of uncultured Spartobacteria bacterium. GTDB lineage: Bacteria > Verrucomicrobiota > Verrucomicrobiia > Chthoniobacterales > Chthoniobacteraceae > SXWH01. Next base: position 829 of record CAIYUV010000272.1, read on the forward strand.
GGTTTCGGCGAATCCATCGTCAATGGAAGGGTCACGCCAGACGAAGTTCGTCTTTGCATCGGCAAAATTGGCGAGGTTGCCCGCGTTCAGACGATCACCCCAAGGAAACTGATGGTCGGATTCTCCTCGTGCAGCAAATTCCCACTCAGCCTCGGTCGGCAGGCGGTAACGCCGTTTTTCGTGTTGCGATAGCCATTTGCAAAAAGCCTCCGCCTCCTTCCAACTCACGTAGATGACCGGGTGATTGTCGTCCGCCCACGGCGGGCGCTTGCTGCGATGCACGGAGTCGAACTGCTCATACTGGATATTCACGACCGGGAACCGGGCAATGTAGAAGCATGAAAGTTTCACTGGCGTGACAGGTCGCTCGTTCGCCTGAGCGTCGGGCTTGCTGCATCCCATGATGAACTGACCGCTGGGAATCAGAAGCATCTGCATGCCTATGCTGTTGGTGTAATTGCCGTATTTCTGTCGCTCCAGTGCCCGACCGGCTGGCGTCAGATTGATTTCCTTCGCTGGTTCTTTACTCGCACCCGCTGCCGCCGGTCGTGCTGGCGGAGCGTTTTGTGTGGCAGGCTTCGTAGCTGCCTGCTTCACAGCGACCGGCCCTGCTGTGTTTTGTGCGGGGCGCACTGGCACTGGAGGGCGAACTGGAGCACTCGCAGGCCGCGCAGGCGTGTTCATCGGTGGCGGTGGCATCGCGGCTGTCATTTCGAGGTATTCGTCAATCAAGTCCTCAGCTTCGCCGCCTGTCAGACCGAGGCTTTCCCCCATGTTGCACATGGCATCGCGCTGATCGTCGGTCATGTCATCACCTTCGATGCAGAGTCTGGACATGACGAGCAAACGGCGAAATTCATCCTGCGGACTCCCGCTTGCGGCGACCGGGGCGGATCGCTGGACGGATGCTGACTCCGCCTGTGAGGTTGGCTGGGATTTGGGTAAAGCAACTTCCTGCTGAGGCGGGGGCGGAGGTGGAGGCTCTTCTTTTTTAGAAACCCGTTTGGTGCCTGTGCGCACAAGTTCGGCCTCGACCACGGGCTTCATGTCTTCGCGCATGAGGCCAAGTTTTTCGCCCGCCATGTAAAGCCTCTCCTCGCCCTCTTCGCTCAAATCCTGGCCTGAAATGGTGAAGCTGAGCAGTTTTTTGAACTCCTCCATCAACTTCAAGACCACCTGTTGATGCAGCGCCACGTCAATTTGACGGCGCTCTGCAGGATCGAGCAGTTTGGTGCGCGCCTCGACAAGGAACTGTGGCGCTTCGTCAAGCCCCTGCCGGAGCATCTGTGCAATCGGATTGCTGGGCTGATTTTTTAGCGGGAGCTTTTTCTGCCACCAGACGAGCAACTGGCGGCAGTTTTCCTCGATGATGTCGGTGCTGGCGTTACTTGTGTAATCGAGGCAAAGCCTTTCGTAAAAATTGGGCGAGTGATAATGCTTCCAGCCGTCCCACCTCAACGGATTGTCTGGCAGCGGATTTGGAAGTGCCATAAGCCGCGATGCCGATCAGCGCTAAGAGATGTTCAATTGTGCCAGATCGGCGGTGGCCGTTTCGAGCTCGTTATCCGAGAGTCCGGTGTTTCTGGCAATCGCCACGCGGCTGGTTCTGCCATAGGCTTCCACAACGACTTCGAGAACCTGATTTTCGTTATAGTGATAGGTCAGTTCCACAGGTGAGCCTTTCGGCAGGAACGGGGGTAATTCTATATCGCAAATGCCCAGCGGCGTGCACTCGCTCGGCATGGTGCTCTCGCCTTCCACGACACGGATAACGGCGTTTTTCATGTTCGCCTTGGCAGTGCCAAAACTATTTTTCACCTCGACGGGAATCGGCGTCATCTTCGGAATCATCGAGAAAACGTATTCCTCCACCTTGCCATCGTCCCAAAGCACCACGCCGAGCGTGTGCGTGGTGATGTTGGTGACTTTGATCAAAGAGCCATCCCCTGCCGAAAACTGGTCGCGCACTTCCTGATTAATTACATGCTCGCCCGTTCTGTCCTCCTCGTGCAGTAGCGCAAGCATCCCTTGAATGGCCGCACCGAGGGCGACGGCCTCATCCGGGCTTACATCCTCGGCGATTGGGCGGTTTGAAATTTCCGCAACCATCGAACGCACGGAGGGCATCCGCGTCATGCCACCCGTGAGCAAAACGCGGTCTATCTGCTCCCACTGCATCCCCGCCTCCTGCATCACGATTTCGCAGATCGCCTTGCATTTTTCAAGGAGATGCCTCGTGCGCTCCTCGAAGTCTTCGCGCGTCAAATCGAGCTTCACGCTCTTTCCATTATAGCTGTGGACGAGCGTCGTGCGCGAGCGGGTGGAAAGTTGAATCTTCGCGGTGAGCGCGCGGTTGTAGAGATCCTGATAGCTTTGCAGATCAAGCAGCGGACTTTCCCCGTGCTGCTTGTCAAATTCATCAGCCACCCAGTTCACAATCACATCATCCCAATCCTTGCCGCCGAGCCGGTGATCGCCATTGCTCGCCATCATGCGGATGTGGTGCCCCTCGATGCGCATGATCGTTACGTCAAAGGTGCCGCCGCCGAGATCGAATACGAATACTGTCTGATTCTGATCCAGCTTGTCCATGCCGTAGGCAAGCGCGGCGGATGTTGGCTCGTTGATGATCTGCAAAACATTCAGCCCCGCAAGTTGGCCCGCGTGCAGCGTGGCCGTGCGTTCCGCATCGTTGAAATATGCGGGGACGGTGATCACGGCGTCCGTCACTTCCTCGCCCAGATATTTTTCCGCGTCGTTTTTCAGTTTCCGGAGGATAATCGCCGAAAGTTCCTCTGCGGAATAAACCTTGCCGCCAAATGTCCGGCTGAATTGCGCCTTCGATTTGCCCATCTCCCGCTTCACGAAATCTACAATCTTGTCCGGCTCCGCCACCGCATTCTGTTTTGCAACGGAACCCACAACGGCGTTCGCTCCGTCGAATAAAATCACTGATGGCGTAATGCGCTCGCTTTCAGCGTTGGGAACGATTTGGGGCTTGCCGTATGCGTCTATGTGCGCAATCGCGCAGAATGTTGTTCCGAGGTCAATGCCTACGGCTTTTCGATTGATGGGCTGGTCGGACATAGTGCTTGGACTTTAGAAACTCACGATTGATAAATGCAATTTCTATGCCCGGCTGGCGAGGGGTTTATTTACAGTTTGTATAGGATTAAGCGCGACGAGAAATCCTTCCTTCCATTTTTGGATGACAACTTCCTCGGGACGGATGACGCGATCTCTGCATTGGAAACCGCGCTTCAAAATGCGGACTATGTTTTGATCTTCGTCAGGATCCTCAGCGACTTCGACCGACATGGCGCGCTGCGTGCGCTTGTCCAGCTTGCCAGTGTTGGTCGGAATACGCGTGACCTCCATGCGCTCCAACACCTCAAGGATGAAATGAACATTGTGTTCGAGATTCACGGCCATTTGCTGGACGCTTTCAAGAAGCACCACCCCTCCGCCGGTAACACCGCCACGCGCTTCTTGATCCGTAATGCTCGCATTCATCTGTCGGTGGATTTCCAAAATGTCGTCGTAGAGCGAAATCAGATCGCGGATAATCGGCCTCAGCACATTCTCAATGAGAAATCCGTCCTTGTAGCCCTTTAACTCGGTATGCAGGGCTTCGAACATAGCCTTGTTCACCGTGCTTCGTTGGTCGAGAGACTGCTTTGTGTCAGCAAGCAATTGGGGCAGCGATTCCTGAGCGGTCAGGGATTTCTCGATTTTTTCGAGCGTATTTGAGTGATCGTTTTGCGCTCTCGACAGTGCCTCTATCCCGAGAATCAGCGGACGCAACATCTGCGGCAGCGATTGCAGACTTTGTAGTGCCTTGCGCTCATCATCCGCCAAAGAATCCACCACTGCGCGAACCTCCGAACGCTTTGACGTCCTGTCCACAGTGCTTTGCTCCGCTTCGATCACCAACGCTTGGAGTTGGGCGGAGAAATCATCTTCAGTGCTGGCTGTCTCGTCTGGCATGTCGCGCTTGCACTAGCCAAATCTGCGCCAGCAGTGTGAATTTTTTGCCTTACGACGCCTTGAAGAACTTACTAATGGCAGAAACGAGCCCCTGAATATCATACTGCTTCGCCTCGATATCCACCGCGAGCCCCAGCTCCCGCATCGTCTTCGATGTCACCGGCCCGATGGACGCCGTCTTCAATCCCACAGGCAGCGGCAGCTTCAGCGCCATGAAATTTTCCGCCGTCGAGGAACTGGTAAACGTCACCAAATCCGCGCCCTCCTCGCGAAAGCGCGCCTGGCCTCCGCTCATATCGTCCGTCTCCGGCACGGTGCGGTAGGCCGCCACCACATCCACAATCGCTCCGAGCTTCGTCAATTCCTGCGGCAGCACATCGCGCGCGGTTTCAGCGCGGGCGATGAGCATTTTCAAATTCTCAATCGAGCCGTCGTTTTTGAAAGCCGCGACCACCGACTCCGCCACATATTCCTCCGGCTGCAAATCCACAGCCAGTCTGTATTCGCGCACCTTCGCCGCAGTCGCAGGGCCGATGGCCGCGATGCGCACGCCGCCGATTTCTCGCGCATCCTTGAAGATTCGATAAAACATCTCGAAGAACGCATCCACGCCGTTCGGCGAAGTGAAAACCAGCCAGTCGTAAGTGTGCGCGTGCGCGACTGACTCGCCAAACTCCCGCACATCCGTCGGCGGCTCGATACGGATCGTCGGCAACTCGATCACATCCGCGCCGAGCGCGCGCAGCCGCGATGTGAGCGCGCCCGCCTGCTTGCGCGTGCGCGTGACGACGATGCGCTTTCCCGAAAGCGGCCGGCCCTCAAACCACGACAACTTGCCGCGCAATTTCACTACATCCCCGATGACACAAACCGCCGGAGCCTTGAAACCCGCCGCCTCAACCTTCGCCGCGATGTCATCCAGCCGCCCGACGAGCGTCTGCTGCCGACCCGTCGTCCCCCATCGCACCAACGCCACGGGCAAATCCGCCCGCGCGCCGTGCTTGATCAATTCCCCCGCGATAATGCCCAGCCGCTCCACGCCCATGAGCATGATCTTCGTGCCGGGATTCGCCGCGATCTGCGCGTAGTCGAGCTTGCTCTCCGGCTTCGTCGGATCTTCGTGCCCGGTGAAAATGGTGAGCTGCGCCGTGTGCTCACGGTGCGTGACCGGGATGCCCGCATACGCAGGCGCGGCAATCGCCGAAGTCACGCCGGGGATGATCTCGAAATGCAACTTCGCCTTCGCCAGCTCCTCAGCCTCCTCGCCGCCGCGCCCGAAAAGAAACGGATCGCCGCCCTTCAATCTAACCACGCATTTCCCCTCGCGCGTTTTCTCCACGAGCAACGCGTTCGTCTCCTCCTGTTTCAGCGCGTGCTGGTTCGACCGCTTCCCGGCGTAGATGATCTCCGCGCCCTTCGGTGCCCATTGCAAAATCTCCGTGTTGCACAGCGCATCATACACGATCACATCCGCCTGCTCGACGACCTGCTTCACCTTCAACGTCACAAGCCCGATGTCGCCCGGCCCCGCTCCCGCGAGGTAACAAATGCCCTGCTTTTTCTTTTCAGTTTTTGCCATGCCAGAACGTGCGCAAGCCACCCGCCGTGCGGCAAGCCTTACCGCAACTGCGCGACCAGTTCCCGCGCCACGGCCTCCGGCTCCGCGCCCTCCGCAAGAGCCGTCCTCGGAGCCTCGCCTTCCTGTCCAAAAAGAACGCCGTGCAGCACAAGCACGCCTCCGCGAATTTCACTGCGCACTCCCACCGGCAGCGAGCAATCACCCGAAAGCAGTCGCTGCACTTCGCGCTCGGCGCGAATGGCGAACATCGTCGGCGCATGATTGATCGCCCGCAGGACTTCGATGACTTCAGGACGATCACTGCGGGCCTGAAGTGCGACCGCGCCCTGCCCGATTGCAGGCAGCAATTTCTCCGCGAGCGATGCCGCGTAAAACTCCCCGCCCTCGCATTTCAAACGACCGTCCTCCATCACATAACCAAGTCGCCGCAGCCCCGCCTCGGCGAGCACCGTGGCGGCGACATCCTCGCGCTCGCGCAGTTTGCGAAGGCGCGTCGGAACGTTGCCGCGCCATTCTTCGATCCGCAAATCGGGCCGCAGCCACGCAAGTTGCCGTGCGCGCCGGATGCTGCTCGTGCCCACTCTCGCGCCTTGCGGCAATCCATCCAGTCCGCCGGGCAACTTGCCCACGAGCACATCGGCGGTCGGCGCGCGTTCGAGGACGGCAACAATCTCAAGCCCCTGCGGATTGTGTCCCGGCAAATCTTTCAGGCTGTGAACCGCGACATCAATCGTCCCCGCCGTGAGCACGTCCTCCAGCTCGCGCGTAAATAAACCCTTCCCTCCGCCCTCGCCTTTCACGAGTAAATTCAAATCGAGCTTCTGATCGCCGCGCGTGATGAAAATCTGACGCACCGTGGAAAGTTCCGGCAGCACTTTCGCCAGCGCGGCCTCCGTCAAATTCACCTGCGCCAGCGCGAGCGCAGAGCCTCTTGTGCCGATGACGAGTCTTTTCATTTCGCCTCCTCCGGCTGTGCACCCATCGGCATCGAGGTGCGCGGCGTGGCGAGCCACTCGGAAAATTCAGCGACGTGACGCTCGATCATTTCCTCGCAACGGGCCAGTTCCGAACGACGCACCTGCATCGAGGCGTCGGCGATACCCTGGAGGGCGTCAATGTCGTAGAGATAAACTCCATCGAGATCGTTCACGCTCACTTCAAAATCACGCGGCACCGCGAGGTCTATGCAAAACAACGGCCTGTCCGCACGACGCTGCATGAGCGGCACGAGCTTCTCGCGGCTGACCACCGCGTGCGGCGCGCCCGTCGAGCCGATGACAATGTCCAGCGAGTGAAACTCACGCTCCCACTCATCGAAATGAATCGCGCGTCCGCCCAGTTGCTCCGCCAGCGAATGTGCCCGCTCGTAAGTGCGATTGGATACAAAGATCGCCTTCGCGCCGCGTGATTGCAGCGATCGCGCCGTCATCTCCGCAGTCTCGCCGGCTCCGAGAATCATCACATTGCAGTGATCCAGTTTTCCGAAAATCTTCTCCGCCAAATCCACCGCCGCACTCCCCACGCTCACTGCGCCGCGCGTGATGCTCGTCTTCGTCCGCACTTCCTTCGCCACGTTGAACGCACGCTGAAAAAGCTTGTTCAAATGCCGCGCCGTCGTGCCCGCCGCTTGCGCAGTGAGATAGGCCTTCTTCACCTGCCCGAGGATTTCCGTCTCGCCGAGCACCATGCTTTCCAGTCCGCTCACCACGCGAAAAAGATGCCTGATGCTCTCCGCGCCGCGCATTTGCTGAAAGACAGACGGATCGCCAACACGCCGTGTCAGCACGGTCAGCGCCGCCGCTGCATCCTCGCTGGCGACGTAGTATTCCACACGATTGCACGTCGAAACAACCACCGCCTCGCCAATCTCCGGCACACTCGCGATCTGCACCGCCACCTCGCCGAGATGCGCGTCGCCGATGGCGAACTTCTCGCGAAGTTCGACCGGCGCGGTCTTATGGCTGAGGCCGAGGCAGACTACTTGCATCACTTGTTGAGGTGGAAAAAACTGAGCGCACCCAGCGATGTGAGCGCGACGATGAAAGCAGCGACGGACAGCCACGCAAAACGGCGCGACGAGTAGCGATGCGTCCACCTCAACGTGAGCACGAGTCCGTAAGGCAGCCACACACTCACCGCCATCATCTTGATGGCATCGCGGGCGCTCCCCGCAAAAAACCCGCCTATCAGGCCGAGCGTAAAAAGCACGAATCCCGCGAGCATCACCCGCTGCGTCGCGGCGGCGAGAGTCGCGATGGGCGGCAGGTTTTGAAAAACCCCGCCAGTCTGCCGCCGCTTCAGCAGACGCTCCTGCACGAGAAACATCACACCCGCGACGCACGCCAGCGCGAACGCGCCATAGGCCATCAAAGACACCGCCGCGTGCAACTCCGCCCAGAATCCGGCGCTCACTTTTTGCACCGCCGGGAGCGACGCAGACGGGAGAAGTTGCGCGAGCGTCTGGATCAAAAAAACGAACGGCGCGGTGAACGTGCCGAGCAGTGAAAGCCGATACGTCCCGCCGACGACGAAATACAACAGCACGACCGACCAGCTTAAAAAAACGAGCACCTCGAAAAGATTTGTCACCGGGCATCGTCCGACAGCCTGTCCCCGCTGATGAAGATATTCCGTCTGGCAGATGAAGCCGGTGAGCATCACCAAAAAATTCCACCGCGAAGGCCGCGCCACACCCGCGCCGAGCGCGAACATCGTGTAAGCAAAGCCGACTAGAAAGCAGAGCGTAGATGCGTTGAGAAACCAGCGTTCCATTGATTGAGCGAAGGTAGTGGGCGAGGCGCGGCTTGGCAAAGCCTCAACTGTTAAGCCTGCTTTACACGAGTGCGGTGCCGCCGGTGAGCAGGCGTTTGCGGACGCGCTTGCCGTCTTTGAACGTGTAGATGATGTCCTTTGCCACCCACGTTCCGTGCGTGGAAATTTCCGACGTTTCGCTGGCTATGTTTCCCTTTTCCTTCTCCAGCCACTTCGCAAGCGCGTCGGGCGTGCTGGCGGATTGCTGCCAGAATTCGGCCACGTCATACGCCATTTCGCGGCATCGCTTTTCCACGAACGCACGGTCGAGAAACGCGAGAAGGTTGCCGGCTTTCGGCCCCGCCTCGCGGTCGAGAAATACGCGGTAGAGCGCTTTGAACGCCTGCGGTTGCTCGATGGGTGTCATGCGCGCGACCTCGAAGACGCGGCTCTGGATCGCGTCGTCCTCCCACGTCTCCGGCAGCGCATCGGCGAGCGCGTGGAGGAACGCGCGCTGCACGTGCGACAGCTCCGCGGCGCGCGCGGGCAGCGTTTCCTGCAAGCGCGTCTTTTCCTCCTCGGCTGCGAAATTCGTCACCCATTCGCGGGCGCTCGCAAGTCGTTCGTCGAGGTGACGCTCGTCGTCGGGTGTGAGCGTCCCGAGGCGCTTCGCCATTTCTGCGCGTGCATTGAGATGCGGCATTTGCACGAGCGCCGTGGCGAGCTGGATGTTTGCGGGCTTGTAAGGCTGCGGCTCGCGGAGGCACGCGAGGCGGTAGGTCATCGCTTCATCCGGCGTCGCCTGCTTGGCAAAATAGCGCATGTGCGCGCGGTCGAATTCATTGAAGAGCTTCACGATTCCATCTTCGTGCGTGTCGAAATTCACGGGCGAATTCGGCTTCGTCCGCATCATCAAAAAGCGCAGCACTTCCGGCGGAAGCAGATTCGCCATGTCGCGCGCACTGGCGCCGATGCCTTTGCTCGACGACATCTTCGCGCCGCCCACGAGGAAAAATTCATACGGCACGCGCAGCGGCTCCTCCGCGCCGTAGATCGCCTTGTAGCACGCCGCGCTCACATCGCGTGAACCGCCGCGCGTCGAGTGATCCTTGCCAGCGCCCTCGATGGTCACGGGGAATTGCTTCCACTTTGCGACCCACTCCAATTTCCACGGCAGCTTTCCATTTCCACCAAAAGGCGAGATGCGCCCCTCGTGGCCGCAGCCTTTGCCGAGGCCGAGCTTTGGATTCACCATGCGCGAAGTAAGGCAGCTATAGGCCACAGTCGTGCCGTCGTAATCGCTCACCTCGGTCGTCGCGATGCAGCCGCACTTTTCGCAAATTACCTGGAATGGCAACCAGTGCTCGGGCCTCACCGCACCGCTCACCTCTTTATATACAGCGCGCACTTTGTCCGCATTGCGAAGGATCGTATCAATCTCCGCGTCGAATTTTCCCGCGCGATAAATGTCCCGCATCCGGTAACGCTCCACCTTCACTCCAAGCTCGTCGAAAACCTGCCAGAACTCCCGGATGTAAAACTCCGCCATGTCGCCCTCGGCCCCGCACGGCGCTGGCGTGTTGCACAGCGGCTTGCCGATGTGCCGGCCAAAGTGCGCGTCCTCGCCCTTCGGGATTTCATCCACGGGATCGTAGTCATCCACGCCAAAAAGATACCGCACTTCGACACCCCGCTCTATTAGTGTGCGGAAAATCGCGTCGTGAATCAGCACGCCGCGCAGCGCGCCAACATGCACACGCCCGCTTGGCGTCTTCGAGTCATTGATGATCTGCGGCCCGGCGCCAGCGCGCTCCGCCACTTCTTCGGTCCAAAACATAGGGCGCGTGAGATAGCCGCGCGCACCGCAAAGTCCAGCGCCCACTACAATACGTCCTGCGGGACTCCATCCACTTGCGGGCTTGGCGAAACGCCCGTGCTCCATTTATACACCACGCGTGCGCCTTCTGTTTACTCTCCTCATCTGCATCACAGCCGCCCGCGCGGGGGATCACTTCCTTGGCTGGCAAAGCTGCGCATCCTCCGGATGTCATGGCGGCGGCAAAGGCGACGACCAGATGCTCGTCTGGCAAAAATCCGACGCCCACTCCCGCGCTTACGGCACGCTCATTTCCGAACGCAGCAAGCGCATCGCCGAGGCGCTCGGCGTCGGAGAAGCAGCGAAGAGCAATCAATGCACCGTCTGCCATTCGCCAATGGAAAGCGCGGCCACTGCAAAAATTGCGAACGCTTTAAAAAATCCGAATCACGGCGTTTCGTGCGAAGCGTGCCACGGCCCGGCGGAAAACTGGATTCGCTTTCACACGCGCAAGGACATCTCGCACGCACAGCGAGTCGCCGCCGGAATGCGCGACCTCGACACCGCCTACCAGCAATCGAACACCTGCGTGGGATGCCACGGCAATCTGCCTGCGGGGCTTGCCAAAGCGAGCCATCCCACTCTGCGATTTGAACTAGCCCGCCAGCTCGTGGAGATGCCCGCGCACTGGGAAAATTTCGACGCAGGACAATCCGCAAAAGCGTGGCTCACAAGTCAGGCCGCATTGCTCCGCGAACTTTGCTGGCTTTCGGAAAAAGGCAACGCGCAGCCCGAACGAATCGCCGCGCTTCAATGGGTGCTGCGTGAAACGGCCAGCGGAGCCGAGTTGCTACCAGCCGACCCAGCGCCCGCACCTCTCCGCACCGCCGCCGACAAACTCGCCAAAGCAGCCAGCAAGATAAAATGGACGACCGAAAAAACGCGCACTCAATTCGACCGCACCGCCGCACTCGGAGGACAGGTAAAAGATTTTGCACAAGCCGAGGCGCTCGTGCCTGCACTCCGGGCGCTGGTGCTCGGCCTTGATCCAAAAGTGATGCCGAGAGCGAAGGACTCACTCGTGTCGCTCGATCTGGCCATCCGCTCCCCCGCCCTGTTCGACGCAAAGAAATTCTCCGAAACCGTCGCCCAACTTACGGCAGCCGTTTCAACGAAACCTTAACCATCTCTCCAATTTCGCCATTGTAGCGACACATTTGAGCAGTCGGCTTGACTCATTCCTCTCCGCCCCTACCCTGCGCGCCCTATGCGAAAGCCAGCGTTTCTTTTAACCCTCTCGATCTCCACGCTCGTGCTCGCGCCGTTGCCAGCGAGCGCACTAGATATTTTTGGTTGGAAGCCCTTTGGCTCTGACGCGAAGCCTGTGGCAAATGCACCATCCAGCGCTGAAGAAGGCGCTGCCGCCGAAGAACTCCGCCGGGGGGAATCGCTCGAAAACAGCGGTAAAGTTGACGATGCGGTGAAGGTCTACCGCAGCATCGTGAAAACCAACGGCCTCACGGCAGCAGCACCAAAGGCACAGGCGCGCATCGGTCGTATTCTCGAACGTCAGGGCAGCTACAAAAACGCATTCACAGCCTACTCGGACTACACAGCAAAATATCCACGCGGCGGGGAGTTTGACGTCGTGATTCAAGCACAATTTGAAATCGCGAAGCTCTTCCTTAACGGACAAAAGAAAAAGCTGCTCGGGGTGCCAATCAGCACGGACTACGATAAAGCGAAGGAAATGTTCGAGGAAATCGTGAAGCGCGCTCCTTTCCACAAGCTCGCTCCGCTCGCGCAATTCAACGTGGGGCAGGCTTTGGAAAAAGCAGGCAAGCCCTCGGAAGCACTCAGCGCGTATCAGGAGGTTATCACGCGCTATCCCAGCGACGCCATTGCGGACGACGCGCAATATCAAATCGGCTACGTCCAATTTCACGAGGCGCAGGACGGAAGCTACGATCAATCCGCCAAGCTAAAAGCGCGCGAGGCCTTCGAGGATTTCGTGAACCGCTACCCAGCGAGCGAGAAAGTCGCGCAAGCCAAACTGAACATCCAAGCGCTCAGCGGCAGCGACGTAAAAGGCACGATCGAAGTCGCTCGCTTTTACGACAAGACGAAGAACTACAAAGCCGCCGTCGTTTACTACAACGAGGTGATCCGCAACTCACCCGGCAGTGCAGAGAGCGGTCTGGCCAAAAAGAGGATCGATGAATTGAAGAGCCTCGTCGGCGCGGACGCGCTCCGCTCAGGACCCGAGCGTGCGCAGAGCGGAGACACCGCGCTCGCCCGCCGTCGAGCACAGGCGCTCGTGGACGTGTCGAGCCGCCCGGATTTCAACGGCCCGCCGATCAGCTATCCATATCCCACAGTAAATGGACGCCCCTCCATGCGCACAACGCCACTCGGACCCATCGTCGAGCCTGCGCTCCCCACTGGCGACCCACTGCAAAGTGCCCCCGGTGCGCAACCGTCGGCACCCGCGAGTGGCGATCCTCTGATCCCGCCCACCCTGCCACCACCGCCAGCCGAAGGAGCAAAGCCTGCGGAGGCAACCAAAGCCGACGCGCCGAAAACTGACGCTGCACCAGCGGATGCTGACAAAACCAAAAAGCAAAAAAGCAAATGAGGTTCACGTTCTCCCTCTTCCTCGCCGTCCTCGCAGTCACATTTGGCGGCTGCGCAGGCTACACTGTCGGACCGATCAAACCCAGGCCGATGAAGCAGGTTCGCCGCGTTTGCGTGAAGAATTTTAAAAACGACACACTCGAACCGCGCATGAGCGCACTGCTTGCAAATGCTGTCATACGTCTGATGCAGCAAGACGGCACCTACGAAATCACAGACGAGGCGCACGCCGATGCGATTCTCGATGGGAAACTCGAACAAATTCAACGCCGCCCGGCCCGCTCGCTTCGCGGAAACATTCTGCAGACACGCGAATATCTTCTTACTCTGCGGGCAAACTACACCGTCACACGGACAACAACCGGCACACTGCTCGACAGACGCAATGTCAATTCCAGCACCAGTTTCTACGTCTCGGACGCCAACCTGCTCACTGCGGACTCAAATCAGAATGAACGTCAGGCGCTACCACTTGCCGCCGAAGATATGGCATCGCGAATTGTGAGTCTGGTCTGCGAAGGCTGGTAGGCGGCCGATGCTTTATCTCGTCGCCACACCCATAGGAAACCTAGGTGACATCACCCTCCGCGCGCTTGATGTGCTGCGCGCTGTGGATCTAATCGCTTGCGAAGACACCCGCCACAGCGGAAATCTGCTTCGGCATTTTAATATCCAGAAGCCACTCGTAAGTTACCACGAACACAACGAAGCGCGGCGCACTGCCGAACTCATCGAGCAGCTTGTCGCAGGAAAAAAAGTCGCCGTCATATCCGACGCCGGCCTGCCGGGAATCAGCGATCCCGGCCATCGTCTTCTACGTGCCTGCCAGCAACGCGGCGTGCCATATACAATTCTCCCGGGACCGAGCGCCGTCCTCACCGCCCTAATCGGATCGGGATTTGCCGCGGAACATTTTTTCTACGGCGGATTTCTCCCTGTGAAAAGCGGCGGACGTGAGCGCGAACTGCGCGCAGCGGCGGAACGTGACGAGACAAGCGTATTTTTCGAATCACCACACCGCTTGGTCAAAACACTCGGCGCGGCGGTCGTCCTGCTTGCAACTCGACCCATTTGTGTCGCGCGCGAATTGACCAAGACCTTCGAGGAATATCGAAGGGGAACGGCTGCCGACTTGCTCGCACACTACACGGCGCACCCTCCAAAAGGTGAAATCGTAATAGTAATCGCAGGCGGCGACTCGATGGATTGCCGCGAGTAGCCACCGAACGCACACTCGACTCCCGCGATTTCACCAGTTGCAATACCTCCCCGCCGACAATGCACCGCATTTTTCTAATCTTTATACTGGTGATTCTCGCGTCGTGCTCCGACCCGCGCGCCAGCGCCAAAAACCGCCTAAAGGGTTTGGACACACAAGCACTCCGGTTCGATGCCGCGAAGCTTTACAAACAAATCTACGCCGCGCCGGGGCCTGATTATTTCCCGATCAAACAATCGCAGTGGCCGCAAACTTTTAGCACCCTCGGGCCTGTCAGCGTCAGTTGCCACCGCGACGGTATTTCAGTCGTGCTCACCGACGACCCGACGCATGAAACGGGCCTTCACATCCAGCCGCTTGGAATCTCAACGCCTCCCTCCGCCGCTTCCATCAAATTCGAACGCATTGAGGAAGGCATCTACTGGTATTCCCTCAGTAAATAAAAAGCCCCGCCCATTTTTCAGGCGGGGCTTCTTGAAAGCTGTATAGCGCGTTTAGTTCGATGATGCTACAGGCACCACATTCACGCGGCGACCACCACGATCAAAGTGCACCCTGCCGTCCACAAGCGCGAAGATAGTGTAATCCCGGCCCAAGCCGACATTCCTTCCGGGAACAAACTTCGTTCCGCGCTGGCGGATGATGATGTTACCAGCAACAACGACTTCGCTGCCGAATTTTTTAACGCCGAGCCTTTTGCTGACGCTGTCGCGTCCGTTTTTGACGCTTCCTTGACCTTTCTTATGAGCCATATTGAGAGTATTGGTTAAAAATTACGCGTTGATTTCAGCCACCTTCACCTTGGTTAGCTTCTGACGATGACCCACCGTGCGGTGATAGCCCTTGCGGCGGCGATATTTGTATGCGAGCACTTTGTCTCCTTTTATCTGCGCAACGATTTCACCGACGACGGTTGCACCCTTGAGTTCTCCAGCGAGCCGAATATCGGCACCTTCACCGACCATGAGGATGTCCTTAAAAGTGACTTTTGAGCCTGGTTCACCTTCAAGTTTTTCGATGGTGAGCGTTTCGCCGGTGGCGACGCGGTATTGTTTCCCGCCTGTTTTTAAAATTGCGTATGACATATCTATTTTTCGAAAAGGGCGCGGACGCTGCCACAGCGTCGCCGCACTGACAAGGGATTTCCTCTCATTTTTCAGAATCTTTTCTCAAACTCAGTGCTGCTGGGCCAGTTCGACTGACGTCTCAGCATTCCTTGCACTCTTCTTTGCCTTCTCGGCCGGTTTTGCAGGAATCTCGGTGTGCGGTGCCATCGCCACGCCTTGTTGGTTGCGATTGCTCACATTGGCATAGCTGCGAAGCCCGCCACCCGTGGTCTTGAAGTCAGCTTGCGGGATAAAAACAGCGGAACGAGGCCCCATATAGTCCCCTAACATGCTTTCAACACTCTCCGTGCTTTGCGAGTATCGGTATGAGATGACTCCGTTTTTAGTGTAGTAATGCTGCGTCGGTTTCAACACGGAAACCCGCCAGCGCATGGAACCATTTGGGTCGGCTGCGGTGCGTGGAATTGGCTGATATAGATTTGCCACGGGGGCATGCTCCTCTACCGGAGCCTTTTCTTTGGCCTGCATCTGTGGAGCGGAGAGAGCGGCAATGGCAAGTGTGAGCAAAAGTTTGTTCATGGTGCGAGTAGGTTGCAGGCAGAGATAGCGCATTTTTGCCCCGCGTCCATTCCGAAAATCAGCCGCCCAGATATGCTTCGCGCACCTTCGGATTTTCGCGAAGCGCCTCCGCAGTGTCCTGGAGCAGAATGCGCCCGGTCTCCAGCACATAACCGTAATTACTCACCTCCAGCGCGAGATTCGCGTTTTGCTCCACGAGGAGGATGGTCAGCTTCAACTCGCGGTTAATCGCCACGATTTGCTCGAAAATGGTCTTTGTCAGCAGCGGCGCAATGCCGAGTGACGGCTCGTCAAGCAACAGGAGTTTCGGTTTACTCATCAGCGCGCGACCGATGGCTAGCATCTGCTGTTCGCCGCCACTGAGCGTGCCCGCAGTCTGTTTCACGCGCTCCTTCAAGCGCGGGAATACGCCAAACACATAATCGAGATCCTTCGCGATGCCCGCCTTGTCCCTGCGCAAATACGCGCCCATGCGCAGATTTTCGAGCACGCTGAGATTGGCGAAAATCATCCGTCCCTCCGGCGATTGCGCGATGCCTCGCGCGACGATTTGATGCGCAGGGAGACCGGAAATTTCCGCGCCGTCGTAGGAAATGCGTCCGCTCTTCGGCTTCACAAGTCCGCTAATCGTGCGCAGCGTCGTGGTCTTCCCCGCACCATTGCCGCCCACGAGCGTGACGATGGTCCCCTGCTCCACGCGCAACGAAATGCCATGCAGCGCTGTGATGCCGCCATAGGCGACTGTCAGTTCGTGCAACTCAAGCATCGTCCGCCTCCTTTCCCAAATAGGCCGCGATCACCTTGGGATTCGCCTGAATTTCCGCAGGCGTTCCCTCGGCAATCTTAATTCCATAATCGAGCACCGCGATGCGCTCGCAGATGCCCATGACGACCTTCATGTCGTGCTCGACCAGCAGCACCGCGAGTCCGAATTTTTCCTGCACGAAGCGGATCAGCTTCATCAACTCCACCTTCTCCGTCGGGTTCATCCCGGCGGCGGGTTCGTCGAGCAGCAGCAGCTTCGGCTTCGTCGCAAGCGCGCGGACGATTTCCAAGCGGCGCTGGTCGCCGTAGGGGAGCGACTTCGCCATTTCGTCGCGCTGCTCGTGCAGGCCGAATATTTCCAGCAGTTCCATCACCTGCCGCTCCACCTCGGCCTCGCCGTGACGGAAGCCGCGCATCCGCACGAGCGCGTCGCGGATGCCGTGCGGGCGGTGGACCTGCACGGCGGTGCGCACGTTGTCGAAGACGTTCATCGAGCCGAACAGCCGGATGTTTTGGAAAGTGCGCGCGACACCGCGACGCGCGAGCTGACTCGGTCGCGCGCCGATGGTGGGCTTGCCGTGGAAACGGATCGCGCCGTCGCTCGGCTGGTAGATGCCGGTGATCAAATTGAACGCCGTCGTCTTGCCCGCGCCGTTCGGGCCGATGAGGCCGACGAGTTCGCCCTCGCCGATGCGCAGATCGAATTCCGACACGGCGGTGAGGCCGCCGAAGCGGATCGTCACGCGGTCGAGTTGGAGAAGCGGCGCGTCCATTTAGAGTTGGGCTTTCCGTTTCCCACCAAAGGCAAAAAGGCCCTGCGGGCGCAGAAGCATCATCGCGATCAAAAGTCCGGCGTAGAGCAGCGGGCGGTATTCTTTCAGCGCGCTGAGCTTGTAGTTTGCGACCGTGAGCAGGAACGCCGCGACGACGACACCGCGCGTGCTGCCCATGCCGCCGAGGATGACCATCGCCACGATCTCGATGCTGCGGTTGAAGTCGTAGCCCTTGGGATTGATCGTCGTGTTGAAGTGCGCATCCAACCCGCCCGCGATGCCGGCGAAGAACGCGCCAATGACGAACGCGACGACTTTGTAGCGCGTGGTGTTCACGCCCATCGCCTCGGCAGCGACTTCGTCGTCGCTCACGGCGAGAAAGCCGCGCCCGTAGGTGCTGTGGACGAGCGTGGAGACGACGTAGATCGCCAGCGCCGCCGCTGCGAACACCCAGCCGAGATCGGTCGTGAGCGGGATTTGATCGAGGCCGAGAGCGCCGCCGAGCGCGGGAATGTTGCGCAGAATCACGGCGATGATTTGCCCGAAGCCGAGCGTGACGATGGCGAGGTAATCGCCGCGCAGCCGCAGCGACGGAGCGCCGACGAGGAAGCCCGCGAGCGCCGCCATCGCTCCTCCTGCTAACAACACAAAGCCGAACGCCGCTGCACCCAGTATTCGCACCATCCAATCTCGGGTCATGAAATGCAAACCGACCATTACAGCTACGCCAGCAATCACCAAACTGCTCGACACAAACACCAACACCCTGACTGAGGGGGAAAGCCGCCAACGCCCGGTTACAAATCGCGCTATATATGCACCAATCAACGCTGCAACACATGCAAAGCCAATCAGCAATCCCCAAATTAACATCTGCCCCCGATCACCAATGATAAGCTGAAGGAAAGTTGGCTTGGTATGCATCGTCAGCGCCGCCGCCGTGTATGCGCCCACGGCCATGAAGCCCGCGTGTCCGAGCGAGAACTGGCCCGTGTAGCCGTTGATTAAATTCAAGCTCACCGCGAGGACGATGTTGATTCCCGCAACGACCAGCATGTCCGCGTAGTAGAGATCAATGCTGTCGTGAAAGTGCGACGCGACAAAGCTGCCGAGCAGCGCAAGCAGGAGCCAGAGACGTGTGCGACCGAAGAGCATCAGACTTTCTCCCTCTGCATTTTGCCCAGCAGCCCCGCTGGGCGGAAGAGCAGGATTACGATCAGCAGCGTGAACGAAATCGCCTCCGTCCACGTGCTCCACGGGCTGCCTTTTACGAAAGCCTCGATGACACCGATGAGCAGTCCGCCGAGCGCCGCGCCGGGCAAATTGCCGATGCCGCCGACGACCGCCGCGACAAACGCCGTGATGCCCGGCAGCACGCCGAGGCTCGGCTCGATCTTCGGAAACTTGAACGCCCACAGCACGCCCGCCACCGCCGCGAGCGCGGAGCCGAGGCCGAAGGTGAAACTGATGATGCGCCCTTGGTTCACGCCCATCAGCGCCGCGGCCTGCGGATTAAAAGACACTGCGCGCATCGCCATCCCAAGCCGTGTGCGATGCACAATGAATTGCAGCAGCACGATGAGCAGCACCGTGACCACGAGCACCGTCACGTCCTTGCTCGAAATGACCACGCCGCCCACATTGAACGTCGCCGCCGGGAACACCATCGGGAACGATTTTACGTTCGGGCCGAAAATCATCCGCACCACATTTTGCAGCAACATCGAGACGCCGATGGCCGTGATCAAAACGGTGAGCTTCGAGCGTTCTCGCAGCGGGCGGTAGGCGAGGAACTCAATCGTGATCCCCAGCGCCGCGCACAGCACCATAGCAAAGAGCACCGCCGCCATTCCGCTGAGGAACGTCCCTTCCGTGAACCGCTGCCCAGCGACCATCCCCGCGTATGCGCCGACCATGAAGACGTCGCTGTGCGCGAAATTGATGAACCGCAGCACACCATACACGAGCGTGTAGCCAATCGCGATCAATGCATACAGCGAGCCGACGGAGAGGCCGTTGATGAGCTGCTGAAAGAAGGTAATCATCGCCCGGCGATCCCGTTCCGGCTTACGGGTTCACCGTCTCGCGGTAGGCGAATTTGCCTGCCTTGATCTCGATCATCACCGCCGATTTCCGCGCGTTGCGCTCGGCGTCCAGCGTCATCTTTCCCGTCACGCCCTCGTAGTCCTTCGTCGCCGCGATGGCGTCGCGCACCTTCGATCCGTCCGTCGTGCCCGCGCGCTTGATCGCATCCGCCAGCACCATCGCGCTGTCGTAGCCGAGCGCGCCCATCGCGTCGGGTTTCGCGCCGAAACGCTTCGTGTATTTCTCCACGAACTCCTTCGCCTTCGCGCCGTCCTGATCCGGCGAGAAGTGCGTCGAGAAAACGCAGCCATTGAGCGTGCCGTTCGCGCCCTGGAGAAGCTCCGGCGCTTCCCATCCATCGCCGCCGAAGAGCGGCACCGTGATGCCAAGTTCACGCGCCTGCTGCGCGATGAGATTCGCCGGGCCGTAATAGACCGGCAGGAAAATCGCTTCCGGGTTCGTGCCCTTGATCGCCGTGAGCTGCGCCTTGTAGTCCTTTTCGCCGGACGCGCACTTTTGCTCCGCCACGATCTGCCCGCCGCTCGCGAGATACTTGTCTTTGAAATACTGCGTGAGCCCCACGCTATACGCCTGCGAGACATCCGTGATGATCGCCACGTGCTTCGCCTTGAGACTCTCCAGCGCGAACTTCGAGAGCACATCGCCGCCCTGAAATTGATCCGTGAAGCAAACGCGGAAAATGTAGTCGCCGCTCTGCGTCACCTTCGGGTTCGTCGAGGAGGGCGAGATTTGGGGAATCTTCATCTGCTGGCAGATGGAGGCCATTTCCAGCGAGCGCGAGGAGGCGACTTCGCCGAGCAGCGCCACAACTTTGCTCTGCGAAATAAGCTTCTTCGTCGCCGTCGCAGACTCGCCTTTCTTCGACTGATTATCCTCCGTCACGAGCTTGAGTTTTTTGCCGAGCAACCCGCCCGCCGCGTTCAGCTCCTCGATGGCGAGCAGCGTGCCGTTGTGCGAGGAATTGCCGAACGAAGCCTCATCGCCCGTCAGCGAAGCGACCTCGCCCACGATAATATCGCCTGCCGTGTTCGCATCCTTGCAGCCCACAAGGCTGAAAGCGGCGGCAGTTGTAAGTAAAAGAAGTGTGCTTTTCATAAATGGAGTTCGGCTCATTGTTTGTTGGGATAGTTTGAACGGCAGCGAGCGTTAGCGGGCGCGGGCCGGGTGTGCAAGCGGGCAGCCTTGGTAAAATAAAACCTCACCGGCCCGCAGCACACGCCCACGAGACGACGAGCAGCAGCACCGCGCCGACGCCAGATGCGATCTGCCTGCGCGCCGAGGCACCGCCTTTCCAGCCCGCTGCGAAAAATCCTGCGCCCAGCAGCGCCCCTGCAAACAGCCCGAAAAGATGCGCCAGCACATCCACATTCCCTGCATCGAGAATCGTCGTGCCGTCTGCCTTCGCTCCTCCTCCGCCATAGATTGCGAGAAAGGCGAAGCCTGCGCCGATGGGGACAATGATCCGCCATCCGGACTGCGGACCGCGATGCGCAAGCCGTGCGAAAATTTCAGCGCCAGCGAGCAGGCCCAGCCCCGCGAACAGCGCAGTGGACGAACCGAGGCTCAGATGTGGACGCGAAAGGTGCGCGAGAACATTCAGCCCGTTACCGAGCGCACCGCCGAGCACAATGCCGAGCAACCCGCATCCCACTCCGAATCGCCACAGCACAAACGCAAACACAAACACGGCGAGGGAGAGATTCGAGACGAGATGCTCCGTGTTTCCATGCAGCGTGAGCGCGGTGAAAGTGCGCCACCACTCGCCGTGGCGGATTGCCGTATCATCCGCCACTCCACGCCCGATGAATTCACGCGCCAGCCCCGTCTGCACGCGGTAACAGGCTGCCATCACAAGCAGCAGCGTCATCAACGCAAACTTCGGAATTTTCAGCGGCTCCAACTCCCGCAGCGCAGGACGCGCACGCTCGTCCGATTCAAATTCTGCGAGCGCAGCAACCACACGCTCACGCGATGCCTCCTCCACACGCAGCGCATATTCGCGCCCCTCTCTCACGACCCAGTGCGGCAATTCCATCGCTGCAACGACCAGTCCACGCTCTCGCGCATCCGCGAGATGCGGATAGCGGCCCACTTCAGCGAGGGGTATCGGTGGCGGCTCATCTTCAGGCACGGCGCGATTGCCCATTTCCCGCAGCCAGTTGTCAACCGCCGATTGCCGTTGCAGGATCTCTACACAACCGTTGCGCGACGGCGGCGGCTCGCGAGCAGGCAGAGGCTGCACGAAACATAGAAAGCACCCGCAGGCTCGGGGACGACGGTGAGAACGACGTCGTTCCCGTCTCCACCATCGTAATCAATGCGAAACCCGGTGCCCGCAGCAGTGAAGGTCGTGCCGCCTGACAGCCCTTCAAAATTTCCATTCACCGGATTTGAAAGCGTCGAATTGATGATGATGGTGAATGTGTCACCCGCCGTCGGCGTGAAGCCATTGATGAGGGAAATGAGCAGATCACCGCCGATGGTAATACTGCCGTTGACTTTGACCTGATCAAAAGTTCCCGGTGCCGTGCCGCCGATTTCGATTTGCAAGACGGCGCCCGGCTCAAGATCAAGCACGCCTGCTTCCAAAGTTCCGGTAGCAATGCCCGGCGTTCCGGGGCTGAACACGCTGTTCGTCTCGAAAAAGATATTGTCCACCTGCGTGCCGGTCTGGCTGATGCCGCCGAATACACCGCCATTGCGGACAAGGACGCTGGTCGCGAGGCCGCCAGAGACGAAGAGATGCCCGCCATCCACACCAACGGGCTCCACGATTAAATTGACCGGCTTCGTGATGAAAAGACGGCCCGCACCGGTGACGAGGAGGCCGTTCGACACGCCGGTGCCCGTGGATAAATCGAGTCCGCCTGAAAAAGTAATGTTCACGCCGGACTCGACTGTGATCCTGTGCGTGTAGTTTGCACCGGCGGCTTTAAAGAGCGTGACCGGCGCGGTGAAATCCATGTTGTTGCCCGCGAAATCCGCACCGACTCCGATTTGCCCGGCACCGATGGACATGGATGTGGAAATCGCGCTCGCACCGGTGAGCGGCGCGGCGGCGGAGAGCGTCCCTGCATTGAAACGGAACTGGCCATTCGTGCCGGTGCCGCCGGGACCGAGGGCATTGTTGTCGTGAATGATCAACGTGCCGCCGTTCAGCGCAGCGGCAGGTGTGGCTCCGGTGCTGCCGAGTTGGACGCCGCCAATGAGCGCCGTGTTGTTGCCACGGAGATCCAGTGTGCCGTCACCGAGTTTCAGCAACCGCCCGTTCACAGTGGCGCTGAGCAGATTCGCGGACAAGATGAGATCAACCGGCGCAAGGCCATCCGCCACGATGAAGGTGCGCTGCGAAGAACCAAGCTGGAGCGCGCCATTGATTGTCGCAGTCCCCACAGTGTAGCTCGTGGTCACGTTGCCGTTCAAAGCCAGCACGTCCGCAGTCGCACCGACCTCCGAGGGTTGCGTGAAAATCATCCCGGCAACCGCAGGAGAGCTGCCGGTAAATGTGACAGTGCCCGTGTTGGTGAAAGTGAGTGTGTTCACATTCACGACGCCCGATATGACGAGTTGTGTGGATGGTGAAACATCGAGGCTTCCCGTGCCGCTGAGAGTGCGCGTTGCCGCAAGGGCAACATCAGCCGTGGTGCGCAGCGTGCCACCGCCAAGCGTGACCGCCCCCGCTGCATCACCGAGCTGGTTGTCGTTGCTGATTTCCACCACACCCTGCGTGATCGTCGTGCCGCCGCTGTAGCTGTTCACGCCGCCAAGCACCAATTTGCCGGCACCCGTTTTGCGAAGTCCCGTGCTTCCGCTGAGAGACGCACTGATCGTCGCCGTGTCTGTGGCCCGCGGCACTTTGATCGTGGGTGTGGCACCGGTGAGTGTGAGCGTGCCGCCCGACAGCGTATAGCCGTTCACATCGAACTCGATGTCGGCATCGGTCGTCGCACCGGCACCAATGGTCACAATCGTAGGAGAACCGTTTCCGGTGAAATAGATCTTTCCACCAGCGGGCAGGGATTGCGTGGCACCGGTGCCATCCGCCAGCGGATTAAACGTGAGCGATGTCGCGTCCCAAATCCCCGCACCTCCAACGCCCGCGGCGCTTCCGTTCGCGTCCCAGTAAAAAATATTCGAAATGGCCCCGCCTCCATTGATCGTAATGTTGAAGTTATCTAGGGACAGACCCGCGTCGCTGCCAGTCTCATCAACATCCTGCCAGCGCAGAAAAAAACTTTCCCCCGGCGCGACGGTGATGCCGCTAAAGGTGAAAGTGCGCACGACTTGGTTCGCGGCAGAATTTCCATCCAGCGCGCCGTTGCTTGCCACAGGCACCGGCCCCACCAAATCAAGCGCGCTCGCCGCACTAAAACCGGATGAACTCGTCAGAAACGTAGCCGCAGTAGCTCCGGTCAACGTCGAAGCCCATGACGAGGCCGCTGTATTCACAGAGACGGTAGAGGAGCGCCAGTTTTCCTGCGTGAAGGAAATTGTGATCGTGCTGATGTTCGTGCTCGCGCTCAAATTTTTAAGCTCAAAGCCGAAACCCATGATGTTTGAAGCCGCCGCAAGAACTCCCAATGCGCGATCCGTTGAAGCCGCAGCTCCGTAGCTGTAAATGCCCCCGGTGGTCGCAGTGCCTGCACTGGCGGCGAGGTTGGTAGCGGAGGCTCCACTGCCGGCGACCTTCGTGCCGAGAAACTGTGTGCCGCTGATCACCGTCTGCGTGCCGATTGTGGCGGAGAAAACCCCGGTGACCGTGGATGTAGGCATCCCATCGAAAGTTTCCGTGATGCCGGAGTTCGTGCCGTCATAGATGTAGGCAGCCGATGCAGTGCACACACACACAACCCCGATGAGGCTGATAAGAATGACACGGGGCATTATCATCAAACGAAAATGAATCCTTTTTCCAACAACTCAAGCAGACGTAGCATAAAAATGCGCGTGTCCGCGAGGGCGCCAGATTTGTGGCCGTGCTCATTTCGAGCTTCATCCGCAGGGCGTCCTCAGTCATCCGTCTTCCGCACATGGCCCGACACTGCACTTCGGACCGCGCCATCCGAGCCCCGCTTCGGCGACTGCTCACGCGCTGATGACCGCCAATCAACAATCGGCTGCCGCTTGAGCAAAACAACTTCGCCCAGGGCGGGATTCCAAACGTAAATGCAAACGGAACGCTTCAGTTCCCGCCGCCCTGGGCCACGATATTGCCGCCGCCTTGGGCTACGATGCTGCCACCGTCATTGGAAATAAGGTGGCCGGAGCTAACGCTTAATATCCCTGCTGCGTTCTGTCCTAGAAAGCTCCCGCCATCTTGTCCAATGAG
Source organism: uncultured Spartobacteria bacterium (assembly GCA_903929475.1). Taxonomy (GTDB): domain Bacteria; phylum Verrucomicrobiota; class Verrucomicrobiia; order Chthoniobacterales; family Chthoniobacteraceae; genus SXWH01. Next base: position 25,434 of record CAIYUV010000272.1, read on the forward strand.
CGCGTTCGGAGAGAGGACATTTCCACCACCTTGGGCCACGATATTGCCGCCACCCTGAGCAACGATATTTCCACCACCCTGGGCGACAATATTGCCGCCACCTTGAGCCACGATATTTGCAGCAATGGCTGAGATTGCGATGGACGCCCCTCCAACGTGGTTGCTGAGTGCTGAAAAACCGGCGCCATCCTGACCGATCAGATTTCCAGCGCCTGAGGCTACGATATTTCCACCACCTTGAGCCACGATACTGGCGAAATGGTCAAGGATATAGCTGGCCGTCTGCGTGCCGAGGCCGGCGGTATTTGTTATGGAGATGGCGTTGCCTGCACCGCTCGCAACGATGTTTCCTCCACCTTGGGCCACGATATTGCCGCCGCCCTGAGCGACGATATTTCCACCGCCTTGGGCCACGATTTCTGCGCCCAAGACAAAGACTTGCTCTCTACCTAGTTGGAACACAGATACACCGTTTGTGAGGTGGACGCCGTCGCTAGCGCAGACTGCTCTGACTTGGGAAGTGCCGGTGAGTGCATTCACTTAATCAGTGAGTGCACTCCGATTGGTCGCATTGATTGGGATGCCTAGGTGCTCGCAGAAGCAGCCGAGGACTTCCCATTTCGAGGTATCGAAAGGTTTACCGATCACCCATGTGCCAATGGGGTTCGGGGCGAGCACGGCTGAGGCGGCGTTATCAGCGCTGATGTAGAGTGAGTGATCTTTCACGCAGTTATCAGCAAAGTCGCCGCTGATCTTTACTTTCAAAAGGATTGCGCCAGCAGAGTGCGCGGGCAGTGAGGCAAACTTCCATGTGATAATATCCGGCCCGGAACCTGTGACTTTCACCTGCGCCGCGCTGCGTGGCTTGGTGGTGTAGGGTGTGAGGCTCGGCGTAGGAACTACAGTGGTGCCATTGAAGGCGTTGATGACTCCATTCGTAGCGGAGACGAACTGCGTGAAGTAGGGAATCTGCATTCCCACGGTCACGTTCGTTGCGTCTGAGTCGCCGGAATTCGCGAAGGCGATGGTGTAGGTGAACTCGCCGCCTTTCTGCACGGTATATGGAGAGCTACGTGCGAGGGAAAGAGTCGGATCAACCGAATTTCTTACGAGCACAGGCTGCTTCTCAGTGGCAGTGGATGAGGCTGTGAGGACTGGTGTGCTAAGATGAGTGCGCCCACGGAGAGCCAGAAGCGTTGGAAACACAGGCGTTCCTTTGATGACGGGGTCGGTTTCAAAAAATATAAACTTCTTTTCTGCCAGCGCAGGATCCAGCGGTGTGTTCACCTGGAGATTGATGCGCAGCTTGCGGGTTTCCTGCGCAGCGCTCGTGCCGATGGTGAGGCGCGCAGCACTATTATTGACGCTCGTCAGAATCGTTCCTCCTGCGCCGTCGGTGAAGGCGGGCGCATTCTGCCCGGAGGTAAGCAGAGTGGTGCCGATTGGAATGACGAGATCCATATAGCAATTCGCCGCGTCAATGTCGCCGTTCTGCGTGTAGGTGAAATCGAAGGGCACGATGTCACCGGGCTGCGCGCTAAAAGCCCCCTTTGTATAATGAATATCCCACGAAACGTCCGATACGACTTTCACCAAAGTGTCGTCCGGGGTTGCGGGGACAACGCGAAGGAGGTCGGCGCAAGTGATGTAGGCCCCCTGCTCCGGATCGCTTCGACGAAGCTTGGGATTAAATCCCCCCAGCGCATGGATGAAAGTAGCCGGCTTGCCACGGGGAGCCGGAGCAGCCGTGGTGCCGACGGTGTATCGGATCACACCGTATTCACCAGCAGGCAGCGGCGTGAGGTTATCAAACTGACTCAACCGAATATCCATGGAATGCACCGAGGTGATGTTCGAGCCGGTCACGTTCGGGATCACATTCCCAGCAGCATCGTAATACGTGAACTGCTGCGCATTCATTGGCGCGGGCGCAGCACCATTCACGGACTGCGAGAAAAAACCGAGCAACTGCGCACCTTCTGGGATGACATCGTGCAACACGATGTGGTGTGCGGTGGCGTCTCCACTATTGATGTAGAGGATTTCGTAATCAAAGCCGTGATTCTGCACCGCAGTCGTGACTTCGCCGAGGCCGGCGATTTGCTGGGAACCGTTGCCGTGGACGATGGAGTTGTTCAAATCGTGTGAACCCACCGCAATTTTTCCGAGGCCGACGACTGGCTTCGTCACGGGAGGCGCGGCGGTCACTGTGCTGGTGAGCCCGCTGGTGCTGGGAGGATTTCCGTAAAGTGCGGAGATGCCGCCGGAGATTGTGAAGTCATAGTCGTCATTGACGATCTGTGTGGGCTGCGCGGTGATGCTCGCGTTGGGGTCTGCGATGTCATAGAGCACGCGGACGGTGAATTTCACCTCCACTTGAGATTTCGCGGCAATCAATCCGATAGGCCACTTCACCTCCTCCGCGATCAAGTGGGCGTCCACCAGTTTATTGACCGTGTCGGTATCGAGGATGGAGATGTCCACCTCGGCTCCCTTTTTCTTGCCGAGGAATTTTGCATCGGCGAGCAGCACATAAACCAGAGCTGGGTTGGATACTGCGCTGGGGTTTGGCAGAACGGTATTGGTCGAGTTCCCGTTCGCATCCGGCACATAAACACTGTCGAGGATTGTCCCGAGCGGGATACGGTCGCGCACCACGACTTGATTCACGGAATTCGCCGAAGTGTTTTTCGCAGTGAGAGTGTAGGTGATGAGATCGCCGCCCTTCACAGTGTCAGACAGACTGGGCCTCGATACGGAAAGTTGGATCGGACCGAGGATTTCTGTGTCGAAGTGCTCGCGCAGAAGTGGTGCCGCTTTGATGCCCTGCGCAGGAGCCGAAAGCGTATGCCCTTTCATCGTGAGGATAGTGCCGAAGCCGTTCGGGTGTTTTTTTTGCTCCTTTGCTGTGAACATCGAGGCGATGTCTATTTGCACGAGCAGATCTTCGGTGAATGTCGTCTTTGGGAGCGATGTGAAATTCCAAACAATTGCCGTAGTCACGCCTTTCTTGTCCCGCACTTGCGTAAACGGCCCGTGGATATTCGTGGCATTGAGAAATGTCGTGTGTTTTGGAATCGGCACCGTGAGCACGGCGGGTGTCGCCGCGCCGTCGTTGGTCACATTCGCCGCGCTGAAGTGATACGTGATTACTTCGTTCTCGTGCGCAGTATCACCCGAAGCGTCACTATCCGAAATAGCGCTCACATTCAGCGCAAGCTCCGGCCCGCCGATGACGGCGAAGGGCTGCGTGGGCGCGCTGATTTGATCGGGATATCCGTCCGCCTTGGTCACGGCACGGAAGTAGAGCTTGTTGCAAACCAACGGGTGCCGATCCACCACACTCCACATCGTGCCCTTGCCATGAACGAGCGTCTTGTAATCCAGCCATATCGTCTTATTCGGCGAGAATTGCAATTTCACGGTGGCGTTCGTCGCATCGGCAGGCAAAGGGCGGGTGATTGAGAAATTCCAGTCCGAGCCCGTGCGCGCGGCGATTTTCACGTCCTTTGCAATGTTACCCGGAATCGGTTTCACGAGATTCGTCGGCTTCACGAGAAGCACGCCGGCCTTTGGCAGACCTGCGGGTTGTTGATCCTAGATCGTCACAATCGCCGTGGCCTTCGGCGGCAGGTTCGCCGCATCTATTGGCTCCGCATCACCGATTGGATTTTGCAGAGTGAGGACGATCGTTTGCGCAGACTCGGAACTTTTTGCAGCACTTGCGACGATGTGGATATTCTTTTGATACTCGCCCGCCGCGAACACGACTGCCTGTGACTGCTGCGGCGGATCGGTGATGCTGTAGTCAGAGTTCTTTACCTTCGATCCTGCCTGCACAGCCGATCCACCCACGGTAAAATAAACCACCACCTGCCCGGTGCTGTCCGATCCACGCACCACACTCACATCCAGCGCTTCGCCCTCCGTCACGCTCAGCGTCGTCTGCGCAAACTCCACCTTCCGCCCCGTCGGCAACGTTGGCGTGCTATTGAGAAAAAGTGCGAACTGACTGTGCTGCGTCGAGCCGAAAATTGTGGAACTGGTGCCAATCAGCACATCGTTTTGCGTATCCCCGTTGAGATCGCCGACTGCGACACTTCCGTAGCTGATGAAGTCCGAGAGCACATTGTCCTGTCCCTCGATGGCAAGGTTTGCGCCTGCACCCGTCCATCGCGTGACGATGAAGCCGTCAAACCCATTCACCGAGATCGTCCCCGGCACTTCCACCGGCGTGATGATCTCCGCCAGTCCGTCGCCATTCAGATCCGCCGCCTCCACCACGTTCGCACTGATGTTCTTGCCTCCATTCGCCGTAAAACCAAAGGCCTTCCCGTCGCCAAACGTCCCATTCCCGCCATTGTTGAGGTTCACCGAGAGGTAGAATGTGTTGTTAAGCGTTGCCGCGTCGTGAACGTAGCCCGTCACCACGAGGTCTGGAAAATGATCGCCATCCACATCCGCCACGGCAATCGCATTTGGGCGAAAACCCGCCAGTGCTGTCGTCCCGTAGCTTGCTTCCGCCACGAGTGTTCCATCGCCTTTATTCAAAAGCACACTCGCCGTGGCTTGAGGAATCTTGCTGTTCACAAAAGCCACATCCGCTAGTCCATCTCCATCCACATCCATCGCCACGATGCGGGAGTAGGTCGAAACCCCGCTTGCCGCATACGCAACCGGCGTCCCAAATGTCCCCATCCCGTCATTCGGAATCCACACTATGCCTACGTCTCCGAAATTATCACCCACCACGATATCCTGACTGCCCGCCGCCGTAAGATCGCCAACCGCCACTTTTGTCGCGACTATCGTGCTCGCCGTAAGATCAATCGTGTGTGTCTTCGTGAAACTCCCGTTGTTCTGCCAATCATACACCTGCACGGAGTTCCCTGCCGCGAAGACCAGTTCCGCCTTTCCATCGCCATCGAGATCACCCACTGCGATCCCTCGGTATTGGCTATTGCTCGTAGTGATCGTGAAGTTCACCACTGGACTGCGAAAACCGCCTGACCCATCGCCGAACTGCACTTCCACGTAGCCCGTCGTCGCATCCAAAACCGCTACATCCACATTGCCATCCTTGTCAAAATCCCCCGTCACCATGTTATCCACGCGATGAACGGTGCTTGGGTATTGTGGAGTGCTGAAAGTCGGCGCAGCAGCTTGGGCGAATGGTTGAAGCACCCAAGAGCAAAGGATGGTAAAAAAAGCAGCGGCACGAGCTGATAGACGCTGTGATGTGAAGAAACGAACGCGTGTTTTCATAGGTGAAGGTAAATTTGGAGTCGCCGCTATCTGGTAAAAAGTTTCTCGAGCCCCTGCTCATCCACCGCGAATCGAACGCCAGACAGATTGCTCCTATAGGTCATACTCACACTTCCTCAATAGGATATTGTATTTAAATAGCAGACCAACGCGCCAGCCGACGAACACGCTTCAAGAAATCCCAATTAACCGTTTAGCGCTTACTTTAGATTTCGAGCTTCATCCGCAGCGCATCCTCAGTCATCCGTCTTCCGCACATGGCCCGACAATACACACTTCACCGCAACGCGCCCGCCGGGCCGCGCATTGATTTCGCTGCGGAACTGAATCCCCAGCAGCTCGCCGCCGTTACCGCGCCGCCGGGGCCTGCGCTGGTGATTGCGGGCGCGGGGAGCGGCAAGACGCGGACGCTCACCTACCGCGTCGCGTATCTTTTGGAAAACGGCATCCGCCCCGAGCACGTGCTGCTGCTCACGTTCACCAACAAAGCTGCGAGAGAAATGCTGGATCGTGTCGCCGCGATTTGCCCGCATGACTTGGCTGGCTTGTGGGGCGGGACTTTCCACAGCATCGGCAATCGCATCCTCCGCAGGCATCCGAATGAAGCGGGCTTCGCTCCCGGCTTCAGCATCATGGACCGCGAGGATGCGGAGGACATGCTCGACGGCGTCGTCGCCACGCTCGGCTTTGATCCAAAAGAGAAGCGATTTCCGAAGGGCCAGGTCGTCGCGGACGTGCTCAGCTACCAACTCAACACTGGGCGCTCGCTGGAGGACGTGTTGCTGGAAAAGTATCCGCACTTTTTTGAGTTCGCCGCAGAGTTGGAGCAGGCGCGGGTGAAATACGAGGCGAAGAAGAAGAAGGCGAATGCACTCGATTTCGACGACCTGTTGGAAAAGACCGTGCGTCTTTTGAAATCAAACGCCGCGCTCGCGGAACACTACCAGCGGCAGTTTCAGTTCGTGCTCGTGGACGAATACCAGGACACCAACCACCTCCAGAACGACTTCATCGAAATCCTCGCCGCCCGGCATCACAACGTCATGGTCGTCGGCGACGACGCCCAGAGCATCTACTCGTGGCGCGGTGCAGACTTCCGCAACATCCTCGAATTTCCCAAGCGCCATCCCGGCGCCGTCGTGTATAAAATAGAAACCAACTACCGCAGCGTGCCGCAGGTGCTCGCAGTGGCCAACGCAGCCATCTCCGCGAACAAGCAACAGTTTCAGAAAGTGCTGCAAGCCGCGCGTCAAGAAGGTGCGCTCAAACCCGCGATGGTTCCCCTGCCCGACTCGCAACAGCAGGCGCAATTCGTCGCGCAGCGCATGTTGGAACTGCACGAGGAAGGCATCGCGCTCGACGACATGGCCGTCCTCTACCGCGCGCACTTTCACTCGATGGAACTGCAGATGGAACTCACCCGGCGGGGCATTCCCTTTGAACTCACGAGCGGACTGCGCTTCTTCGAGCAGGCGCACATCAAAGACGTCGGCGCGTTTTTGAAATGGGTCGTCAACCCCCGCGACGAAGTCGCCTTCAAGCGCATGTCGCGTCTGCTCCCCGGCATCGGCGCTCGCAGCGCGGATGCACTTTGGGCCAGCGTGAGCGACGCCCTCAGCGCGGCGGACGCCCCGCTTTTGAAAAAAGAAACCCCTACCCCCGTCATCGCGCCCGTCGTCGTGGAAGCGCAAGCCGAGCAGCCCGTTTCGCCCATCGCACCTGCCGAGACGCCCACGCAGGAACTCCCCGAGACCATCGCAAATCCGTGGGAAGGACTGCCCGCCATCAAAGAATTGCTCCTCCCTCTCAAAGTCCCTGCGAAAGCCAAAGCCGCGTGGGAACAACTCGTATTCACCCTCGATGAACTCGCACCCGGCGGCCACCTCGCCCCGCCGCAGGAGATGATCCACAGCGTGCTCGAAGCCGTGTATGACGACTACGCCCGCGTCAATTTCCCCAACTACGACCAGCGCCGCGAAGACCTGAACACCCTCGCCAACTTCGCCCGCCAATACGAAAGCACGCAGGCCTTCCTCGACCAGCTCGCCCTCCTCACCAGCCTCGACGCCACCGCGCGCACGAACGAAGAAACCGAGCGCGTCACCCTCACGAGCGTCCATCAAGCGAAGGGGCTGGAGTGGAAAGTCGTCTTCGTCATCTGGCTCGCCGACGGGAAATTTCCCAGCTCCCGCTCCTTGGAAAGCAGCGAGACCGTCGAAGAAGAGCGCCGCCTCTTCTACGTCGCCGTCACCCGCGCGATGGACGAACTCTACCTCACCTACCCCTGCATGTCCTTCAACTCCGCCTACGGCGACCCGCTGCAAAGACCCTCCCGCTTCCTCGGCGAAGTGCCCAAGACCCTCATCGAAGAATGGGAAGTCGGCGGCGTTTTCTAGCCCGGTTCCTGCGTAGATTTTTAAAAGACGAGCACCCCGACCTCGCCACCCAGTTCACCCCCTGCCCCTGAGCTACGCGAGAAAATCGAACGCCTCCTCATCATCGAAACCGTCAGCTTCGATTGGAACTGCCCCCAATACATCACCCCGCGCTACACGGCGCAGGAGTGGGAGGCGCGGTAGCTGCGGCGCATAGGGGCTGCGGTCATTTGAATGAGTTCCAAAGTTCTTTTTCGTGGTCGCGTGAGTTCGCATGTTGCCAGCGCAGGGCATCGTAGCCCGCTGCCCGAAGAATACCATCAAGCTCGCTGGCAAAATCACGGATGGAAGCCGGGAAGTTGTTATCAAAGTAAGTCGCCTTCTGTCGCTGGCCCTGTCGAATCCAAAGCACCCATTGCGTGCCGTCCATGACGTTCGTGTGATACTCCTTGGCTAGACGCGGCAGACCATGACGAGAGCCACGGCCTGAGCTACCGCTCGAATGTGCTCAGGAGAGAGGCGTAGAGATGAGTGCTCCCAACTGAAGTCACGGCGCAAGCGATACAAGGAAGTCTGGCCGTCTTGTGCTATCGCAACGGTATCGAGGCCGTGCCCTCCGCTACCGCGCCCGAAATCGAGCTTGAATGGTTGCGTGGCATCGAAAGGCAGTGGGCCAGCAGGGTCAGAGACCGTCCGTCCACCAGCGAAAACGCAATGCACGAGAAGACCGAGAGATACAAGAACGCCCAAGGCCCAAGGCCAACGAAGACGGGAATCTCTCGAAACTGATATGTTCATGGGCTTTCGTTTCTGGGGACGCGCGTAGCAATGCCTAACATAGTATTGAGCCTAGGGGGAGTTGGCAGGGGCGGAATGCGATTGGCATGGCGGACGGAGGGGAGCGGGTTTGCGCTACCTTGGCAAACCGAAAGTGGGCGGGGTTCTCGGTCGGGCGGAATGAAGTCCCGGCAGGGACGGCAGAGCGGTCCTTTCGTCCCTGACGGGACTCATTGGCTTGGGCGGGCAGATTTCCCGGCCATAAATGACCGGGCTATTGTCAGGGCGCAACGGTTCTCGCCCGTCGGGCTGGTTCGCCGGGGTGCTCGCCGCCCCTCTTGGGCTACAGAGGGGCTTCTCTGAGGAAAAGAGGAGCGTTACCGAACGGCGGAATGACGTTATTGGACGGTGGAGTAACGTTATTGGACGGTGGAGTAACGTTATCGGACGACGGAGTAACGTTATTGGACGGCGGAGTAACGTTATTGGACGGCGGAGTAACGTTATCGGACGGCGGAATAACGTTATTGGACGGCGGA
>CAIYUV010000273.1 GCA_903929475.1 uncultured Spartobacteria bacterium
CGTGACGGACCGCTGCAATTTCCGCTGCACGTATTGCATGCCCAAGGAAGTCTTCGGGCGTGGCTATGATTTTTTACCGAAGGACGACATCCTCACCTTCGAGGAATTGACGCGGCTGGCGCGGGTGTTTGTTTCGCTCGGCGTTGAAAAAGTGCGTGTGACCGGCGGCGAACCTCTGATGCGCCGCGACATCGAACAACTCATCGCGCAACTCGCAGCCATCCCCGGTCTGCGCGACCTCACGCTCACGACGAACGGCTCCATGCTCGCGCAAAAAGCGCAGGCCTTGCGTGATGCCGGGCTGCGGCGGATCACGGTGAGCCTCGACTCGCTCAACGATGCGACCTTCCGCGCGATGAACGATATGGACTTCCCCGTAGCTCGCGTGCTCGAAGGAATCGAGGCAGCGCGGGCGGCGGGATTTTTTCCGATCAAAATTAACATGGTCGTGAAGCGCGGTGTGAATGAGGGCGACGTAGCAGCGATGGCTCGGCGCTTTGCCGGGCCGGAGTTTGTGCTGCGTTTCATCGAATATATGGACGTGGGAAACTCGAACGGATGGCGGATGACCGACGTGGTGCCCGCGACAGAAATCCTCGAACGCATCGGCGAAACTTTGACGCCACTGGAGCAGAATTACACAGGGGAGACGGCGCTGCGCTTCCGCACCAGCGAAGGCGGCGAGGTGGGTGTGATTGCATCGGTGACGCGACCTTTCTGCCACGACTGCACACGTGCGCGGGTGACAGCGGAGGGACGTCTTTTCACGTGTCTCTTCGCGCAAAACGGACACGACCTCCGCAGCCTCCTGCGCTCCAGCACGGATGATACGGAGCTTGCTGCTGCGGTTTCGCGCGTATGGAAGGCACGCGAGGATCGCTACTCGGAAATCCGCTCCCTCGCGACGGACAAGGTGAAAGCCGAAATGTCGCAGCTCGGCGGATAGGCTATTGCAACTGCGGGCGCGGCCAGCCGAGGTGATCAAGGCATTCGACGATGGCGGGGAGAAGGAGCGGGAGACATTCGCCGATGGCACGCGGGTTGCCGGGGAGATTGATTATGAGAGTCCTGCCTCGCGTGCCTGCGGTGGCGCGACTGAGGATTGCAGTGGGAACTTTCGCGAAACTCTGCACCCGCATGATTTCGCCGAAGCCGGGCAACTCACGCTCGATGACAGTGCGCGTAGCCTCGGGCGTGACATCGCGCGGCGAAGGGCCGGTGCCGCCGGTGGTGACGATGAGCGCGTGCTCTTCGTCAGCGAGATGAATGAGTGTGCTCTCGATTTGTGCGCGTTCGTCGGGGATCAGGATGCGCGTCCATACGATCTCGTCGCGCAGATGTCCGGCGAAGAATTGCTCGATGGCGGGACCGCTGAGGTCTTCGTAAACGCCAGCACTCGCGCGGTCGCTCAGTGTGATGCGTGCGAATCTCATTCTTTCACTTTCTCCACAACGCGGAGGTCGGTGACGACCATCGCTTTGTCCACGGCTTTGCACATGTCGTAAATGGTGAGCGCGGCGATGCTCGCAGCGGTGAGCGCTTCCATTTCCACGCCGGTCTTGGCCGTGGTGCTCGCAGTAGCGCGGATATGGATGGCGGTGTCTTGCACGTCGAAAGTCACGTCCACCGCATCGAGCGGGAGGCTGTGGCAGAGCGGGATGAGTTCGTCGCAACGCTTGGCTGCTTGAATCGCGGCGACCTTTGCAACGGTGAGCACGTCGCCTTTTGGCAGTGCGCGATCGCGAAGTGCGCGGATGGTTTCAGCGGCACAAACGACGCGGCACTCGGCGGTGGCGCGGCGGTGCATCGGTGGTTTTGCGCCGACATCCACCATGCGCGCGGAGCCGGTGGAATCAAGATGGGAAAATTCTGGCATGGCGGATTTAGGAATGTCGGATGGCGGTTGTCGAAAGACGATTTAGAGTCGCGTGTTTTAAATGAGGAGCGCGCTGATTTTTTCGCCAGCGGCGATGGTAGGAGAATTCGATGGGATGCGGAGGAGGGCGTTCACGCCTGCGAGGGCGGTGAGATCTCCGGAACTCTGCCAGCGCAACGGCTCGGCGCAGGGGCCATCTTCGCGCCACACGATGCGGGCGGGCCACCAAGTCTCGCGGGCGTTGCCGCGCAGTTCTTTTGTCACGGGCAGTGTGGCGAGCTCAAAAGGCGCTTCGCCTTTCACCAAAACATCGAGCGCCGCACGGATGCCGACGTGCCAGCAGACGAAATGCGAAAGCGGATTTCCTGGGATGACAAAGGCGCACTGGCGTCCGAGCGTGGCGAAGATGAGTGGTTTGCCGGGGCGGAGATTGAGCGCGGTGAAATGGACGCTGAAGCCGCTCTCGGCGAGGGCACGTGCGCCGAAATCGTAGTCGCCCACACTCGCACCGCCGGAGATGAGGAGCACGTCCCACGCATCGTGTGGCACGCTATGGATGGCGTCGAGGAGCGTGGGGAGATCGTCGCCTGCGCGGAGCTGCGCGATCATTTCGCAGTCGGCGGCGAGGGCGGCGATAAGCGTCGTGTTGCTGTCGCGGATTTGTCCGTGAGCGGGCGTGACATCCGGGGAAACCAACTCGCTACCAGTGACGACATGAAGAATACGCGGGCGCGGTGCGACGAGCGGTTGCGTGTGCCCGAGCGTGGCGAGCAGCGAAAGCTCGATGGGACCGAGACGCTGGCCGCGTTCGAGCAGGAGGTCGCCAGCGCGAGCATCTTCTCCGCGAGCGCGAACACCGTGTCCGCTCACCGTCAGCGGGATTTCTGCAAAATCTCCATCGCGCACGACATGCTCCTGCATGGCGACGGCATCCGCGCCCGGAGGAAGTGGGGCACCGGTGAAAATGCGTGCGCACTCCCCTGCCCCGATCGACTGCATAGATGCAGCGCCGGCTGCGATCTCCTGCGCAACACGCATACGTCCATTTTCGCCAGCGGCGAAGGCGTAGCCATCAAATGCACTGCGCGAAAATGCAGGCATATCCTCGGAAGCAGCGATGCTTTCGCGAAGCGTGCGGCCCAGCGCAGCGGAGAGCGGGATGCGTTCGGCAGCGAGCGAATGAACGCGGCTGGCGATGAGTGCGCGGGCATCGTCGAGAGATTGCATAATGAGGAAACTAACGCTGCGGCTTGCAGAAGAGCCAGCGTGCAGGTAATAAACGTCGTAATGCAAATTCGTTTACTAGCTTTCGCCAGCGCCGCTGAAAAACTCGGCTGGCGTGAACAACGCCTGGAATGCACGGCCAAGGACACACCCCGCAAGGTGCTCGCACGCGTCGCGCCGGACTTTTCCGTGGATAAAATGCGCGTGTCCGTGGACTGCGAATACTGCTCGTGGGACACCCCGCTCGGCGCCCGCGCGAAGGAAGTCGCCGTGGTGCCGCCCGTAAGCGGAGGCTAGGAATGGAGGTTCATTTCACCCGCGAGCGCATCGTCGTGCCGGAGCTGGCGCTTGAATCCCGCGAGGTCGGGGCGTGTGTGGAGTTTCTCGGAATCGTGCGCGAGGATGAAGGCGGGCGCACACTGACTGGATTGAGCTACGAGGCATACGAGGTGATGGCGCGCACGGAGTTTGCGCGCATCCACGCGGAGCTGGCGGAGAAGTTTTCCATCGCAGCCGCGACGGTCATTCACCGCATCGGCTGGGTGCCGGTCGGCGAAGCGTCGCTCTTCGTGCGCGTGCAGGCGAAGCATCGCGGTGCGGCGATCGGTTACTGCGGGGAATTGATTGACCGGATGAAACAGGACGTGCCGATTTGGAAGGTGACGGAATGATTTCGCCGACAGCGCGGGTCAGTCAGGGAAGGTTTCGCGCAGAGGTTTGCGTTCGGGGCGGAGACGGGTGCGACCTCCGCGCGCTTTGCGAAACTGGTCGAATACCTCATCGCAGCCGTCGGCTTTGAGCTGGTGCGCGATGCGGAGCAATTCACCAAGCCGACCTTGTGGGAAACATTCCTTGCGGGCGAACCATGCGAGGTATTCGAGCGGCAGATCGTAGAGGACGACGCCGCGCGGCGGGTAGTGCTCCGGGCCATATTTACCGAAGGGCATGTGCGTCCGAGCGAGATCCCCGAGGTCTGTGGCGAGCCAGTCACGGAGGTTGTCTTCGAGCATGGAGGCAGGGCGCGCTATTTCAGCACGCGGAGTTTGATGCTGCGGAAACTGATTTCGTCTTCGTGATCTTGAAGAAGAAGCGGGCTCTTCTTCTTTTCACCAAAGCCGGGGACTTTTTTGTATTTGGATTTCGCGATAAGCGCCTTGAGCGCTTCGCTGCCAAACTCGAACTCCACGGTTTTCACACCGTTTAGCCAGTGCTCGACGTGGTTTCCTTTCACGAGGAGGCGGCTGCTGTTCCACTCGCCGACAGCGTTCGTCTTTCGATCCGCAGGAGCGATGAGATCGTAAAGCCCCGCCGTCTGGTGGGACTTGCCCGCCTTTCCATCGGGATGCTTATCATCGTCGAGCAACTGGTATTCGCAGCCGATGTTTTTGTCCCGGTCGGGGAGGTTGTATTTCACGCCACTATTACCCGCCTCGCCGATTCTCCATTCCCACGTGAGTTCAAAACTTTCGTAGTCCTCGCTGGTGACGATGTCGCCGCCGCCGCCGTTCTTGCTGTGCTTGAGCGCGCCGTCCTCGACAGCCCATCCCATCGCCGGGAACTCGCTCTTTCCAATCGCCCGCCAGCCAGCCGTGGTTTTGCCATCGAAAAGCAGTTTCCATCCGGCCTCCTGTTCCTCGGCAGTGAGAGTGTTTGGCGCGTCGGCAAAGACGAACGCCGTGAGCGCGGTGAGCGCGAGAAATGTGATTCGCATGAGTGGGCGATAGACGATGCTCACCGCTGGCGCAATGCAGATGGAACTACAGAGAACACGGAGGACACGGAGACATAACGTATGATTTACAAAGACGCCTCAGCATCCAGCGGCAGAAAGCTCGCTAACGAATAAACTCTCTGCGCGCTCTGTGTCCTCTGTAGTTAAAAACACCGCTTTCGCCACGGCTCAGGGCAGCGCGACTTCGATATAGTCGAGCGCCCATTCGCGCATGAAGCGCACGCGCTCCGGGCGGACGCGGTAGATGATCAGCTCGGGATTTTCCGGCGTGCCGAGGTATTTTCGCAGCAGCGGATTGCTTTCCCAAATGGCGTGCAAAGTCGCCTCGTCGGTCACGACCTCGGCCACGCCGGTGATGCGCACCTGGTCGTGCTGCTCGTCGAGATAGCACAACTCGCAGCGCGGATTCGCGGCGAGTTCACGCGTCTTTCCGTAGCGGCGGAGATTCGCGACATAAACGGTGAATCCCTCCACGCGCACCGGCGAAACAGGACGCACACGCGGCTGCCCGCTTTCATCCACCGTGGCGAGCACGGGGAACTTCGCGCGACGGATGGTTTCAGCGGCGAGTGCGGGAGCTTCGGCGGCGGTGACGGGTGCGGACATGGCGACGACGAATGACGCATCCCGGGCGACAAGGAAAGCATTCCCTCACACTTCCCGCCCGCTGCTGCGCGCTCGACACAACGGCGCGAGCGCGGATAGCTGAGTCGCAATGGAACTCGTCAAACTCGTCCTGCTCACCTTCGCATTCATCGCCGGCTACGGCGCCGTGCTGGGCGAAGCATCCGCGCTGCTGTGCCCCGAGGCATTTGCGGAAAACGGCGCATCCTCCGCGCTCTACGTCGGCCCGTTGAAAATGATGATCGAATTCCTCACCCCCGGCGTCGTCATCGGACTCGCGATTGCCTTTGCCGCAAACATCGGACACCGCCCCGCGCTGAAGGCATTCTTTTTCGTCCGCCCGCTCATCGGCTACACAGTGTTCAATGTATTCATTGGCACCGCCGGTGCCGTGATTGGCTATTTTGCCACAAGGAACGGCGCCTACGAAGTCGTCGGCTCCATCGCCAACTCCATGCCGCCGGAGCGACACCCCGTGCTCGGCGCATCGTGGTGGGCGCTGCTCGCCAGCTACGCAGCCATCTTCATGGGCGGCATCGCCGTGGCATCGTGGACATGGCAAAAGCGCGCATACTTTGAAAAAATGCTGAGCGAGAAGTAGTGCGAAAACACACTTGCCAAGCGGAGGCACGACGCGCACTTTCCGCGCCCGCTGGAATCGGGCCGTAGTTCAGCTTGGTAGAACGCTTGAATGGGGTTCAAGAGGTCGTGGGTTCAAATCCCGCCGGCCCGACCAGCTTTGCCCCGGAAATCTTGTGGCAGTGTCCGCTATGGCTTTGGTGGAAACACGCCTGAGAGCGGATTGGAAGGGGGTGTGGTTTCGCCTTTCAGCTTTGCACCGAGCATGTCCCCGAAGTTGCTCATTTGCTGGACGACTTCGGGGGTGCGCTGGAGGACGGCTTTGGCGAGTTTTTCGAGATGGGCGGGATTGCGCTGGCCCAGTTCGCTGAGGGCCATGATGACGGCGAAGGTGTTGTTGATGCTGTGTTTGATTTCCCGAAACTTCGCGTGCAGTTCCTGCAATTCAGCGCGGGTGAGGATGTGCTCGTTGGGATCCATGTAGGTGACTCAGGGAACTATGCAGAAAGGGTGCCACCTTGCATCGGGTATTTTCCATTGGACGGAAAAGGGGCGGAGATTCTACCCTATTTCCGCTGGGCTTTAAGGATTTCGTCGAAAAATTTGTAGAATTGTCCCCTCACCTGCTGTTCTTCGCCGAGCTGGCGCTGGAAGAAGTCGTAGCGCAGCCGTTGCTTTGCCTGCTCGATGTCGCTCTGACTGGCGCTGCGCATGGCGGCCATGAGGTCTTGCGCGGCACGGGTGCGATCGGTGGCGCTGACGGTGCTGCGGCTGACGGTTTCCTCGAATTTTTCGAGGGGGACTTTGATGGCGGGGTTGGTGTGGCGGGCTGCGATGATGCGGTTGCTACGTGCCATGTCGGTGAGAAGGGCGGCGAGGTCCTGGGTGCGGGCCTGAATTTTGGCGATGGTGGAAAATTCGTCGTTGTATGCAGGCCATGCGACGGGCTGCCATTGCTTGATGCTGTCGAGCCGGTAGCCGAAGCGGCGGAGTTGTTGTGCGCGACGTCCGGTGAGGGTGTCCATTTCGCGGACGATGACGTAGGTGGCGATGCCGATGACTTTGCCGCTTTTCAAATGGATGATGGGGCTGCCGCTGTTGCCGGGGACGAATTCGGCGCTGACCTCGACGAGGTTCGGGCCGATGCCGACGAGTTTGCCGGAAATGGGTTTGATGACGCGCGCGCCCTCGGGGTTTCCGAGCACGACGACGTCGTCGCCGATGGCGGCGTTCTTTTCCACGTCGAGCATGATTTCCATCGCCTTCGCGTCGGGCTGCGTGGCGAAGGTCATGATGTCGTGGCCGACGGCTGCGGCGGCGGTGCCGACTTTGAGCGGCGAGCGGTCGAGGAGGGTGAAGGTCGCGCCGCCGTGGCCGGCGACGACGTGCTGGTTGGTGATGACGTATTGCTTGCCTGCAATGGTGGCGACGAAGCCGCTGCCGGCACCTTCCTTGTCCTCAACGAAGACGAGGCTCTTGGAGTATTCGCGGAGGAGTTCTGCGGGCGTCGCATCGCCCCCCGCCGCATGAAGCGTGAAGAGCAAGGAAAGCAGGAGGGTGACGAGGGTCTTCATACGCTAGACCCATGTGCTGTCCGGGATGACCGCGTTTTTCGGAATGATGACGATGCCGTCGCGAACATACCAACTGGGCCGCTCGTTGCCGTCGCTCCATCGCACTAAAGGTCCGTCGCAGTTTGCGCTTTTGCCCTCGGGTGTAATGACGACGCCGTTTCCGATGCGCGCATTCTTATCCACGATGGCGTGATCCACGATGGTGTTTTCGCCAATTCCAAGTGGTGGTTCGCCACTGCCGGCGGGGCGGATTTCCTCGTAATGGTCGGCACCCATGACGATGGAGTTTTTGATCGTGGAGCCGCTCTTGATGATGCTGCGCACGCCGATGATGGCGCGCTCGATGTGCGAATCGCAGATCATACAGCCATCGCTGATGATGGCCTGCTTGACTGTGGCTCCGTTCACCGTGCTGCCGGGGAGAAAGCGCATGTGGGTGTAGACGGGTGCGGCGGCATCGAAAAAAGAGAAGTCCGGCTGTCTTTTGGTGAGCGCAAGATTCGCATTGAAGAAGGAGCGGATGGTGCCGATGTCCTCCCAATAACCCTGATAAATGTAGGCCTGCACACGACTGCGGTGGATGGACTCCGGGATGATGTGTTTCCCGAAATCTATATGTTTGTTGTCCAATGACGACCGAAGTGCATCGCGATTGAATACATAAATGCCCATGGATGCCTGATAGAGATCTGCGTCCTCGGGATGACCAAGCTCTTTCAATAGCGATGGAGGAATCCGCAACCCGTCGAGCACCGCACTGTCTTTTGGCTTTTCGACGAATTCGATGATTTTTCTCTCGCCGTCCGTGTGCATGATACCGAACTCGGTTGCGTCATTTCTCGAAACAGGAATCGTGGCGATGGTGATGTCCGCCCTGCTCTCGATGTGCTGCTCCAGCACGGCGCGAAAATCCATCCGGTAAAGCTGATCGCCGCTGAGGATAACGTAGTATTCGTAGGGCAAACTCAAAAAATCGGAGAGATTCTGGCGCACGGCGTCGGCGGTTCCTTGATACCAGCCGGAGTCGGTCGGCGTCTGCTGCGCGGCAAGAATCTCCACGAAGCTGCGGGAGAACTGATCGAATTTGTAGGTCGCCTGAATGTGGCGGTGCAGCGAGACACTGTTGAATTGCGTGAGCACATAGATGCGGCGCAGGCCGGAGTTCAGGCAGTTGGAAATCGGGATGTCCACAAGCCGGTATTTTCCAGCGAGCGGCACGGCGGGCTTGGAGCGATCCTTAGTCAACGGATACAAGCGCGTCCCGGCACCGCCACCCATGATGATGGCGAGTGTCTTGTCGGTCGCTGACGGAATTCGGAGATCTGGCATGGCGATGCAGCAAGGCTAGAACACCATCCATGCGCGAAGCGAGAGGCAAAAACGGTTCGCCGACAAACTTATTGAAGGAAGCGTCCGAGATTTTCCTGCTCCCATCCAATCGCAGCGCGGTAATGGCGGAATTTTTTTTCGCGCGAAAGAAAACCTTCGTGGTGGATGATGCGACGCCCGGCGCTGTCGTATTTGTCGGGCACGAAAGCGTGGAGCATTTCGTGAAATACAACGTATTCGACATACCAACGCGGAACGAATTCCCGATCGAGCAGCGGGTGGATGCGGATGAGACGATCCTGTTCCTGAATGCTCCCAAAGACGATGTAGCTCTCCGGTTTCTGACGGCGGCGACGTCCCCATGTGATCGTGTAGTTGCGCAGACGATTGCGAAAATAGCGGCGGTTGATGCGGTCGAAAATCGTCTGCAAATCGAAGTGCCGTCCCTCGGTGCTGAATTCAAACAGCCGCTGCACGGAGCCACGTGGCATCAGCGAATGGCGTTTGCGTGCCGCTGCACGTATGGGTTTCCGATTTGCTGACTTTTTGTTTCGCGTTTTCATGGCCGGAAAGTGCTGCGGCAAGTTACTCGCAGCCTCCATTGCCACAAGCGTTCAAATTTCGGGGGGTAAAGATTTGTTTTTAGCGCTCAAAAGCTGCTCGATCTTCGCGATTCTGGCCTTCAATCTAGGAATGTTGCGCAAATGGGCTATGTCCTCCTTGAATTGCCTTGCCGGCATCGCCGGAAATCCCATGTATATCTGATTTGTCGAGAGAGTCTTAGTTACACCAGACTGAGCTGCGACTGTGGCTTGATCCGCGATTTCGATATGCCCGCCAATTCCAGCCTGACCAGCGATAGTCACATAGCTTCCTATCTTAGTGCTCCCTGACACTCCCACCTGCCCGCAAATGATTGAGTTTGTTCCAATCACAACGTTATGACCAATTTGCACCAAATTATCAATTTTCGTCCCAGACTGAATCCATGTTCTGCCAAAACGAGCGCGATCAATCGTAGTATTCGCTCCAACTTCTACATCATCATCTATCTGCACGATTCCAAGCTGGGGGACCTTAACAAATTTACCCTCTTGTAATTCGTATCCAAATCCATCCGCCCCAAGCACTACGCCGCTATGGAGAATTGCCCTGTCGCCAACCACACAGCGGGCGAGGACGCTGACTCTCGGATGGAGGAATGAGTTCTTACCAATACGCGCGGAATGCCCAATGTAACAATGTGCTCCGATTACAGTCCCGTCGCCGATATTCGCTCCCGCCTCAATGACTGCATAGGGCTGAACGCTTACACCAACGCCCAGCCGGACATCGGCCCCAACCAACGCAGCGGGGTGAACACCCGGCGCAAAGACGATTGGTGCTGGTGCAAACCGCTCCACGAGCTTGCTGAAAGCATTCGTCGGATTTTCACAAAATATCAGCTCAGGTGGAACCTCCTTGGCGAAACCCTTTGGAACCAAAGCGACAGTCGCCTTGGTCGTATGAAGCTGTGGCAGGTATTTCTCTGTGGAGAAAAAAGTGACATCCCCCGGCAAAGACTCGATCAAAGACGCGACACCGATGACAATCGCATGCCCGTCTGACCCGGAAGCAAGCTGTCCGCCAACGAGGGCGGCCAACTCTGAAACTGTCATTTGCACAGCAGTTATTTGGATTTTTTGTCCTTGTCTGCTGGCTTTTCCTCAACACCAGACTTGGCCGGATCTGGCGCGCTCGCGCCGCCTTTCGGGCGGTTGGCATTCAACTTTTCAATGATGTCCTTGGTAAAATCGTAGCTGTCCTTCGCATACATGATCACGGGAACTCCGTTTGAACTCAGCCCCGACGTATCAAACACAAGATCGTAGCTGTCCGATTTGACCTTATCCAATACGACAGCCTTGATGTCACTGACGATCGCATTGCGGATACTGAGTGTTTTTTGTCCCAGCTTTTCATCCTGTTCCTTTGTGAAAACCTGAAGATCTTTCATGATGTCCTGCCACTCGCCGATTTTCTTTTCGATGTCTTTGCTGACTGAGTCTTTTTTGGCACCACTCAGTTCGGGCTTTTTCAACTCCTCCCGGAGCTTGGTGATATCCGCCTCCATCAGTTTGCGCTTTTCAGTGCGCTCATCCAAGTCACGCTTCACTGCGGCGCGATCGTCGTTCATTCTGGTTTCGGCGTCCTTGGTCTTGTAGTAGTTCTCGAAAATTTTCTTCATATCCACCGTGCCTATCTTTTGTTGGGCAGAGGCAGTTAGGCTGGTTCCGAGACTGATTGCGAATCCGAGGAGTGCAGTGATGAGTGTATTTTTCATATTGAAATCGTATTTTAGGACTGTAGTCGGCTGATATTGTTAGAATTTGTATCCTACGTTGAATTGAAATTTTCCGCTGGAGCCATTACCGTCGCTGGATTGGATCGGAATGCCATAATCAATGCGAATCGGGCCAATTGCCGGTAATTCAAGGAGCAGTCCGATGCCAACATCACTGTTGAGGCTGTTAGTGCCAAAGTCCCAAGCGCCAGCATTGACGAAGCCCACATCGTAAAAGATAGCCCCTCGAATGCTCTCGACAACTGGGAACGTGTATTCGGCTGTGAAGCGTGCGAGCGTATTGCCTCCGAGCGGCTCGTTTTTAGAATCCTTGGGGCTTACATCGCGATAACGGAAGCCACGCAGGTTGTTTGGCCCACCGAGATAAAGTCGGTCATATATCGGCACCTTGTCTCCTCCATTCCACGTATCCACGCCCGCTACCTGTCCCTCCAAAGTGAGAATCGTATCGCCTGGAAGTGCAATATATTTGGAGGCCTCCAAATTTAATCCGTAAATATCCGTGTCTCCACCGAGGAAACCGCCTGCGAGATAAGTCTGTGCATCCACACGCCATCCTTTGCGCGGCAGATAGACACGATCGCGCGAATCATACGTAAGACCGAGGCTCAACTGGCTCTTGAGACGCTCCCCGGCTTCAGCGCGAATTTCGGGCGAGGCATTCGGATCAAAATTATGGAGCTTCGTATCTTCGAGACGATATTCGAAACGCATCGAAGTGAATTCGTTGATCGGCCTGCGTAAAAAGACAGCACCACCGTATCGCCGCTCGTCATACACGCTGCTGGTGTAGCTTGCATCGCGGTAATACAACTCGCTGCCGAGCGAGAGTTTTTTATCGAGAAAATATGGCTCGGTCAGACTGATGACGAAGTCCTTTCTCTTCGTTCCATACTGGGCACGAATGCGGAACTTCTGCCCCGCGCCTTGAAAGCGAGGCCATCCGGCGATGTCGAAATTTCCCTGCGTGAGTTCGACAAATCCGAGCAGGTTGTCAATCGAACTGAAACCGGCGCCGAAGTTGAAGGAACCCGTCCGCGTTTCGACGACGTCCACATTCAAATCACGACGACCGGGGACCGAAATCATCGGCTCGGCCGGGCGCACGTTCACGCCACCGTGCGGATCGAAGTATTTAAGATTCTCGAGACGCTGACGGCTCGCATCCATCCGCAGTGTGTTAAATGGATCGCCGGGGGACAGCGCGAGTTCGCGGCGGATGACCTTGTCCTTCGTCCGCGTGTTCCCTGCTATGTTCACCTTGTCCACGTAATACTGGATTCCCTCATCTATACGGAAAGTCACATCCACAATCCCCGCACCAGCCGGCGTTTTTGTCGGCACTACCTGCAAATCCAGGTAGCCCTTCGCTCCGTAAACGTCGCCAAGCGCACGACGATCTGCCGCCAACGCCTGCTCGGAGTAAATGCTCCCGGCGGACAGACGCATCCCCTTGGACACTTCATCCAACGTGAAAACTTTCGCACCCACGTAGGTCACCTTGCCCACATGATACTGGCGTCCTTCGACGATTGGAAAAGTCACATCCACCTTTTCTCCGCTGCGCACGACGCTCGGCTGGCGGACATCCGCATCCGCATATCCTTTCTCCTGCAAAAGCTCGCGAATCGCGCGGCGGTCGTCATCAAGTTGATCGCTGTTCAGCTTTCCGGCAGTGCTCGACAGGAAGTTCAGCACGCCCTTCGGCTTTGTCTTCACCACCTTCAGCAACTCCTTGCGTGTCGCGACCGTGTTGCCTTCAAAATACACATGATGGATCTTCGTCTTCGCACCCTCAGTGATGTCGAACACAACGC
The DNA here is from genome assembly GCA_903929475.1 of uncultured Spartobacteria bacterium. Lineage (GTDB taxonomy): Bacteria > Verrucomicrobiota > Verrucomicrobiia > Chthoniobacterales > Chthoniobacteraceae > SXWH01. Next base: position 13,100 of record CAIYUV010000273.1, read on the forward strand.
GCGCTGTTCCACCCTTCTCGTTGCTCTCCGTATGAAAGCGCACATCCACGTCGCCGTAGCTCTTTCCTTGATAATACTCGATGATCTTCTGCTTGTCGGCATTGAGCGAAGCTTCGCTCAGCGTGTCGCCCGGCTTCGAGGAAATTTCGTCGCGGAGCTTGGAAACTTTCACGCGCGTCGCGCCGTTGATGATCACCTCGGATATCGTGCTCTTCGTCTGCACCACGACGATCACCTTCACGCCGTCACCGGCTGGTTCGCCGAAAATGCGCACGTTGCTCACGTTGCCAGTCGCATAGAGATTCCGCACGTCCTCCTCCGTAACTTGCGACGAATACGGCTTGCCGACGCGGGTCCGCATGTTGGCGAGGATCTTTTCCTTCGAGATGGATTGAGGCCCGACGTATTGCACCTCGATGCTCTTCACGGGCGGCAGCGTTTGCTGTGCGCGAACGGCAGGCGCAGTTACAAGGGCGGTGATGGCCCACAGGGCCGCAGAAAAAACACGGAGCTTCATGGATGGTTGGTTTGCCGGCAGGCACAGCCAGCGCAGCAGCACGTATAAGCCTGACACGACCCCGATCCGTCAAGCTGGCTTTTCCATTTCCTCATCGAAAGCGAACATCTCACTAAAACGCACGCCTGCCAGATGCGCCACCGACTCGACGCTCACCGCGCCCGCTCCCTCGCGTTCGAGGCTCGTCATCTCGACCCCATCCAGCCCGCACGGCGTGATGCGCGCAAAGCCCTCCATCGCACCGCAAACGTTCAGCGCAAACCCGTGCATCGAAATCCACCGCCGCACGCCAACGCCGATGCTCGCCAGCTTTCGCTCCCCAGCCCAAACACCCGTCAGCCCCTCGCGCCGTTGCGCACTCACGCCAAGCTCGGCACACACCGCGATTAAAAATTCCTCCAGCTCGCGCAGGTAGCGGTGCAAGTCCGAGCCGCGACGCCGCAAATCCAGCAGCGGATAACCCACCAACTGCCCCGGCCCGTGCCATGTCCCCTGCCCGCCTCTGCCAATGACAACCACGGGAGAAACATCGCGCAGCGACGACTGATCCGCCGTGCGACCGATGGTGAAAACAGAATCGTGCTCCAGCAAGAGCAATTCATCCGCCGCGTCCGCATCGCCAGCTTTCCGCGCCACGATATCCTCCTGCAAAGCCAGCGCATCCTCGTATCGGATACGACCGAGCCAGCGCGTTTGGATCATTGGTTTTTGAAAAGCCACGCCGTCAGCAAATCCACAACTCGCCCAATCGCCAAGCCACTAAATCCTCTCCAACACCGCCGCGCCGACCCGCGCAGTATCCGCCGATTTAAAATGCGTAAGCCCGATTGCCAGCGCGTCTGCGGCATCGGCGGGCGGAGTCTCCGTGAGACCGAGCAGCGCACGCACCATGAATGCCACCTGCTCCTTCTGCGCCCCGCCGCGCCCGACCACGCTCTGCTTCACGCGGCGTGGTGCATATTCGTAAATCGGCAGCCCGCGCTCCGCCGCCGCCACGAGTGCCGCTCCCCGCGCCGCGCCGAGCGTGATCGCCGTGCGGTGGCTTTGCACAAAAATCACACCTTCGAACACCGCACACTCCGGCCCGTGCTTTGTGATCGCCTCCGCGATGCGCTCGCGGATCGCCACCAGACAACTGCTCGCCAGAAGCTTCGCCGCATTTTTTACCGAGCCATATTCCAGCGCGCGCAGTTTGCTGCCGGTCTTTTCGAGCACGGCGAAACCAGTGGAACGTAGCGAAGGGTCTATCGCGATGATGCGCATGGCCGCTCTATACATGCGAAGCCCCCGAAGCCCGAAGCCCGAAATGCTGAATCATGAAATCTCCACCGCGCGCACCACAAACGCCAGTGCATCCGCCAGCGTGCGCTCGTCGCGGGCGTGGAGCGTGAGGAGCGTCTCGCCCTCGGCCACGCGACTTCCCATCTTCGCGATGCCTGCGCAGCCTACGGCGAAATCTACTGCGTCGCTCGCTTTCGCACGGCCTGCTCCGAGCGCGACGCATGCGCGACCGATGAGTTCCGCATCCATCCGTGCGAGCGTGCCGCTTTGTTCAGCGGTGACGCGCCGGATCAAAGGCGCGCGGTGGATTTCCAAAATGCGCTCGGTGTCGGTGGCGCGACCGCCTTGCGCTTCGACGAGCTGCGTCCACTTGCGCCATGCGGTGCCGTCGGCGAGCCATGCGGCGAGTTGTTCGCGCGGGACGGGCGAAACTTTCTCCGCGAGATCGAGCGTGAGCGCGACGAGGTCTGCGGGGCCGCGTCCCTGCAGTGTCTCCACCGATTCCCACACCTCCAGCGCATTGCCCGCCGTGTGGCCGAGCGGCTCGTCCATCGCGTTCAACATCGCCGTCGTCTGCACACCGCACTCCGCGCCCACAGCGCACATCGCATCGGCGAGCACCTGCGCATCGGCGCGTGTTTTCATAAAGGCGCCGCTGCCGAACTTCACATCCAGCACCAGACGGTCGAGCGACTCCGCGAGTTTCTTCGACATGATGCTCGCGACGATGAGCGGGATGCTCGGCACCGTCGCCGTCACATCGCGCAGCGCGTAGAGCTTCTTGTCCGCCGGGCACAAATCCGCCGTCTGCCCGATCATCACCACGCCGATGCGTGCGAGCTGCGCCAGCGCCTCGTCCTCCGTCAGCCCGGTGCGAAAACCGGGGATGCTCTCCATTTTATCCAAAGTCCCGCCGGTGATGCCGAGGCCGCGCCCGCTGATCATCGGCACCCACACCCCCGCGCACGCCAGCAACGGCGCGAGCACCAGCGACACCTTGTCGCCGATTCCCCCCGTGCTGTGTTTGTCCACCTTCAGCGGCGAACCTTTTGGATACGAAAGCACGCGCCCACTGTCCCGCATCGCACGAGTGAGCGCCCCCGTCTCCGCCGCAGTCATTCCTTTAAAAAACACCGCCATCGCCCAAGCCGCCGCCTGGTAATCAGGAACATCCCCCCGTGCATAGCCCGCGATGAACTCCCCAATCTCCCCCGCCCCCAACTCGCCTCCCTCACGCTTGCGCTCGATGAAACTTGGAATGTGCATGGCGGGGGAGTGAAGCGGAATTGCACAGTGTAAGACAGCGAATTTAGTGCGGACAGGCCGCGTGGTATTCCAGAGGGAAATACTTCGGCCCTGTTCATCCGCCGCGCAACCATTGAAGTCAGAGACTGAACCTTTGAAGTCAATGACCCAACCATTGAAGCCAATGACGCCACCATTGAAGCCAATGACCCAACCATTGAAGCCAATAACTGAATTAGGGACGCCCGAAAATGCCCCCTTTTCTCTGAAAACCGCCCCTTTCACCCCCTTCATGCTCTTCAAGGCCTTCATGGTGGAAAATGCCGCGCCATAGGTTCACCATGAAGAGCATGAAGGCCATGATGGGACGCCCGCGCCCACCCCTTTTCCTCTGAAAACCGCCCTTTTATTCCCAGAAATGGGCTTTCTCCTCTATTCTATAAGGGGCAGGAAGCTGGTGCCGACAGGCCATGCGGGGAGTTTGAAGATTTCCGCGAGGGTGGCGGCGATGTCGGCGAAGGTATCGCGGGTGCCGAGGGGGATGGCTTTGCCGCCGTAGAGCATGATGAGGGGGACTTGTTCGCGGGTGTGGTCGGTGCCGCGCCAGGTGGGATCATTACCGTGGTCGGCGGTGAGGATGATGATGTCGGTGGAGGGGGTGGTCTTTAGAAAGAGGTTGAGCCAGTGGTCGAAGGCGCGGAGGGCGCGGGCGTAGCCGGGCACGTCGCGGCGGTGGCCGTAGAGCATGTCGAAATCCACGAGGTTGGCGAAAAGGAGACCGTCGAAGGCGGGCCAGAGTTGCTCGATGGCGGCCATGCCTTCGGCGTTGGAGGCGGTGGGGGTGCTGGCGGTGATGCCGCTGCCGGCGAAGATGTCGCTGATTTTGCCGACGCCGTGGACGGTGTGTCCGGCGTCGGCGAGGGCGTTGAGGATGGTGCGCGGGGGCTGCATGGCGTAGTCGTGCCGACCGCTGGTGCGCGGAAATTGCCGGGCGTGCCTGAAAACGGACGGGCGATGACGCGACCGATGCGGTATTCATCGCAATGACGACGCGCGATGGCGCAGAGGGCGTGGAGTTTTTCGCGGGGGATGATGCTTTCGTGCGCGGCGATTTGCAGGACGCTGTCGGCGCTGGTGTAGAGAATGGGATGGCCGGTGCGGAGGTGTTCGGGGCCGAGTTCATCGAGCACGGCGGTGCCGCTGCGGGGGAAGTTGCCGATGAAGGTCACGCCGCCCTCGCGCTCGATGGCGTGGACGAGCGCATCGGGGAAACGCTCGAATACGGGAAACGGCTCGGGGAGGATCGCTCCGGC
>CAIYUV010000274.1 GCA_903929475.1 uncultured Spartobacteria bacterium
GAGTTCAAAGCGTTTATCCTGAAAGGGAATATCGTCACCCTCGCCGTTGCCTTCGTAATGGGTGTCGCATTCAGCTCACTCGTAACGTCCATCGTCCAGGGCATCATCACACCGCTCGTCAATGCCATTGGCGGTAGTTCAAATGTTTCACTCCACATCGGCATCTTCAATGTGGGGATCATCCTCAGCGCCGCCATTAATTTTCTCGCAACCGCTGTAGCTGTGTTCTTCGTCGTCGTAAAGCCGGTGAACAAGCTCGTCTCGCTCACTGAAAAACCAAAAGACCCCAACGCTCCAACTCCTCCGCCACCAGCGACGCTCGACGATGTCGTGGCTGCACTGAAGGACTTGAAGAAGCAGTAAACAATTCCCACCACCCCGCAACCGGGCGGCGCTCCACTACGAAGCGCCGCCCGGTTGTCTTTGTAGCAAAAGCATCCATCCACGCCTTCGCACTTGCCGCAGGAAAATCCGTCGCTTACACGCTGACGCTCCCGCGATGAACGCGGGCATTTTCAAACCAAACACCTACCCACACTATGAGCAGAAAAATTCGTTACGGAATGGTCGGCGGCGGACGCGGCGCTTTCATCGGCGCAGTGCATCGCATCGCCGCAGCCATGGATCAGCAAGTTGAACTCGTCTGCGGAACGTTCTCGTCCGACCCCGCACGCAGCAAAGCCAGCGGCGCAGATTTCTTCCTCCCCGCGAATCGCTGCTACGGCACCTTCGAGGAAATGATCAAAGCCGAGGCAAAACTCCCGCTCGGCGAGCGCATGGATTTCGTTTCCATCGTCACTCCAAACCACATGCACTTCCCGCCTGCGAAAATGGCGCTGGAGCACGGCTTCCACGTCCTCAGCGACAAGCCCGCCACGTTCAGCCTCGCGCAGGCAAAGAAGCTCGCCGAGATCGTAATAAAGACCGGCCTCCTCTACGGCCTCACGCACAACTACACCGGCTACCCGCTCGTCAAACAGGCGCGCGAAATGGTTGCATCCGGCGCACTCGGAAAAATCCGCAAAGTCGTCGTCGAATATCCGCAAGGCTGGCTCGCCACGCGCCTCGAAGCCTCCGACCAAAAACAAGCCGCATGGCGCACCGACCCCAAACGCAGCGGCGCCGCAGGCTGCATCGGCGACATCGGCACCCACGCCGAGAACCTCGCCGAATACATCACCGGCCTCCAAATCTCCGAACTCGCCGCCGACCTCACCGCCTTCGTCAAAGGCCGCAAGCTCGACGACGACGGCAACGTGCTGCTGCGCTTCAAAGGCGGCGCGAAAGGCGTCCTCCACGCCTCGCAAATTTCCGTCGGCGAAGAAAACAACCTCAACATCCGCGTCTATGGCGAAAAAGGCGGACTCGAATGGCACCAGAACGAGCCAAACACCCTCCTCGTCAAATGGCTGGATCAGCCCATGCAAGTTTACCGCACCGCCAACGGCTACCTCGGCAAAGCCGCCCTCGCCGCAGGCCGCACGCCTCCCTCGCACCCCGAGGGCTACCTCGAAGCCTTCGCCAACATCTACCGCAACTTCGCCACCACCATCCGCGCCCGACTCGACGGCAAGAAACTGCCCAAAGGCGACCTCGCCCTCGACTACCCGAAAATCGAAGACGGCATCCGCGGCATGGCCTTCATCGAAGCCGTCGTCGCCTCCTCGAAAAGGAACGCCGCTTGGACAAAGCTCGACGTGTAGCCCGTTCGCCAAACTCAAAAAACAAAGCGGAGCGGTCGCAATATCGCTCCGCTTTTTGTTTCTTAAGCGAACGTCCAATTCCGAGCCCCTCATCCACTGGAATCCGCCGAACTGTAATAAATGTTTGTCCGGCCCTGCTCCTATCGGTCACCACGAACGCAGTGTGAAAACTCTACAGCGTCGCACTGCCGTGAAGTTGGGGCTCCAGCGAACAGCGGACTTTACTACGTCGCCCAAATCGCCAATCGTAAAGCAGTCGTAAATTATTTTTCCAATGTTCACCGCTGCTGAACTTGCCAATCTCCTCGAAGGAGAAATCGTCGACGACCCCGCCACGCCGCTTCGCAGTTTCGCCCCCGCCGAAACCGCGCAACCCGGCGACCTGACCTTCGCAGAGAACGAAAATTATTTTGCAAAAGCCGAAGCCGGCTGTGCGTCCGCCGTGCTCGTAGGTAAAACCATTTTGACGAGCAACAAAGTTTTGATTCGCGTCGCCAACCCGCGCCTCGCGTTTGCGAAAGTGTTACCTCTGTTTTTTCCCGACCCGAAGTTCCCGGCGGGCGTTCATCCCAGCGCGGTCATTGCTGCGACGGCACGCGTAGATGCGACCGCACACATCGGCCCGCACTGCGTTGTGGGCGATCACACGGTCGTCGGCGCGCGCGCTGTTTTGCAGGGCGGCAATCACATTGGCTCGGACTGCACGCTGGGCGATGACACAACTCTGTTTCCCAACGTGGTCGTCTATGCGCGGACGCAAATCGGCCAACGCGTGCGCATTCACGCCGGGGCAGTGATTGGCGCGGATGGTTTTGGTTACGTTTTCAACGCGGGCGTTCACTGCAAAGTTCCGCAGGTCGGCCACGTCATCATCGGCGACGACGTGGAACTCGGTGCCGGCACGACGATTGATCGCGGCGCGCTAGGCGCGACAGTCATCGGGCGCGGCAGCAAAATTGATAACCTCGTTCAAATCGCTCATAACGTTGTCATCGGCGAGCATTGCATCTTGTGCGCGCAGACGGGCATTGCGGGCAGTGTAACGGTCGGTAAACACACTGTAATCGGCGGCCAAGTTGGTATCGCGGGGCATTTGAAAATCGGCAACCGAGTTACCATCGCCGCGCAAGCCGGCGTGATGCACGAGATTCCCGACGGTGCAAAGTTTTGGGGCACACCCGCGCAACCCGACAAGCAGACCAAACGGCAACTCATCACCATCCAGCAATTGCCAGAACTGATCCGCCGCGTGGCGAAGTTGGAAAAAGATTCAAAAGAAAAATAGCGGACGCTAGCTACGGGGAGACTCGGCACCGACAATACACGGTCAGCAACTGGGTCTGGAGGAACCGAGGAAAAGCTGCTGGGAATTTGCTTTCGCGCCCACAACACAGGAAACGATCAGAACGGGGATCAGCACCGGGCTTTCAGCCTTTTTCCAAATGTGCATACCAACCTTGAGCGTTGCCCAAGGCTGGTATGAATTAGGACAGTCGGCCCTCAAACTCGCGCACAATTAAATCTCGAATTCGGCGTCCACTTTGATGCGCTGCCGGAGGAAGACTAGAATCTGGGCGACGCTTTCGGCGACGCTTTGGTTGCCGGTGGCGACGGTGATTTCGGGGCTTTCGGGGGCTTCGTAGGGGGCGCTGATGCCGGTGAATTCTTTGATCTCGCCGGTGCGGGCTTTTTTGTAGAGGCCTTTGGGGTCGCGCTGTTCGCAGATTTCGAGGGGGGCGGCGACGTGGATTTCGTAGAAGTCCACACCGGCTTCGCAGGCGATGGTGCGGGCTTTGCGGCGGTCGGCTTGATACGGGGAGATGAATGCGGTGATGGCGACGACGCCTGCGCCGGCCATGAGTTTGGCGACTTCGGCGACGCGGCGGATGTTTTCGACGCGGTCTTCGGGGGAGAAGCCGAGGTTGCTGTTGAGGCCGTGGCGGATGTTGTCGCCGTCGAGGATGTAGGTCTGGATGCCGAGGTTGAAGAGTTCGCGTTCGAGGGCGCGGGCGACGGTGCTTTTGCCGGAGCCGGAGAGGCCGGTGAGCCAGACGACTGCGCCTTTGTGGCCGTTGCGGGCGTAGCGTTGTTCGGGGGTGACGTTGCCTTCGCTCCAGAAGATGTTGGCGGATTTGGGCTGGGTGCGGTCGGAGTAGGTGCCGCCGAAGATGATGCCGCCGCCGCCGACTTGGCGTCCGTCGAGCAATACGAAGCGCCCGAGGAGGGCGTTGCGGTCGGCGTTGTCGAAGGCGAGTGCGCCGCGGACTTGGATGGTGACTTCGGCGACGTCGTTGCGGGCGATGTAGCCGCGGTCGCCGGGGAGGGCTTCGAGGGTGGAGGCGTCAATGATGCGCTCGATGCTGACGATTTCGGCGTCGAGTTCCTGTGTGGTGAGTTTCAGTTTGGTGCGCTGCCCGATGGCGAGGTTGCTTTTCCCCATCCAAAAGACGCGGGCTTTGAAACGGTTGGATTCGATGGGGGCGTCGGTCTGGTGCGATGCGAGATGACCGCGCTCGATGAAGAGCTGCTCGGTGAGTGTGATGCCGACGCTTTCGCCGGCCTTCGCGCTGGTTTTCTCGGGGGCGTTCCAGACTTCGATGCTTTTGATGACGCCGGTTTTGCTGCCGGGTGAGAAGATGAGGGTGTCGCCGACTTTCAATGAGCCGGCTTCGATGCGCCCGGCGAAGATACGGCGGTCGTCGAAGCGATAGACGTCCTGGATGGGGAAGCGGAGCGGGAGTTCGGTGAGGGATTTCGGCGGCTCGAAGGAATCGAGCGTGTCGGTGATGGTGGGGCCGGTATACCAAGGCATCGGGTTGGCGACGCCGAGGTCGCGGAGTGCGACGTTGGTGCCGTTGCGAGCGGAGACGGGAACGAACTGCCGCGCTTCCATGCCGATTTCTTTGAGGAACGCGGTGTAGTCGCGCACGACTTGATCGAAAACCTCCTGCTTGTAGTCCACGAGGTCCATTTTGTTCACCGCGACGACGACCTGCTTGATGCCGAGCAAGGAGAGCAAATAGCCGTGACGCCGCGACTGCTCGCGGATGCCTTCGTTCGCCGCAATGAGGAGCACCGCCGCATCCGCGCTCGCCGCGCCGGTGATCATGTTTTTCAAAAACTCTTTGTGCCCCGGCGCATCAATGATCACGTAGGGGCGCTTGGCGGTCTTGAACTGAATCTGCGTCGTATCAATCGTGATGTTCTGCGCCTGCTCCTCCAGCAGCGCGTCGAGCAGGAAGGAGTATTCAAACTCCATGTTCTCCGCAGCGCACGCGGCCTGCATCTGTTCCACTTTGCCGTCAGGCAGCGATTTCGTGTCGTAGAAAATGCGGCCAATCAGCGTGGATTTGCCGTGGTCAACGTGGCCGACGAAAACAACGCGCAGGCGACGGGTTTGATCAATTGAGGACTGCTGTGTCATGGATTGGTGAGTGATTGATTTGGAAGAAAACGATTGTGGTGCTGACAGACAGCGGGCGCGCTGACATTCTGCGCGGCGATGAATTTTCCGATCCGCATCCCAAGTCTGCGGCGAGTGCTCTTCCTCGTGAAATGCGCGCTCGTCGAGCGACGCTCCCGTTCACGACTCCGCGCCGCCGGCCTGCGCGAGGGCGACATCGCGATTGATTGCGGCGCAAACGTCGGCGAGATGACGGCGCTGATGCGGGCGAGCGGCGCGACGGTCCATGCGTTTGAGCCGAATCCGCACGCATTCGCCGCGCTGCAAAAACGTTTCGCGGGCGACGCTGGCGTGATTTGCCATCCGTGCGCCGTGTCCGACGCGCCCGGCACTGTGCGTCTTTTTCTCCACGTGAACTCGGGACAAAACCCGGTGTTTTGGTCGAACGGCTCGTCGCTGCTCGCGGAGAAGGGCAACGTCAGCAGGCAGGATTTTGTCGAGGTCGAGGCGGTGGATTTGAGCGCATTCATCGCATCACTTACGCAGCGCGTGAAGGTTCTGAAAATGGATGTCGAAGGCGTCGAGTGCCGCATCCTCCGGCATCTCATCGAAACCGGAATGATCGAGCGCATTGACCAGTTGTTTGTCGAGACGCACGACGAAAAAATCCCCGCAATCGCGGAGGAAACGCGTGCTCTGCGCGAACTGGTCCGCGCGCGTGGCTGGGAAAAGAAAATCGATCTCACGTGGGTCTGACGGCTCACATGAACCCTTTCGCGCGGAGTTTCTGCATCGCGTTGCGCTCGTGATGATCCTGTGCGCGACCTGCACGCTCGCTGGTTTTCGTGTTCGCGAGTTCCTCGATGATGCCGTCAATCGTGTCGGCTTCGCTTTCCACCGGCCCCGAAATCGGCCAGCAACCGAGTGAGCGGAAGCGATATTTGTTTCCGTCCTTGCCCTTGCGAGCGAAATACATCTGCGGAATCGGGATGCCCTCTTTTTGGATATACATCCAGATGTCGCGCTCCGTCCAATCGAGCAACGCCTGCACGCGCACATGTTCGCCCGGCGCGCACGAGGTGGTGAATTGATTCCAAAACTCCGGCGGCTGATCCTTGTAGTCCCACTCGAAATCCTTCGTGCGCGGTGAAAAATACCGTTCCTTCGCCCGAGTCGGATCTTCGTCGCGGCGGATGCCCGTGATGAGCGCGTCCCACTGGTTCTCGGCCATCACCTGCTGCAAGGCCACGGTCTTCAACTCATGCGTCACCGTCACCGGGTCCGTCGTATCGTAGCCGATAGGACCGCGCTCCGCATAAGCTCCGCGACCCGCTCGCGCGTCCTCGTTGATTTTCACGATCAAATTCAGCCCGTGATACTCCACCGCCCAGTCGCGATACGCGATCATCTCCGGAAATTCATACGTCGTATCAATGTGCAAAAGCGGATAGGGAATGTGCCCACTAAACGCCTTGCGCGTCAGCCAAATCAACACATTGGAATCCTTGCCCATGCTCCAGGGCATGCAGATTTTTTTGAAATGATGAAACGCCTCGCGGATGAGGAAAATGCTCTGCGCTTCAAGTGCGTCGAGATGCGCCGCATCGCCGCGCGCGATTTTCTCCGGGAAAAATACCGGCGGCACATTCGGCACCGGAGCCGGGTAAAGTTTTGAGTATGCAGGATGGTCGCGAAAATCGAGATTCATGGACGAAAGAACGCGGAGTGAAGCAGATTTATTTTGATTGTCTATCGGGGAAATGTGGTTTTGTATATCCTATTGATTACAAGAATATAGTGCAACATAGGAACGCCACGTTTTCGAATCAATGATGAGCACAAACGCAATTCCTCTTCCACTTCAGTCTTACACTGCAAACAAAAATGTCTGTCAGTTTTTGTAGGGCATAGTGCCGTTTGCGTTCACTTTGTAGTCGAAGTGTTCGATGTATTCGGGGCCGGGGAGGAAGGCGTCTTCGTTGGCTTTGAGTTTACGTGAAAGCCATGCGTCGAGGTCGGCTTGCAACGCGGCGTGGGCGGGCTGGTTGACGAGGTTGATTTGCTGGTAGGGGTCCGTCTCGTTGTCGAAGAGGAGCCACGGGCCGGAGAGATCGCGCACGTAGGTGTAACGCGTCGTGCGAAGGCCGCGGTATTCCTTTCCTCCGATGCGGCGCTCGAATTCGCCGAAAGGCGCGACGCATGTGAGCACCGTGGCGCCGTCGCCGGGATTGGGGCCGCCGCGTATGTAGGCGCTGTAGTCGAGTCCCTCGACGCTGTGCGGAATGCGGACTTTTGTGAGGCCGAGGAGCGTGGGCATCACGTCTTCGGAATTGATCGGTGCATCGAGCTGGCGCGCTTCTTTTCCAAGTCCGGTAGGCCAGCGGATGAGCATGGGCACGCGCGCGGATTCATCGAATGGCTTTTGTTTTTTCCAAAGACCCTGCGAGCCGAGCATGTCGCCGTGGTCGGATGTGAAAACTACGATGGTATTTTCGGCGAGACCGCTTTCGCGCAATGCATTCAGAATTTCCCCCATCGCGTCGTCGAGCGCGGAGCAATGCGCGTAGTAGCCTGCGAGATTTTTGCGCGCCTCGGCCTCGACTTTCGCAGGGACGTTGGGACGCAGCGTGAGTTTCGCCGGGTCGTAAAGTGCGCGGTATTTCGGCGGCGCGGTGATATAGGGATCGTGCGGCGGGCCCCACGCGAGCCAGAGCAAGAAGGGTTTTTCGATGTTTTTCCGGGTGCGAATGTATTCGCAGGCGTCGTGAGTTTGATCGAGCGCGTCATAGCCCGACCAGTGGAGTTTTTCCGAGGTATCGCCATAGTAAATCGAGTCGGTGTAGTTGTGCGTGCATTCGAGCACCTTCCAATAATCAAAGCCCTGCCGCCGTTCGCGCGGAATGAAATTTGAGCGCCCGTTTCCATCAATGTGCCACTTGCCAATCGCCGCCGTGTCCCAGCCCGCGACATCGAACACCTTCGCGAGCGAGACTGCTGCGGGGTTCAATTGCACGTCGTTGAGAAAGACACCGTGCGTAAGCGGGCGCTGGCCGGTGAGCAATGAGGCGCGCGTCGGCGAGCAGACGGGCATCCCCGCGACGGCGTTGACAAAGCGCACGCTCTCTGCCGCGAGTTTGTCGAAGTTGGGTGTATTCACGTTGGGGTCACCAGCAAAACCAAACGCCTGCGGGCGCCACTGGTCGGCGATGACGAAGACGATGCTGGGCTTCGGCGCAGGCACGGGCTGCGGGTGGTCCGGCGTCACGTCCTTTTTCGCCTGGGCGCTGTATTCCTCGGTCTGGCGCGTCCATTCGGCAGCGAGTTCGCGCACCTTCTCGGGTTTTTCGGCTGCGAGATTTTTGGTTTCCGAACGATCCACGCTGACGTCGTAAAGTTCCCACGGGCTGTCCTTCCCATCGGTCACGATTTTCCAGTCACCCATCCGCAGTGCGCGATTGCCTTCGTGCATCCACCAGAGCGAATCGTGCTTCATCGCGCCGTCCTTCGCAAAAAGTGGCACGAGGCTTTTACCCGGCAATGGTGGTGCGGATGCATCGGGCTGCTTTGCAGCAGCACCCGTTATTTCGAGAATCGTCGGCACGATGTCCACGATGTGACCGGGTGTTGTTCGCAGTTCGCCATGCGCCTTGATACCAAGCGGCCAGTGCACGATGAGCGGCGTCGAGATGCCGCCCTCCTGGAGCCACGTCTTGTGCCGGCGAAACGGCGTGTTCGCCATGCTCGACCAACCCGGCCCGAGACTCAGAAAAGTCGCGCCTGTGCCGCACTGGGCCTCCGGGTCGTGCCCGCTGCCCTGCACCATCATCTCGGCGCTCGCACCGTTGTCGGAGAGAAAAAGGACGAGCGTGTTTTCCAGCGCACCCATCGTGCGGAGTTGCGTGAGCACCCGACCTATTTCGCGATCCATCCGATCCACCATCGCCGCGTGAACCGCCATTTTCCCCGCCTGAAACTCGCGCTGCGACTTACTGAGTCCATCCCACGGCAGCGGACGGTTCACTTCGTTCGGCCCGAATTTCTGCATCGCCGCCGGAAATGCATACGGCGGCCCAATCTCCCGCTCGATGGGCGACAACGCGCTGCCCCCGATTCCCATCGCGTGCATCCGCTGCCAGCGTTCCTCACGCATCGCGTCCCAGCCTCGCAGATACTTTTCCTTGTAGCGTGCGATGTCCTCCGCCGGTGCTTGCAATGGGAAGTGCGGGGCGGTGAAGGCGAGAAACTCAAAGAACGGCTGAACGCTGTATTTTTCCGCGTGTTCGCGCAGACATTTGATCGCGTGGTCGGCAATCGCCTTCGTGGCGTAGTAGCCGCTTTCGGGATCCACAGGCGGTTGCGCCACATCCTCCTCGGTGTGATAGCGCGGTGTGAAATACCGATCGTGATCCGTGAGATTATAAGAATGATCGAAGCCGTTCTGCATCGGCTTTCCATCCACGTGCCACTTGCCCGAATGATACGAGCGATAGCCGAGCGGCCTCAGCAAATCCGGCAGCAATTTCGCCCATGCCGGACGCGTTCCTCGCAGACCGCTCTTCACATCCGGCACCGTGTCGCGCCGCACCTGCTGCGCGTAGTAGCCGGTGAGAATCGCCGCGCGCGACGGCCAGCAGCGCGCCGTGTTGTAAAATTGCGTGAAGCGCAATCCATCCTTTGCCAGTGCGTCGAGATTCGGCGTAGAAATCTCACTGCCATAGCAGCCCAAGTCCGAATAACCCATATCATCCGCCACGATGAGCAAAACATTGGGCTTCGCTGACTCTGCGGTGTGAAGTGCAGCGAACATCAAAACAAAGACGGCGAGGAGCGATTTCATCGGACGGCAGCAATAGCGCAGCCCGTCTCGCTGCCAAAGCTGATCTTTCATCCCTGCCCGAAAGCGCATCAAGAAGTGCGTTGACTAGCGCAGTGTCTGACAGCATCGTCTGACGTATGAAGACCCTGCCATTGCGCGAATTATTGAGGCGGCCCGCGAGTGTGAAAAAGCTCACCGCAGCGGGACAGGACGTGCAAATCACCGACAACGGAAAACCGCTTTGGCTGGTGCGCGCCGCACGCGCAAAGACGACAGACTCCACAAGCAATAAACTGGTGGATGAAGAGCTTGATGCGTTGCTTTCGGAGAGACGCTCAACAGTTTCATCATCGAAGCTCGTCCTTGATTCCCGCGTGCTGTGATTTATGCGGATTCCAGCTTCCTGCTGCGTCTGCTGAGCAATGAAATCGGCTCTGCGGATGCTGTCGCAGTATTTCGCAAACTCGGACGCCCTGCGCTGGCCTTTTCACCATTACATGAAGTGGAAGTGCGCAATGCGCTCCGGGCAAAAGCTTTTTCAGAAAAACAAACCCTGCCCGCCAGCAAACGCTCCGGCGTAGATCGGGAGTTGGCAGGCTGGGAATCCCGTCTCGAACGTTTTTTGACGCGTGGCATTTTTGCCACCGTGGATGTGGATTGGAACGGTGCCGTCGCTGTTGCGCTCCGGCTCTCGAACAAACACACGCTGCGGCTCGGCACCCGCGCCTACGATATTCTTCACGTGGCATTCGCGCTGGAACTCCATTGCGGCGTCTTTGTCACGTGCGACATCCGGCAGGCAGGCATGGCAAAGTCATCCGGCCTCAAGGTCACGCTCGCGGAAGCCCACGAGTAGCCGGGATTTTCAGCGATTGTTTTTTGAGCAAAGCGCAAATCAGGGCGTCTTTGGGGGCGGAGGAGGTTGCGAGATCGGGGCGGTGAATGGAGGTGCTTCTTTTGCAGCGAGTGCGCTGTATAGGTCGGTTTGGCGTCTCCATTCTTCGGACATCTCGCGGACTTTGTCCGGCATTGCAGCGGCGAGATTTTTTGTTTCCGAACGATCCATGCTCATGTCGTAAAGCTCCCACGGACTCGCTTCGCCAGCGGCGACAATTTTCCAGTTGCCGACGCGCAGCGCACGGTTGCGTTCGTGTTTCCACCACAGCGATGCGTGTGTGACTGCGCCGTCCTTCGCAAAAAGCGGCACAAGACTCAGTCCCGGCATCGGAGGCAATGGCGGGCCGTCCCACGTGTCGGACGGCTTTCCACCGGCCAGTTCGAGGATCGTCGGCACAAAATCAATGATGTGCGCGGGCGTGGTGCGCAATTCGCCGTGCGCAACAATGCCGCGCGGCCAGTGAACGATGAACGGTGTAGAAATTCCGCCTTCGTGAACCCATATTTTGTGACGGCGGAAAGGGGTGTTGGCAAAGCTCGACCAGCCCGGCCCGAGGCTCAGGAAAGTTGCGCCGGTGCCGCATTCGGCGTTGGGGTCGTGACCATCGCCGCGCATCATCATTTCGGCGCTCGCACCGTTGTCGGAGAGGAAAAAGATGAGCGTGTTTTCCATCGCGCCCATCGCGCGAAGTTGCGCAAGCACGCGACCGATTTCGTGATCCATCCGATCCACCATCGCAGCATGAACGGCCATTTTCGCCGCCTGAAACTCGCGCTGCGACTGACTCAATTCATCCCACGGCAACGGACGGTTCACTTCGTTAGGGCCAAGCCTTTGTATCGCTGCAGGAAAATCATACGGTGGCCCGACTTCGCGCTCGATGGCGGAAAGTGCGCTACCGCCGATTCCCATCGCGTGCATTCGCTGCCAGCGATCCTCTCGCATCGCGTCCCAGCCTCGCAGATACTTGTCCTTGTAGCGCGCGATGTCCTCGGGCGGTGCTTGCAGAGGAAAGTGCGGCGCGGTGAAGGCGAGATAGCTGAAGAACGGCTGCGCGCTGTATTTCTCGGCGTGTTCGCGCAGGCATTTGATCGCGTGGTCCGCGAAAGCCGTGCTCGAATAATAGCCGGTGTCTTTCGCAACGGGCGGCAGCGGCACATCTTCCTCCGAGTGCGCACGCGGCCCGAAGTGCCGGTCATAATCCTCGATGCGATACGAATGATCGAAACCGTTCTGCAACGGCCTGCCGTCAATATGCCACTTGCCGGAATGATACGAACGATAGCCGAGCGGCCTCAGCATTTCCGGTAGCAGGCGACCCCACGGCGGACGCGGTGCTAGACCGCCGCTACGAACGCCGGGCACCGTATCGCGACAGACCTCCTGAGCGTAGTAGCCGGTGAGAATCGCCGCGCGCGACGGCCAGCAGCGCGCAGTGTTGTAGAATTGCGTGAAGCGCAGTCCGTCCTTCGCGAGCGCGTCGAGATTCGGCGTGGAAATCTCGCTGCCGTAGCAGCCCAAATCCGAATAACCCAAATCATCCGAGAGGATGAGCAGGATGTTCGGTCTCGGCGGCTCGGCGGCGTGCAGTGATGCTGCAAGCAACACGAGGTATGTAAAAAACGCCCCTACTTTCATCTGCGCGCTACTTCGCAGCACCTACGATTGGCACATTGCAGAACGTCAGCGCGGCGATGCCGTTGGTGCCGTTGAGCAGCGTGTCCTGATTCCAGGTGATCTCTTTGAGATACGTGATTTTCGTCGCGGCGGACGGCTCCTTCAATTTCAGCGTGAGCACATTTCCAGCGACGCTGCCCGAGGCGACTTTGTCCTTTTCTCCATCGAGATAGAACTGCCCGACCAGCTTGTCATCCCACGCGACCGGTTGATCAAACTCCAGCGTGACGGTGTCCTTCGCGGCGAATGCAACCTTCTTCAAATTCGGCGGCGTGATGGATGCGGCGGGCTTTTTGCCGTAGTGATCGCGCTCGATGAGCGGCTGGATCATCCGTGCAAACTCCGCCCATCCGACGAGCGGAAAGTGGCAGCCGCCGGGCGGGCGAACGCCGAGCGTGGACATGATGCCCATGTTGGAAAAGAGCTGCGGCAGCGTGCGCTGTTTTTCGCGGAGCATGTCGCCGGAGCCGTTGCGTCCGCCCATGCTGCATGAGTTCGGCCAGATTTGGAAAACGTAGTAGTTCTTCACGTTCGGGAAGTCCTGTTTCCAACCTGCGGCCATCTCGATGAAGAACTCGTGGTAGGTCTCCCATCCGTAGCCGCCTGTCGGGCCGTCGGAGCCTTGATCGTTTTCGCCCTGATGCCAGAGGATCGCGCGGATGCCGTGCGTCAATTTCGCCTGCTGCACGCGCCAGAGCATCCGTCCGTAAATCGTGGTGAGGTCGGTCGGATTCCCGGCGACGCGCTGGTGCTGGTCAATGCGCGTTCCGCCGACTGCGGCGTTGATCATGAAAATCGGAACCTTCTCGCTTTCGAGCAGACGCTTCGCGAGTTCCATGCCCCACCAGCCGAGTTCGGCCTTCTCGCCTTTCTGCGCTTTCCAGACGGGCAGGCACCACAGATTGCCCGTGTTGTCCTTCGGATTTTGCGAAGGGCGGCCATAGCTGCGAATCCACTCGCTCGTCTCGGGCGGCGATTTTTCGCCCGTGTCGGTGGCGAGCGCGTTCGATTGTCCGTCAATGATGTAGGCGTCGCCGCAGACGATGTCGTTCACCGTTTGCTGCACGGTTTCCTTGCCGCCGGCTTTCGTGCCGAACTCCACTTTGTATTTGATCAAGTCCGGCTTGAGCTGCGTCGAGAGCGCGTAGGATTTGTCGGCGGCGGGCTTGGCCGTCTCGGTCTTGATGAGTTTGTCGTCGGCGTAGAGTTTGAGGAAAACCGAGTCGGCGGCGTCGGTCAGCGTTCCATTGTAATAGAGCGTGCCCAGCCCCTTGTCGTCGCGTGCGTAAAACTGGCCGTCCTCGGGCTTCTCGTCCTTTGCAGGTATGCGCGCGAGCCACGGGTCGCTCTTCGGCTCCGTCACCATGATGTCCACGCTGTGTGAGACTGGCGAGCCGCCGTTGCTGAGCGTCGCAGTCACTGTCAGCTTTCCGCTGTTTTGCGCGCGTTTGAGAACGAGTTTGGTCGGTGTGATATCCGTAACCGCCCCTCCCGGTTCCACCCCCGTCTCCCATTCGGAGGTGTAGGTTTTGATCACCGCAATCGGACCAACCTTCCACTCCTGTCCAAAGTTTCGGGAACATTCACCCAATGTCCACATTACCAGTTTATGTGGCATTTTCGCCAGCATCTCCTTGGTATTCGTCACCTGCGGCACCACCTCGATTGTCGTCCGCCCGTCCCAAGTCGCCGGAGCCTTCAGCGTGAAAACCGGATCAGGAATCGTCTCCTTGACCGAAATCGCAACGTCCTTCGTCTCCACCTTGTCCGCATAGACCGCCTTGCATTGCAGCGTCACCGTCTTGTCGCCCGTCACGCGGCCTGCATCGTAGGTAAATGCAAACCGATCCACCGCCACTATCTTCTCCTGCCCGTCGCTTTTCAAAATCCAATACACCTTCTGCACGCCGCCCGCTTGCGCGGTGAATGACACGCTCTTTCCCTCATCCACCGTCGCAGCCTCGGGCGTCACTTTAAACGCCGTGCCAGTGCGACCCGCTACGAGCGGCATCACCGGCCCGACGAGAGTCTGCATCGCCTTCTGGTTTTCGTGCTGGAGCTTCACCCACTCGGCGGAGCGCGTCACTTTCGAGATGCGCACTTCGTCAATGTCGCCGATGAAATTGTAGTTGTTATACCAGCCGCCGATGTAGAGCCGCGCCGGAGTCTTGATCGCGAGCGGAGCGTTCGGTGTCTTCGAGGTGTTGCTGAGTTCGCCGTTCACGTAGATGCGCGAATCGCCCTGCTGATACGTGTGGACGATGTGGATCCATTCGTTCATCGGCAGCCGGCCCTCGCTCGCCACGTCCGCGCCGGAGAAATAGCACTCCATCTTCACGTGCGGCGGACTTTGGAAATGCATCACCACCTTGCCCTGCCCATGTTCATTGCCCCACGCGAGCGCCTGGCCATTCGACTTCTCCGCACGAATCCACGCCTCGGTCGTGTGTGGACCGGCGCCCACGGGATAGTTCTCGATTTTCTCGCCGCAAAAAATCCCCTGCTTGCCCGCGAGATGACGCGCCGTGCCGATCATCCCCGCAGTCGCCGTCGTGCCGACATCCTTCGCCTCCACCGAGCCCGCTTCGTCCGTCACCACATCGCCCATGTGAAACACGCTCAGGTAGCCGTTCGTTTCATTGAACACCGCCTTGCCGTTCGACTCGCTCGCAGCGTCCGCCTTTCCCCACAACATACGGATCTCCTGCCGCGCATTGCCTTCGATTTTCGGCACGCGCACCCAGATGCTCGCCTCGCCCTTCACCACATCCCACTGCTCGATTTGATAAGCCAGCGGCACACCCGATGCGTTGGTAAAACGAACATCCTCCCCGTTCGCCTTCGCCTTGCTGAAATCGAACCAGTCCTTGTTCAGGCGCACCAGCACCGGAAAATCCTCCACGCTCGTGCCTGCGGGGAGACTCGCTCCCTCCGGTGTTGTGAGGATGAACATCGAGCCCGACTGCTGCCAGCCCGCGTAAGGTGAGTCGCCCGGCTTTGCCTGCGCCACCGCGAACTGCGGCAGTAAAAGTGCGACGAGGGTGAGTAGCTTGAAGGTGCGTTGTTTCATAAAATCATTTCTGCGGAGCCAGCCAGCGCGTGGCATTTTCGATCACGCGCAGCGGCTCGGCTTGTTTGAAAACGGGATAAATTTCGTGGCCGGGACGGAAGTAGAACACGCGGCCCTTGCCCACCTGCCATGCGCAGCCACTGCGGAAGTGCTCGCCCTTGTCCCAACGTTCCTCAAACACCACCGCATCCGGCTTCGGCACGTGGAACGGCTCGTCATACATCTCCGTCTGCTTCACGTCCCAATTCAGCGGCAGCCCGGCGGCGATCGGATGCTCCGGTAGCAGCGTCGTCATGTGACTCGGCGCGCCATCGCCACGGTATGCCGGGAAAATGCAGCCCGGTAGCGTCAGCTTCCACACATCGCCCTCGTGGACGAGCGAAGGCGTCAGTGGCGCATCGCGACGCGGCACCTTGCCGAGAGGGTTGTGGTTAAAATATTCAAACTTCGCAGTCGCACGCTCCTCGGCGGGAATCTGCGCCAGCGCATCGTCCTTCGCGCGCTCCTGCATCAGCCGCACAAACGGACGCGACCAATGCGCCGAGTGCAACGCCGCAAAGCCGAGCCGCCCGTCGCGCACCCGCGTCACCACACGCTCCACATTTTCCGCCAGCACCGCCGGATTTCGCACATGCCCCCACCAAATCACCACATCCGCGTCATCGAGCGTCGCCTCATCCAGCCCCTGCGACGGCGAATTGATCGAAACACTCTTCACCACAAAACCGGGCAGCGTCGCGAGGTGCGCCGCGATGGTCTCGCCGAGAAACTTGTCACCATAAGCCTGCTTCTGCTCCGGCTGCTGCTCATCCCAAACGAGCACGCGAATCGGGCGCGGCTCCACAGCGTGAAGCACGGCAACCACCGAAAACAGTCCGGCGAAGACGAAGGAAATTTTCATGAAGGAAAAAGGAAACGGCCACAGACAATCCCGCAGCCGGAAAAACAGTAGGCAGCCTTTGCAAATGAAGACAACCCCGCCGCACATCCCTCGCGAAAAGACGCAGAGGCGCAAAGCTATTGCGATGAGGAGACGGCGCGGTTTTCCAGTTCACCCTCTTTGCGCCTTGGCACCTTTGCGCGAGGTCAGGCAGTGCCCGTGCATCACCCCCGCAGCACGCAGCAGCCGAAATCCATCTCGATGCCGCGCTCGGTCTTTGCCACCGGCACGTCGGGTGCGAGTGCGTAGAGCGTCCGCCTTTTGTCGCTCGGGTCCGGCATCGTCGTCAAAAAGCGGGCGTCGCGCAGCGTGGTGAGATGTTTGAGCACCGCGTCCGGCCTGCGCCCTGCGCCTGCGGAAAGTTGCGACGCCGACAACGGCGGCCCGCCCGCCAGACGCAACAACAGTCGCCGCCTCACCGGGTCGCAAATCATCGAGAAAATCACATCGGGTTTCCATGGCGACACAGGCGTCGCTGGCGCGGGAGATTGGGGCGTCGTGCTCATGCGGCAAATTTTTAAGCGCAAAAATCCGCCTCGCGCAAGCCGTCACCACGCGGCAGAAATCGCGCACCTGATTTGCATGATCATCCGCGCCGCAGCACTCCGCATAAGTGTGGACGAAGTGTCCCGGGAAATTCCCGCGCTTTGCAAAACCTCGCGCGACGTGAACCGGTGCCTCGCCGCACAAAACGCACACGCAAACTGCGTGAGCATCCGCATCACGACACGCCGCGAAAAGGCAAACGCCGTGATCCATTTGCGCACCGCGCTCCGCAAAAGCGCATCCCGCGTGATCGCCTGCCCCGATACACCGGACGCACACCCAAACCCGATGAACCTCCTGCCCGCAGCCCGCTGCAAAATGGCAACCGTCATGAACGTCCGGCACCATGCGCTTTGCAAAAACCCAACCCGTGTGAGCGATTGCCCCACAGCGGAAAACACGCACCCAAACCGCATGAAAATACAAGCCCGTGCACTCCGCAAAAAGGCGAACGACGTGATCATGCAAGCCCCTGCACTCCGCAAAACCTCACCCGATGATCCAATGCAAGCCCCTGCGCTCCGCAAAACCTCGCCCGACGATCCAATGCAAGCCTCTGCACTCCGCAAAACCTCACCCGACGATCCAATGCAAGCCTGTGCACTCCGCAAAACTTCACCCGACATCCAATACAAGCCCCTGCGCTCCGCAAAACCCCACCCGACGATCCAATGCAAGCCTCTGCGCTCCGCAAAACCCCGCCCGACGATCCAATGCAAGCCCCTGCGCTCCGCAAAACCTCACCCGACGATCCGAAGCAAGCCTCTGCACTCCGCAAAACCCTGCCCGATCATCGGATTCAAGCCCCAAAGTTCCGCAATCAGGCATCTCTACAGAGAAGACGCCCCCGCGAAGCCTCCCAAACCCATTCCCGACACTCCGCCCGAAGCCATCCAAAGCAACCCCGCCACAAAGCCCGTCGAGCACGCATTTTTGCAGATCATTTTCACCCAATCCCACATCACGGACAGCACCCCGCCGGCACAAAAACCGAACACTGTGAATGAGGGCCTATGGCTTCCTTCCCAGCGCGTGTCAAAGCGGAGCACTTTTGCGATTACTTCGCGGCTGCGAGCAGCGCGTCGAGATCGAGTGCCTTCGTAAACATCGCCAATTTGCCATCCGGCGTGCGCGGCCATTCCGCAATCGGGCGATCCCAATACAGTTCCACGCCATTGTCGTCCGGGTCGCGCAAATAAAGCGCCTCGCTCACGCCGTGATCCGCCGCGCCGTCGAGCGGGATGCCCGCCGCCTTCAGCCGCCGCAACGCATCGCCCAGTTCCGCCCGCGTCGGATACAGGATCGCCGCATGATACAACCCCGTCGTCCCCGGCCCCGGTGCCCGCCCGCCCGCGCTCTCCCAAGTATTCAGCCCGATGTGATGATGAGCCGAGCCAGTCGGCGACTGGCGAGACAGACTGGCCGTCAGGCCAGCCCGTGAGGGCGAAGTCGCCGTGAGGCGGCGGCTTCGTCATTTCCACCCGCCGAAAGAAACGCCGCCTCCCGCCCCATCCGCTGCGTCACTTCAAACCCCAGCACATCCCGGTAAAACCCAATCGCCCGCTCCAAATCCGCCACCTTCAAATGCACATGTCCGATGCACATGTGAGCAGGGTGTAACTTCATATTGCCATCTATTTTAGCCTAGGTTGGTCGTGCGAGATTCCAATATTCGTCAGTGACCCTTTTGTGAATATCCTGAAGGTCTTTGGATAATGGATGTGCCTTAGCTGCCCTTTCTGAGAAGTCACGAAGATCATTCAAAAGAGGCCTTCGATGTTCTAGTGATTGAGCCCAATGATTGATCCACCCCAGTTCTTGGCTGCATAGCATATGAAGTGCGTATGTATCGCCTCGTCGAGTCTCCGTTTGCTTTAACAATTCTCAAGAAGTGCCTTCAACTCTGTAGGCTTTGCACGTTTCAGTGCTGCCTCATATAGTGTCGGGAGTTCTGTGTCATCGTATTCGCCCGTATACTTCAGCAGTGCCCAGAGCTTTTTAGCGAATCCAGAACCAACAGGAAGTTTTTCGCCTCCAAGATTTTGCGCATCTGCTGAAAAGCCTGCACCGAGAAAGAGCACCACTGAGTTGCTGGTGATGGCTTTCTTTAAGAAAGCGGCGTCATTGGATGAGATTTCCATAGCTACAGAAGAGTTCTATGCCATTAAACCTCCGCGTCCTTTTCCGCAAACTTCTTCGACTTTTGACTCCCCTTCGGTCATGCCCTGCACGGCGGCGTATTTGCGGACGTCTTCGGTGTTCATGCCTGTTTCTCCACGACCTTGCCGTTCTGCCAAACGATGACCGGGAGATGATGCGCACGGTTTTGAACCCTGACACTTTCAGCAGCGCGGAGCATTGCACGCTCGGCACGGATGACGAACACCGGGGCTTTCCGAGGTTTTGTGTTGGATCCTTTCTTTTTCACGCGGCGGCCTGATGCTCAATGTCCGCCTGACTGCAACGCAATACTGACACCGCAATCTCGCGGGACACGGACGGGAAGGTTTCGAGGAAGTAGTCCAGCGACAGATTGTCGGCGAGGTAATCAAACAAGGTCTTTACGGGAACACGGGTGCCCTTGAAGACCGGCGTGCCGCCGAGAATGTCCGGGTCAATGGTGATCAGTTCCGTTGCATTCATGGGGTCACTATAGGGCCATCGTGCCTTCGCGTAAAGCTCCGCTCTTTCCCCGGCAATCTCATTAGAAATACAGAACACTCAGGCAGGTCAGGCCTGCTTCCGCCTTTTGCAGTTCGGAGATTGCGAGACGCTTCACATGCAGTCCCTTCGATTCCAGCAGCGCGGCAGTCTGTGGAGAGGATTCGGCGGCAAACACGGTTCCATTGACCGCCAGAGTATTGGCACCCCAAGGTTCCGCATCGGGCACCCGCAGGATTTCAAATCGCTGAAATGGCGCAGGGTCAATCCAATCGGTGTTTGCGACCAGCAGACCTTCCGCAGGGGATGTCACGCCTGTCTTCAAATGGAGACAGCCGTTCACTTTCACCCCGACCACGCGGTAGCCGAAGCGGGAAACGATTGTCTCCAACTGTCGTATCCCCTCCCCGTTCGTGCGGCTCGATATGCCGACGAAAAGCGTCTTCCCGATTCGCAGCACATCGCCACCCTCGATGGTTCCGGGAGGGATGATTCTGTGAATCGCACGGATGCCAGCGATGTGCTCCGCGATTTTGTCGGCCTCGGGTTCGCGGCTTGCCGCGCCCAACCGGCAAAGCACCGCAATCTCATCAAGCACGATCACCGGGTCTTCGACGAACGTCGAGTCGGGCAACTCCGGCTCCTCCGGCAAAACAGATACCGAAACTCCCGCAGCCTCCAGCGCCGCGACATAGGCCGCATGCTGCTGCCCCGCCAATTCTAGATCGAACGTCTGTCGCGTCACATGCAGCAGTTCGCAATTCGCGAGCGAGCGGCTGATTTTCCTGACGATGCCGTGCGTGATGCGTGGAGCGTTCATTCAGTGCCCGCCCAGCTTAATCTGCGCGCTCATAGGCTATACGCGACCAGAACGAACCAACCGATGCATTCCTTCAGCTCGTTTCTGTCTTTTGGAAGGTAATTGGGTATCGAGAGGATCGAAGAAAGGACTTTGTGTATCGGGTTCGGGATCCAGAGAGCCTCCAAGCGCGAGATAAGTCTGCCAGAGCTTCCTGCTCTCCTTCCAACGCTGGATGGGAGTGAGGCGATACCATTCCGCCCATTCACTGCCGACAAGTTTTTCTGCGCTTTTCACGGGGATGCTCATAACAACCTCACGCCACTGCGTAAAGCCCGGCTCCATTTTCCACAGGCGCGGCTTCACAACGCAGTTGTCTGTTTTCGCCCTCATATCTCGCGAGAAGCCTCGGGCTCACGCCCCCATCGGTCGCTGTGGAGCATGCCCCATTCAAAGTGGCGGCGCTCGCTGAGGCGGAAGCCGCTGGCGATGAGATACGGGTCGGGCGGGGTGAGACGCTGGGCGGGCAGGCGCGTGGCGATGCGGAAGGCGACGTAGAGGATTTTCAGAATGATGCGCGCACGCCATCGCGCGAGACCACGGGGCGGTTCGCAAAAATCCGCGATGAGCCATCGCGCACCGGGCGCGGCTGCGGTGGCGAGACGCGGGATGAGCACGGCGAGTTGCTCGGGCGGGAAGCAGTCGAGAAAGTAGTGCGTCACCAGCAAATCGAACTCCCCTGCGGGCACGGGCCATGTGAGCGCATCAGCATGGATGAATTCCACATTTCCCTCGTCGGTCTGCGCACGGGCACGCGCCAGCATTCCCGCACTCGCATCCACGCAAGTGATCGCCGCCACCGGATACGCCGTGCGCAATGCAGTCAGGGTTCGCCCGTGTCCTTCGCCGAGCGAGAGGATGCGGCGCGGTGCTTCCGCCGGGAAGCAGGCCGTGCGGGCGCGCTGGAGTCTGTCACCCGCAAACAGCCGTTCCAGCCAGCGATAATGCGGGGCGATGCGATCAAAGCTCACGCTCCGCTATAACGTGGCGCACCGCATCCGACAGACACATTTCAGCAAAAGCGCAGATTCGCCGCCTGTGTCCGCGCAGCAAATTTACAGTGGCACGATTTCCACCTGATGCGGCTGGATGACGAGCGACTTTTTGATCGCGGCGAACAGCTCGGGCATTTCGCCCATGCGCTTTTTGAAAGCGGCGGCGCGTTTTTCTTCGAGCATCTCGGGTGTGAGTTCGAGGAAGTCTGGCACTCCGCCCGCTAGCATCACTCCACGGAAAATCCTGTCGTGGAAAAAGCGGTTCTTGGCAGTGATGGCGGCGGAGACGGCTTTGACCTGCTCGGCAATCGGCCCGGCGGCGAGAACTGCGGATGCGAGATTCACCCCGGCTGCCAGTTCGGCGGCGGAATACTCGGCGACCTTTACCCCGCCGATGCGCACTTCGTGTTTGCCGTCTTTGAGGCCCGTGACTTTCAGGCGGTAGTCGTTCATCTCGTCGAGAATCGGCGACCACTGCAAAATCTTCTTCGCATCACTCTCGGGGAAATACGGCAGCGCGTAGTCCTTTTGCTGAAACTCAATCTTTCCGCCAGCGACGCTATTGAAGCCCTCGACGGTGCAGTTCTGCTTTTGCACGACTTTGCCCGATGCGGCGTCAATCTCCACAGACGCAACGAGCGCCGGAAAGCTCATGCCTTTCAAAAGAATCGCCGCCATGAGCGTCTGTCCGGGAGGGCCGGGATGCACGGCATCGCCGCCGCCGATGTGGACCTTGGGATTCGTCGAGCGCGCTTTTTCCACAACCTCGGCGAAAGGATGAAACTGATCCACGAAAAGCGCGTTGCCATTGGTCGCAGCGTGCTCCTTCACTCCGTTGGAGAATTTTTCGAGATTCACATTGTCCGGCAAAATGGACGGCCCCTCCGTCTGCGTTTCCACCGGCTGCGGAGTGAACCACGCGACTCGAAGATTTGCCGCCTTCGCCTGATCCGCGATGCCCTGCAAACCCTCCATGTAACGTTTAAACCCCGGTTCGTTGAAAACTCTATTCGGCCCGCCTGCGTCGTTCATTCCGAAGTTCACGGTGAGCGCTGTCGGCGAAAATGCGGCCACATCGCGCTTGAAGCGATTCTTCCCACCGGGCGCAGTGTCGCCGCCGATGCCGACATTGATGAATTGAATGTCCCACGCGGGGAACCTCGTGAGCGTCCACGCTTCGACGTAGCTGCTGTGCAGATATTGCTCCGTGATGCTATCGCCAATCATCACGACCTTGTCGCCGTCCTTCAAAAAGAAATCCGCCGCGCTGCCGGTGACGGCTGTGGTGAGAACGATAAACGCGGTGAAGGTTTTTTTTGAAAAAATGGACATGGCGTGGTTGAAGGCGCGCACTCCACGAAATGCCGGGCGCTTTGTCGAACAGCTTCGTTGCGGCGATGCTACTTTCCGACGGCAGAGCACGCGCCAATGTTCAGCTTTTCACCCGCAGGAAGCGCGACGGATGAAAGCGGGGCGCGGAAGTAGAATTTTGGAGCGAGTGCGAAGTCGCCCGCTTTTCCCAGCTCGATGGCCTTGCCGAGCGCGGGGGAACGCGGCGTGAGGCGGTAGTCGTAGTGTGCGGCGTCGGTGAAACCCGGCTGATCAGTCACGAGGTTGTTGGTGTTTTCAGCAGGGCCGCTGAGCACGTTCTTGGTGCCGGTGATGAGATTGTTCACGACGCGCACGGTGGGATTTCCAGCGATGCGGAGGAAAGCGCCGGAAGCCGCGCGCTCGTTGATGTAGGTGTTGTTCACCACGAAAAGCTCCTGTGCTGCGTTCTTCGCACCCTCGGCGGCGTAACCGACCGCGAGTCCATTTTCCGCGCGCGGGCCGTGCTGGATGATGTTTCCGATGATGAAACTTTTTCCGCCATTCGGCAGGTCAATGACGCAGCTCGAATTGCCGTCCGCCTCATCCATCAAGCGATTGTAGAGGATGAAATTATTCTGCGCACGGCTCTTCACGAGATGACCGGTCTTCGCGTGATGCGACGAGCAAAACTGGAGCGTAAAACTGCGCACCTGCCCGATGTAGAGATTGTGCGAATAGCCGTCGCCCGCACCGTTGTGGTGAAACTCGCACGACTCCACAAGCACATCGCTCTCGGGATTCGCGCCCGTGAGGATGCCGTCTTCGTTGTCGTGAAAAACGCAATGCCTCACGGTGAGTCCCCTGCCCTCGTGCCGGATGCCCGCCCCGTTTTTGTCCGGCACACGACAACCGGAAAACTCGATATTCTCCACCGTGGTGTCGCTACCGCGAATGACCCAGATGGCTTTCTGCTGCGCGCTCTTTCCATTCGCCGCCAGATGCGCGACGCCATTCACCCCTCGCAGTGTGAGCCGGCTGGCCGACCACACAGCGACATCCCCCGCATATTCGCCTGCATCAATCTCAACCACATCGCCATCCTGCGCGACCGCCGCCGCCGCGCTCGGCGTCTTGAGTTGCAGTGCCGGTCCCACGCGCAGATGCCGACCCGCCGTCACCTCCGCAGCATCCATCGCAAACGGCGCAAGCATTAATGCATAGGTGAAAATGAGGGCCGCCGATTTCATATTCATGCGCGACCTTAAAAAGCCGACACGCCACACGCGAGGGAAGACTTGCAGTCGGTGCTTGATGGATGGTCGAGAGAGTCTTAGTGGCCTATTCGTCAGTGCGGTTTCCATTTCCGAAAAACTTCTATGATTCAGGCGACACTATTTTTTCTCCGAGTCTGCATGGTGATGTTTTGTTTGGTAATCTGGCAGGGACGCGCTTTTGCCACTAAGCCAACGGAGCATTCCTCTGCAGCCGGGCTGAATTTTAGTTTGCAGTTCTCCACCTACTTCGGCGGCACGAGCGGTGAATTACTGCGCGACATGACGGTGGATGCGCAGGGCAACATCTACATCGCGGGCTCATCGGGTTCGACCGATTTACCCACGACGCCGGGCGATCTTCCGGGGACATCAAAAAAAGACGGTGCGTTTGTGGCCAAGTTCAGCGCGGACGGGAAACTCGTTTGGAGCAAACACTGCGGTTCGGATAAATCGTATTTCTACAGCGTGAAGGTGGACAAGAACGGCTCGGTGTTTGTGGCAGGTCGGATGATGCCCGGCTTTCCGACGACACCGGGAGCATTTCAGCCCACGACGAAGCATCCATGCGGCTTCGTCGGCAAACTGAAGCCCGATGCTTCCGCGTGGGTGTGGGCCAGCTACGTCGGCACCGGCTACGCGGCGCGCGACATGACGATGGACGACAAGGGCGACATCTATTGCATCCTCGATTACTTTGCCGACAGCACTGAATCGCTGCCTGCAGGATGGTTCGCCAATACCTATTCAAAAACACCGCACGGCGGCGGCAACCATCTTGGTAGATCGGATGCAGGCATCATCAAAATCTCCAACGACGGCAAGGTCGTGTGGGCATCGTGGATTGGCGGTTCGAAGGGCAACGACTGGGTCGCTTCGCTCGGCGTAGGTGCCGACCATGCGCCGGTCATCCTCATGCGCACTTGGTCAAAGGATACGCCTGTGACCGCGGGTGCCGCCGGTCCTGCTGAAGCATCTGCAACGCCGATGGGCGAAGGCTGGCTGGGCAAGCTCTCCGCCGATGGGGCAAAACTCGTTTTCGGCACCTACATCGCCGACGCCTACCCGCGCACGCATAACCTCGCGTTGGACCCGCAGGGCAATATTTTCATCTGCACCTGCACGAAAAACTGGCCGGTGACGGCGGGCGCGTTCCAGACGAAATACGGCGGCGGGCTGGAGGATTTCGGCATCGCGAAATTTTCGCCCGCTGGAAAATTACTGGCCGCAACGTATCTCGGCGGCAACGGACACGAGACAAACGGCCCTGATCAAATGGTCGTGGATGCGAAGGGAAACGTCGTAGTCGCTGGCAGCACCAGCGCGACCGATTTTCCCGTGACGCCCGGCTCGCTCCAGCCCAAGAATGCCGATGCTGGCGGCAAATATCCCTACGACGGCATTGCATCCGTCCTTAGCAACGATCTCAGCACACTGCTCTACTCGACCTACATCGGCGGCACCGGCGACGACATGGCCCGCGCGTGCTGCGCCGGCTCCGACGGCACGCTCTACATCGGCGGCGTCACGACGAGCCATGACTTCCCGGTGAAGAATCCATTTCAGGAAAAATACGGCGGCGATCCCGGCTACAGCTCCACACCCAACGGCTGCCAGTTTCCCGTCGGCTGGGGCAACGGCGACTGCTGGCTCGCAAAATTCCGCGCACTTTCAAAATGACCATTCGTGCTACGATCCTTGCCTCGCTCTGTGCCGCACTCGCTTGCTCACCATTCGGTAAGGCACAACTACCCGTTTCTGGAACAAACAACGGTGCAGAGATGCACGCAGCAGGCATCCTGACGACGGATGGAAATGTGAATTCCCTCATGCTTCTCACCGACGGTGAGGAAACACCGGCCAAATATGAGTTCAGCCAGGGCTTTGATAAACAGACACTCAAAGGCATCTTCAGTGTCGGCCGGGTGCAAGTGACCTACTCGAAAAACGGTCCCATCCGCACATTGCTGAGCATTAAAAAGGAACCGCAGGCGGCCACGGGCACGGTGACGGGAACGGTTGTGCTAATCGGGAATAACGCATTTTGGATCGCAATCAAACTCCCCAACGGCCTGCGCGACGGCTTTGCGGGCAACTGGCCGCCCGGAGAAGTCAGCGCAAAACTGAAAACACTGCGCAAGGGCGACACCGTGAAGATCAAATTTCACACCGACTTCGAGCGGCATCGCATAGACGCCATGGAAGTCCAGCCGATGCAGGGAAACCCTCCCACACCAAACGCTGTGCGCCCGCCCAGCCCGCCGCCGCCGAAAGTGCCCGATGGCGTGGTGGCGATTCGCGATGTGGAATACGCGAAGGTCGGCGACAAGAGCCTGCTCCTCGACATCTACAAACCTGCCGTGCCTGCTGGAAAATTGCCGCTGGTCGTGTGGATTCACGGCGGCGCGTGGCGCGGAGGTTCCAAGAATTTCTGCCCGCAACTTCACCTCACCGAACGCGGCTATATCGTAGCCAGCATTGACTATCGTCTTTCGCAGGAGGCGATTTTTCCTGCGCAAATCGAGGACTGCAAGGCGGCCATCCGATTCCTCCGCGCCAACGCGGCGAAATACTCCATCAATCCCGACCGCATCGGCGTTGCCGGCGATTCCGCAGGCGGACATCTCGTGGCACTTCTCGGCGCGAGCAATAGTGTGAAGGACGTGGAAGGCAAAGTCGGCAACAACCTCAACACCTCCAGTGCCGTGCAATGCGTGGTTGATTTCTACGGCCCGACCGACATGATGAAATTCAAAGGTCAGCCCGTCTGGCCGAAGACAGACGATCCGAAGTCACCGCTCTGCCAGCTCATTGGTGGGCCGCTCGCGGAAAAGCAGGAGCTGGTCGCCAAGGCCAATCCCATCACCTACGTGAGCAAAAATGCGCCTCCATTCCTCATCATCCACGGCAACGCCGACAATACAGTGCCCTTTAACCAAAGTGAACTCCTCGTCGCCGCGCTGAAACAGGCCGGCACCGACGTGACCTTCGAGGTCGTCAAAAATGGCGGTCACGGTTTTAACGCCGAGCAAAGCCAACGCCTCAAACCCATCGTCGAGGCATTCTTCGAAAAAAATCTTAAATCCCCGGTATCGCCCCAGCCCGCATCCGAGAAGACGACGAACTAAACATCAACCGGAAGCAGTTCCCCAGCCTCAGCAGGGGGCACGAACACTCACTTCGCAGGCCTTTTGACATCCGTTCGAACCGATCCTTCCGCACATCGTTTGTATCGGGTGATTCACAAGGATTTCACTGCGCTCGACAAAATAATCTTCGACACTAAGAACGTCGCCCTTTCACCTCATATCAAACGCATGAACATCCGCATCACACTCGCCATCGCCGCTCTCACGCTGCCGCTTTCCGCCGAAGTCGCCACGACCAAGCCACAGGGTCTCAAATGGGACAGCATGGATCTGGGCCCGTTTGCCAGCGGCTGCTACAAGGTGGGGAACAGCACCTCGTTCAAAGGTGTCGCTGTCGCGGTGGGCACACACGAGGCACCGGCCACGATGCTTTTTGACACGGAGCTGCTGCGCTTTCACGCGGCGTGGGAGGGCGGGCTTGCGAGATTTCCGAAGGGACGCGGGGGACTCGAAGGCACCATCGGCGCGGATGGCGAAGTGAAGCTCTCGACCGGCTGGGCGATTGGCGGCGGCGCGGAGATCAAAGACGATCCGCGCGAGCGTCATCAAGGACTGCTGCCCGGCGCGCACTGGCGTGGGATATACATCAATGGCGACAAGACCGTGCTCAGCTACGCCATCGGCAAGCAGAGCATCATCGAACTCCCCGGCAGCGAAGTCCGCGACGGAATGCGCATCTACACGCGCACTTTCACCATCGCAGCGGGCAGCGATGTGAAGGAACTGCTCATCCTCGATGCAGGTGGCACGACGAAGGACGGGGCGGCAGGCGTCACTCTCGCGGAGAACGGTGACAAGACTGCTGGCGTCGCAATTCGCGGCGCAGACGCTGATATGAAATTAGTGGGCAAGGATGGCGGGCGAATCGTTCTCCAAATCCCAGCCCTCAAAGCACCGGCGACTTTCCAAGTGGCATTCGCCAGCGCGCCCACTGCTGACGCGGCAAAACTGACGGCAGCACTCCCAGCCAAAGTAAGACTCGTCGCGCCCGCTACTTTCACCAAGCCCGGCGCACCACGCTGGGGCGCAGCCGTCGAGGTTGTCGGCAAACTCGGCGACAGCGCGCAGGCCTACGCATACGACGAAATCCCGTTGCCCAATGACAATCCCTACAAGTCATGGCTGCGTCCCGGCGGGCACGACTTTCTCCCCGACGGCACCTGCGTGGTCGCAAACATCAGCGGCGACGTGTGGCTCGTGAGCGGGCTCGACGAAAAACTGGAGCACGTGAAGTGGAAGCGTTTCGCGACGGGTCTCTTTCAGCCGCTCGGCTGCAAAGTGGTGGACGGACAAATCTACGTGCTGGGCCGCGACCAAATCACGCGCCTGCACGACATGAACAAAGACGGCGAGGCGGACTTCTACGAGAACTTCAACAACGAGTGCGTTGTGACGGAAAACTACCACGAGTTCGCCCTCGATTTGCAGACCGACAGCAAAGGAAATTTCTTCTACGCGAAAGGCTCTCCGTGGACGCCGACGAACACCAGCCCGCACCAAGGCACGATGCTCAAAGTGAGCAAGGACGGCTCGAAGATGGAAATTTTTGCCACCGGCCTGCGCGCACCAAACGGTCTCGGCATGGGCCCCGGCGATGTGCTCACGTGCAGCGATAACCAAGGACACTGGATGCCGTCGAACCGCCTGAACATCGTGAAGCAAGGCGGCTTTTACGGCATGACGCCCGCCGCGCACCGCGAGCTGACTTTCAAAAAAGGCGACGGCTCGGAGTTCAAGGCGAACCCTTCGAGCGAAGCCGCGCGTAAGGAATTTCATACGGAGTTTTGGGGCAATTCGCCGATTCCCGTGAACGGCTACGACCTCCCGCTCATGTGGCTGCCGATGGATATTGATAACTCTTCAGGCGGCGAAGTGTGGGTGCCTGCTGGAAACAAGTGGGGACCGTGGGGCGGCAAGATGCTGCAAATGAGCTACGGAAAATGCGCCCTCTTCGGCGTGATGCAGGAAACTGTGGACGGCGTCGAGCAAGGCGGACTCGTGCGGTTCCCGAATAAATTCAGGAGCGGCATCATGCGTGGCCGCTTTAACCCGAAGGACGGTCAGCTTTATCTCAGCGGCCTGAACGTCTGGCAGAGCGACGCCGCGCAGGATGGCTGCCTCCATCGCGTGCGCTACACAGGCAAGGCTGTGACCATGCCCATCGCAATCTCTACGAAGGCGAACGGAATTGAAGTCCGTTTCAGCGGAGCACTCGATGCGGCCAGCGCAGCGGATGCAGGCAACTGGAACGTCGAGCAATGGAATTACAAATGGACCGGCGACTATGGTTCGCCCGACATTTCCACTCTCGATCCAAATCGGAAGGGGAAGGACCGCATCACCGTCAGCAAAGTGACCGTCGGAGCAGACAAAATGAGCGTGATGCTCGAACTCTCGGATCGCGTCCCGGCAATGACACTGCGCACCAAGTGCAACGTGAAGGCCGCCGATGGCAGCGAAGTGAAATATCAAATCGATCAGACGGTCAACCGCATCCCAGATCAAAAACCGGCGGGGAAATAATCGCTCACGGCACCAGCCGAATCCGCCCGCCGTCATCAGGCTTGAGATAGAATCCAGCGAAGATCGCCTCCTTCTGCAACACAACACCACTGTAGCTGATCGTGGTCTGGCCGCGCTTGAATGTGCCGCTCCACATTCCAGTCGAAAGCGCAACAGTGCCGCGCAGGGATTGGTCCGTGGATGAAGGCGCGGGTGTGATGCGTCCGCTCGTCGCGACGACGGCGGGCCATGTTGCGTTGAGCGTCGCATCGTCTGCATTCACAGTCGCCGCGCCGGCGCTCACATCAAGCGCTGCGAGCAAACGTGGCAGCGGTGCGCCCGGCGATGTCGCAACAGGCCGCTTGTAATGCGAGCCGCTCAAATCAACATCCAATCCCGCAGGCCACCCCGATGGAAATCTTCCGGCAACTGCAGGGCGGAACCATCGCAGCGTCGCACTCGCATCACTCTTCGGCAAATCAGCAAGCGCGACATTTCCACTGAGCGAGCCTTTGCCTGAATACAACAACTGGAAGACCGGCCATGTGCCGTCGCCGCGCAGCGCAGCACCGATGGTGATCATTTTCCCGTCGGAAAGCGCCCCGATGAGAGTGACCCCGCCATTTTTTGAAACGATCATGCGCGCCAAGCCGTCGCCGCGCGGTTGATTTGCGCCAGCGGGCACCGAGGCGCTGAGCCGCATCGTGTATGCGCCGAGCAGGGCGTCCGGCACTTTTACGAAGGGGGCGGGCGGATTCGGCAATGAGGAATAGAGCGAGCGCTCCGCCGTGAACAACGTCTGCGCGCCGCCGGTCACGGAAAGCGTGGCGTTGATCGCCGTCACCGGCGAGGCGGTCGCGGCTGCTTGAAATGCGAGTGTGAGCGATGTGTGCGGCACTGCGAATTGCGCAGCGTTGCCTCTGCCAAAAAGCGCATTGCCCGTCGCATCAAATTTACCAGTGAAAGCCGAAATGCGTCCGGCGATCACGATGCTGCCCGTGAATGTCCCGTTTGCGTTCAGCGTCACAGTCAGCAACCCGGCTTCCATGTTTGAGCCCGGCGCTGCTGCAACAAGCCCGCGATAAATACCGCGCGCAGCCGGCCATGGCGTGGGGATGAAATTTGCCGTGAGCGTGAGCGACCCCGGCATCGTGAATGCGAGCGTTGGCTGCGCGCTCGTCAGCCCGCCAGTCCATCCTGTGAAGAAAAATCCCGCGGATGGCGTGGCTTTCACCGCCAGTTGCTCACCTGCGGTGTGCATGGTGCTTCCAAGAAAGCCGTTCGTCACACTCCCGCCGTTTGAGGGCGAGAGGGACACATTCAAAGTCGCAGGCGTGCCGCCGATGGCGACACGTTTCACCGGTGCCCACTCGGAGGGGTAAATGTCATAGACCACCGCCCGCGCACGCAGCACGCGTGTGCCCTCCGTTGTCGCTGGAAACGTGAAGGCGGTCGAGGCATCCACGTGCGTCTTCACGGGCGAAACGAGTTCATCGGCGCTGGTCACGCTGATGTCGTCGAGATGCCAGCCGACGCCGTCGTCCGTGTCCGTGTAGGCATCGAGACTTTGCGTGTAGTCGAATAAAAACCGCACGCGAATCGCCCTTCCCGCGAAGTCGGCGAGCGAATAACTGCGGCTGGTAAAGGCGGCCTCGCCGGAAGTATTCGCGCCTGTTTGCGAAAAAACGTCCGCCCACGAGAGTCCTTCATCCACCGAAATCTGCACGCGCGCAGTCTGACCAGTTCCCGCCCAACCCAGCCGGCTCTTCCATTGCAGATGCGATGCGGAACTTGGGACAAGCACTTGATTCAACTCCAGCGACTGCCGTGTGAAATCCGGACAAGCGAGGTGAAAACCCTTCGCGCCGGTCGCGTGCAAATCGGAAATGACACTGTAGCTTCCCGATGTTTTGGCCGTGACATTTGCAAGGCCGTTTTCCGCACCCTCGATCGCACTGAACGCCGCCGCCGTGCTCACCTCCCAATCGTATCCGGTCGCATTTGGCACAGCCGCACACGTGAAATCGGCGGCGGTATTTTGTGAAACCACGTCCGTGCCGGAAATGTCCGCAAGCACGGTGTCCGCACCGCTTTTCGCAGGGTCGAACATCCGCACGGTGTAGGTAAAATTTCTCGGTTGTCCGCCGATTTTAACGCCGTTGATTTGGACAGTCGTCGCAACATCCTGAGCTGGCGCTGGCAGACCATGTGGATCATTCACAGGTTGGTCGGCAGGAATCCACGCGACGGTGTTTTCGCCGTAGCCGTTTGTGATCGGCTCCAGCGTGTTCGCGACAGTCTGGCTGTTTCTTGTGAGCGTGACTGTAGCGCTGGAAAAATCCGCGCCGGGATAACTGAACGACCACCTCGGGAATACAAGCTGATAGGGCACATAGCCGGGGGGCGGCCATGCGACAAATTCGTCGCGCACTGCGGGACGGGTTCCGTTGAGATTGGCGTCGAACACCCACAGCGCGTTCGCGGCGAAGTGCGGATTTTGCGCGGGCACGTCGCCGGTTCCCATCGTCTGCGTCTGCGGGTAAAGCACCCAGCGGCGATGGCCAAGCTCGGCGTTGTTTGCGCCGGGATCCTCGATGTAGCCGGTGATGGCGTCGGCGCCGTGCCGACCAAGGTAGAGGTCGGAGCTCGACGCCGCAGTCGCTCCGTCGGCGGTGTAGTAAATCCAGTTCGCCGGAGGAGTGTGGCTGAGTTGATCATTTGCACTCATCATCAGTGCGGCTTGCTGGCACTTCGCATTGTTCGTAGCGGAAAATACAACGTTCGCAGGAAGACCCGCCATCGCCCGGAACCAATTCACGCGGAGCAGCACCGCATCGCGGTAAGCTGCGCTCGTGGTGCCCGCATTTCCCGTGAGGACATCACCCGTGAATCCCATCGGCACATCCTCGGACGCGGAATAGACGGCATTAAAAAATACGCGTGTCTCCTCACGACCCGCCGTGTCCACTACGAAGCCCGCGCCTGCGGCGGGCAGGATGAGCGCAGCGCCCGCGAAGAGGGCGAACGCGGCGTGTTGGATGTGTCTGCAAACTGTCACTGGTGACAACCTAGGAAGAAGCGCGCCATCGGCAAGCGACATTGCGCCGATTGACAGCACGCATTTCCCGCGACACGCATCAGGCGATGATTCCGGCAGACCTACTCCTTTACGCCTACCGCAGCGGCGCATTCCCGATGGCCGCGCCCGACGGAGAGATTTCGTGGTTCTCGCCTGACCCGCGCGCTCTCATCCCGATTGATGATCGCTTTCACATCTCGCACGGCCTCGCGCGCACGCTGAAAAAAAACCTTTTTGAAATCCGCATCAACACTGCCTTCGAGGATGTGATGAAAGCCTGCGCCCGTCGCGACGAGACTTGGATCAACGACGACATCCTCGCCAGCTATGTAAATCTCCACCGCCTCGGCCACGCACATTCCGTGGAGGCGTGGCGCGATGGAAAGCTGGCTGGCGGCCTTTACGGCGTCGCGCTGGGCGGCGCGTTTTTCGGCGAGAGCATGTTTCACGAAATCACCGATGCATCCAAGGTCGCGCTGCACGCGCTAGTCACGCGGATGCGCGAGCGCGGCTTTTCCCTTCTGGATACACAGTGGACCACGCCACACCTGCAAACTTTCGGAACCTACGTCGTCTCCCGCGCAAAATACCTCAAACTCCTGCGCAGCGCACTGACGGCGACGTGTTCATTTGTTTGAGCACGGAGGTGTTTATGGATCGTAAAATGGATCCCACTGATACTTGCCCTTGGTCGTGGTGTTGTCAGTGAACTTGGCCCAATCCATGTCCGACACATGGTTGTCGGCAAAGAGCACGTTGATAGCCGTGCGCAGTCTGTGCGTGCCGTAGTTTTGTGAACCCGTGGTGCCGAGGGGCTTGATCGAGACACTGGTGTTGGCGACTGCATCCGCCCTGAAAAGGACAATCTTGCTCGAAGTGGTCGTATCCACAGCCGGCGCCAACATAATGAGCGTGGAAGTGGGTGCCTTCCATTTGCCCTCGAAAGTGTCAAAAAGATTGTCATTCATCCCGTAGCTGATTGGAATGGGGTCGGGCGGAGGATTCTTGTCTGCGGATGGACGATCCTTGGTTATTTTATCGAAAGGCGAACGGAAGGATCTCCAATCTTTCACATAAACGTTCTTCAATGCATTCGGCCATATTTCGTCAACCGGAGCATTCTTGGCGAAGAACGAACCCTTCGAGTCACTCATATACTGGGTGATTCCCTGGCCGAGCGTTTTGAGGTTGTTCAGACAATCCATGGACCTCGCCTTTTCCATGTAGCCAGCGAGCACGGGGAAAAGCAGCGCCATCAGGATCGAGATGATGGTGACAACAACGAGCAATTCGATAAGGGTGAACGCGGATTTCTTTTTCATGGGATGCTTGGGTGACGGGAATCTACGAGCACCGCGACGGATTGCACGCGAGTTTTTAGAAAATTTCCGTTATCTTCGCTTGTTTCCCTGTTGTCGCCAATTCCCCTCTCCGCTACCGCTGCGCGCGAAATGAAACGCATCCTCATCCTCACCACCGGTTTCGGCGAAGGACACAACGCTGCCGCGCGCGCGCTGGCCGCAGGGCTGAACGACCTCGGTGCGCAGGCTGAGGTGCGTGATCTTTTCCTCGAAAGCTACGGTCGCACGCAGGAAGTTTCCCAGCGACTCTACATCGAGTGCATCAACCGTGCGGCGTGGCTCTGGCTCATCGTCTATCGCCTGCTCGACTGGCTCCCGCTCATGCGCTTCGTCGTCGGGCCATGCATTGGCAAAATGCAGCGCCGCCTCGCATCCGTGGTCGCGGAAATGCAGCCGCACGCCGTCGTCTCCGTCTATCCCGCCTACGGCTACGTGATCAACAGACTCTACCTACGCGGCGACGCGCCTTTTGCCAGCCACACGCTGGTCACCGACAGCATCACCATCAATTCCGTCTGGCACCGTTGCACCTCCGACACATGGCTCGTGCCGAATGAAGACACCGCTGCCGTCATGCGCGCCGCCCGCGTGCCTTCGGAAAAAATCCACGTCACCGGCTTTCCCGTCCCGCTGCGCTTCGCCGACGAGCGTCCAGTCCGCCCCGCACCCGGCGGTGCCGAGCCGCTGCGCATCCTTTACATGGCAAATCAGGCCAAGGCCGACGCCCCCGCCATCATCCGCCATCTTCTCACGCTCGATGCCGTGAAACTCACCGTCACCGTCGGTCGCGACACCGCACTCGGCAGACAAATCCAACGCATCGCACGCGAAGCGGGACGCGAAGTGGAAATCCACGGCTGGACGAAACGGATGCCGGAACTGCTCATGTCGAGCCACATCTTCATCGGCAAAGCCGGCGGTGCCGCCACGCAGGAAGCCCTCGCCGCACGCACGCCGATGCTCATCACCAAAGTCGTCCCCGGTCAGGAAGAGGGCAACGCACAACTCGTCGTCAACGGCGGATGCGGCGCAGTCTGCCAGACCTCCAGCGCCATCGTCGCGCAAATCGAAACCCTGCTCGCTGGTAACTGCGCACTCTGGCACCAATGGCACGCAGCCATCACCAAAATGTCCCGACCCAACTCCGCCCGCGACAACGCCCGCTTTATCCTGCAATGATCCGCACCTTCCTCTTCGACATCGGCAACGTCCTCGTTCGCTTCGATTTTTCCAAAGCCGTCCGCGCCCTCGCAGCACTGAGCGATGTCAGCGATGAAAGCGAAGTCCTCGCCCGAATCGAAACGGTGAAAATCGCCTACGAAGACGGCCAGTTGCCGCGCACCGACTTCATCCGTGAGATCATCTCCATCTTAAAATATCGCGGCACCGAAACGGAACTTGTCGCCGCGTGGCAGGACATCTTCACAGCGAACGAGCCGATGCACGATCTCGTCCGCAAACTGCGCGCGAACTTCCCGCTCTACCTCCTCAGCAACACGAGCGACATCCACGTCGAGGGACTCTTCCGCGACTTCGACATCTTCCGCAACTTCACCGGCGCGACTTACAGCTACGTCGTGCGCGCATCGAAGCCGCATCCACCCATCTACCAAATCGCCACGCTCGAACACGGCCTCGTCCCCGCCGAGACGCTCTTCATTGACGACCTCGCCGCCAACATCGCCACCGCAAAGGAACTCGGTTTCCAAACGCACCACTACCACCCCGACCGCCATCACGAATTGCTCGCGACCCTCGTCACCCACGGCATCGCGTAGCACTCACACGACACTCGACACGCGCGCGCCGTTTCTCTACGCGAAACGCATGAAAGCCATCCTGCTCTGTCTCGTCACCGCCGCACTTTTCACCGGCTGCGAAAGCGACCTGCCACCGAACCCTGCGCAACCCACCGTCACCTTCGGCAACAACAAGCGCCGCGAAGACGGCAACGAGCGCCCCGTCGGCCACGCCACCGACCGTGAACAAAACGTCTGGTAGTCAGAATTCGACATCCGTCATCCGTCATTTTCCAAATGTCCGCACAGTCCCGCATCATCATCCTCGATTTCGGTTCGCAATACACTCAGCTCATCGCGCGCCGCGTCCGCGAATGTCAGGTGTATTCGCAAATCGTCCCGTATAATACCTCCGCAAAAAAAATCGCCGCACTCAAGCCCAGCGGAATCATCCTCAGCGGCGGCCCCATGTCCGTGTATTCCAAGCACGCGCCGCATCCCGATCGCGCCATCTTCAAGCTCGGCATCCCGATGCTCGGCATCTGCTACGGCGTGCAACTCATGGCGCATTTTCTCGGCGGAAAAGTCGAGCACAGCACCCATCGCGAATACGGACACGGACAACTCCGCGTCACCACCAAATGCCCGCTCTTCGCCGGACTCGGCGACACGATGGATGTATGGAATTCCCACGGCGACAAACTCACCAAGCTCCCAAAAGGTTTTCGTGCCGTCGCAAAAACCGACAACGCCTCCTACGCCGCCGTGCAGGACACGAAGCGCAAATTCTACGGCCTGCAATTTCACCCCGAAGTCGTCCACACCCCGCGCGGACGCGAGCTGTTGGAAAACTTCATCCACGACGTTTGCGGCGCGCAGCCCGACTGGACGATGGGGTCATTCATCGAAGAAATGTGCGCCAGCATCCGCAAGCAGGTCGGCAACGACCACGTTCTCCTCGGCCTCAGCGGCGGTGTGGACTCCAGCGTCGCCGCAGCGCTTTTGCACAAAGCCATCGGCGACCAGCTCACGTGCGTCTTCGTCAATAACGGCCTCCTCCGCGCCAACGAAGCCGAGAGCGTCCAGCGCATCTTTGGCGAGCACTTTAAAATCAAACTCAAATACGTGGACGCCAGCACCCGCTTTTTGAAAAAGCTCAAGGGCATCACCGATCCCGAACGCAAACGCAAAATCATCGGCAACGAATTCGTTTACGTATTTCAGGACGCGACCAAGCAGCTCGCCCGCGGAAAAAACTCCAAATTCAAATGGCTCGCACAAGGCACGCTCTACCCCGACGTGATTGAAAGCGTCGCCATCGGCGGCAACCCCGCCTCCATGATCAAGAGCCACCACAACGTCGGTGGCCTGCCAAAGAACATGAAGTTTCAACTCCTCGAACCCCTCCGCGAGTTGTTCAAAGATGAAGTCCGCGAAGTCGGCGCACAGCTCGGCCTGCCAAAAGAAATCGTCCACCGCCAGCCCTTCCCCGGCCCCGGCCTCGCCGTCCGCATCCTCGGCGACATCACTCGCGAACGCCTCCGCATCCTCCGCGAAGCCGACAGTATCGTCGTCAGCGAAATGAAAGCGTCCGACTGGTATTACAAAGTCTGGCAGTCCTTCGCCGTCCTTCTCCCTGTGAAGAGCGTCGGCGTCATGGGCGACGAGCGCACCTATGACAACTGCTGCGCCCTGCGCATCGTCGAGAGCCAGGACGGCATGACCGCCGACTGGGTCCGCCTCCCCTACGATCTCCTCGCCCGCATCAGCTCCCGAATCGTCAACGAAGTCAAAGGCATCAACCGCTGCGTCCTCGACATCACCAGCAAACCCCCCGGCACCATCGAGTGGGAATGATGCATAACGGATTCCGTGTGGCGGGCGTGCTTACTTGTTTCGGAAAAGGTCGCTCTGAATCACCAGGTGAATCAGCGTGCGCAGGCCGTAGTCGGATTTTTCGGCAACTTGCACGATGGCGTTGATGGCGGGTTCATCGAGACGGGTGACTGGTGCGCCGGTGGCGTAGGTTACGAGATGGCGCGTCACACCGCGCGCGAGTTGATCGGTTTTATTCGCGAGAAGCTGACGCAACTGTTGCACTCCGGTGAAAGCGACACCGTCGGGCGTCTTGCCGGTGCAGTCCACGGGCAGCCCGTCGCGCCACGGGGGGCGACCCTTGCGCTCCTGCGGCTGGAGCTTTGCGACATCGGGATCGGCCTCGCGGTATTTGGTGCGGAAGGCTCCGGTGACATCGAAACTCTCCAGCGCAAAACCGTAGGGATCGAACTTCGCGTGGCAGGCTGAACATGATCCTTTGCGATGGAGTTCGAGCTGCTCGCGCAGAGTCTTTGCTCCGCGTGTGTCGGGGTTGATTGGCTCGACGCTCGGCGGCGGCGGCGGGATGTGGATGCCGAGCAATCTTTCAGAAACCCACACACCGCGCTTCACGGGCGATGTGCCTGTGCCATTGGCGGTCACTTTCATCACGGCAGACTGCGTCCAGATTCCACCGAACGGCGAGTCCGCCGGGATGGCGACTTCCTTCAAATCGAATCCCTTCACCTCCGGCAAACCGTAGTGCCGCGCGAGCCGTTCGTTCACGAGCGCCCACTTCGGTGCGACAAATTCGCGCACGCTCAGGTTTTTATCCATGATGCGGCGGAACGTGGCCTGCGTTTCCATCACGCTGGAAATTTTCAGCAACTCGTCGAACTCGGGATAGAGCTTCGTATCCGGCGTCGTGTCTCCGATGGCACGAAGGTTCAGCCATTGATCCACAAAGTCCTTCGTGAATCGTTCGGATTTCGGGGACTTCAGCATCCGTTCCGTTTGCTGCGCGAGCACGGTGGAATTCTGGAGCTGGTGCTTGTGCGCAATATCGAGCAGTTCTTCGTCGGGCGTTGAATTCCACAGGAAATACGAAAGCCGCGATGCCAGTGCGAAATCCGTGAGCCTGCCGGGCCGCTCGATGACACACAGAAAATCGGGCGACGTCATCATTTTCAGCAATTCGCTCCGGATCGTTAAGCCCAGCTTTTCACCTGCGTCAATTCCCTCGGTGAAACTCGCCATAATCCCATT
This sequence comes from uncultured Spartobacteria bacterium, assembly GCA_903929475.1. GTDB lineage: Bacteria > Verrucomicrobiota > Verrucomicrobiia > Chthoniobacterales > Chthoniobacteraceae > SXWH01. The sequence continues at coordinate 39,062 of CAIYUV010000274.1, forward strand.
CAGTTCCGCCTCGGTCACATCGCGCCGGAAAAATCGCGCGGCGACGCGCTGAAATGTCGTGCGCATCACGGACAGAAGTTCATCGCGTGAAAATTTCCCGCTCTTCAATGTGCCATCGGGTTGCCGGAACACCTCCTGCATCGCGGGCGGCATATCCGCGCACAGCCAGCGGTCGCCGGGCAGCGGCAATTCCGGCGCATCCACATCCACCCATTGCACGGCGAGTCCGGGGCCCTTGCATTTGCTCGCCAGCGAATTTTTTGGCACCTGCACACCGAGACCGAACGGGATGAGGCGGAGGCTGTCCGAAACGGGCGCGGTGTCGTTGAACTCCCGCGTGCGCAGATACACCTCCGTCTCGATCACAGCGGGTTTACCGGGCGGCACCTCCACCACTTTCACGAGATCGATCAACTGCGGATAGGCAACCGTGTGCCCGGCGTAAATCCCGACCAGCATCGGCTTGTCCGTCTGGTAGCCGTAGGCAAAAATGCGCACGCGGTGCATTCCCGGAGTTGCGGCTGAAAAATCGGCCGTCGCTTCACCGGCGGCGTTCTTTTTTCGCAGCGGCACCGACGTCGTGTCGGTGTTGAAGGAAACTTTCCATCCATTCGGCAGCTCGAGGATGTGCCCCGGTGACTGCTCGCTTGCGACAGCGTAGAGACGCGTGGTTTTCGTGAAATCCCTCGGCGGCTGCCTGAACATCTGGATGAGCACCCGCTCGGCAATCTGCACATATCCGGCTGCGCCAGCCGATGAGAGCGGTAGCGCGGCGCTGACTTTGTCGTAGCCGTTCACACGGGCATCTCCCGGCAAATCGCGAACAACTGCGGGACGGAATCCAAACAGATCCTGAATTGTGTTTGCGTATTCATTGCGATTCAGACGGCGGAATTTACTCCGCCCCTCGCGCTGCTGGACGCCGACGAGCAGGTTCGTAAATTCGCCGTCCACCCAGCCCGTCAAAGCCCTGCTCTCTTCGGGTGCGAGCGGCTTTTCGTCCTCCGGCGGCATCACGCCCGACTCGATTTGCTCGCGCATCCGGAACCACAATTCGGAATCCGTCGCCATCTGCTCCAGTGTTCGCGGACTGTCAAAATTGATCTTCGCCTTCTGCTTTTCCGCACCGTGGCATTTTGTGCAATGGGCCGCGAGCACAGGCATCACGTGCGTCTTGAATGTGCCTGCGGCATCATTCGCTCCAGTGAGCGGTGCAGCGCCGGGCGCAGGCGAGGCACACAAGAGCGCGAACAAAACCGATGAGAGAAACCAGCGGTGGTTGCGTTTCACAATTCGCTTACGTCAGGCCGGTGATGTTCCCCGCTCCAGAACCAAAGGTGTCCGTTTCCGCGCCAAATCGCTGGAGCATGCTCACGAACAATTTTCCCAGCGGCGTGTTGTTCTTCGGATCACCGGCGATGTGCTGGCCGTGCTTGTAGCCGCCACCCGCGAGCAGGATTGGCAGGTTCGTCGTGCCGTGCCCGCTCGCGTCGCCGAGGTTGCTGCCGAACAAGACTTGCGTGCTGTCGAGCAACGTGCCCGCCCCGTCCTTCGTATTGCGCAGCGAGAGCAGGAAATCCCGGAACGCCTTCATCTCCACGCGCTCGACGATGCGCAGTTGCTCGATCTTCGCGGGATTGAGTCCGTGATGTGTCAGCCCGTGGTGATTTTCCGAAACGCCCTCGATGGGCGGCGTGAGATCCATGCCCCGGATGAAAATGCTGATCACCCGCGTCGAATCCGTCTGCAACGCCAGCTTCGTGAGATTCATCAGCAGCTTTGCGCGCCCGATGCTGTCGCTGCGGTCGAGCGCATCCGACGGCGGCGGCTCCGCAATCACCGGCTTCGGGCGGTTCACCCATGCCTCGTCGGCCTGAAGCTGCTTTTCCATTTCGCGCACCGCGTCGGTGTAATCCGTCACCTGCTGTTGATCCTGCTTGCTCAGCGTCCGCTTGAGTTCGGAAAAACGGTCGCCCATCCGATCCAGCACGCTCCGCCCGCGTTTGAGCCGCGCGATTTCGTGCGCCACCTCGTCCTTGTTCCCTGCGAGGAACAGCCGCGAAAAAATTTCCGACGGCTTGCACATCGCGGGCACGCCGGCACCACTCGGCGCGTGCGTGAGCGGGCTGTCGTCGAGCGTCGAGAGCGTCAGCAGCGGGAACCGCGTCGCACCCGCGACATGCTTTGCGGCAAGATAATCCAGCGAAACGCTGTTGCGGAATCCGCCCTGCGTGGGCCGCTTTGCGCTCGTGAGAAAACACGCCTCCGACGCGTGATCGCCGCCGATCTCCGGATGCGAAATCCCCGAGAACACCGTGAACTGATCACGCAGTTCATTGAGAATTTGCAAATACTCGCCCAGCTCGTAATCCCGCCCCGCCTTCGCCGGGAAAAACGACGGCCCATAAAGCCCGAAGCTCGTGCAAATGCTCACAATCCTGCGCGGCGGTCCCTTCTCCCCCTCAGCCGCAAAAGTTTCCAGCCACGGCAAAGCGAGCGCAACGCCGGTCGTGCGGAGGAAAGTGCGGCGGTTGATGTGCGTGTTCATCGGACTGTCGGTTTAAGTATGGCATCATGCCAGAGTTTTGGAAGCAAGCGCCGCAGTTTGTGGCTAGATGCTTGCAGCGGCCATAAACGCCTTCGACTAATCACCGTTGACCGTGTGCCGCCGTAAGGCTACGACGCGCGGCTCTATGAAAGTCTCCGCCTATCTCTCCACACTACTCGCTCTCGCTTCGTTCGCCTTTGGCGAAAATAATGTGCCGCCTGCGGGTTTCACTGCACTTTTCAACGGGAAGGATCTTGAAGGCTTCCGTGGCGGCGACACGGCAGATCATCGCGCGTATGCGACGCTGCCGGATGCGGAGAAGACGAAATGGACGGAGGATATGCGCAAACACTGGAAGGTGGAGGGCGGCGAATTGCTCAACGACGGCAACGGAAAATATGCGACGACGGAAAAGGAATACGGGAATTTCGAGCTGCTGGTGGACTACAACATGGCGCCGAAGGGCGACTCGGGGATTTACCTGCGCAATGTGCCGCAGGTGCAGATTTGGGATCACACGAATAAAGGTGAATTCAAGAACGGCGCGGACAAGGGCAGCGGCGGGCTTTGGAACAACAGCCCCGGCGCTCCGGGAAAAGATCCCCTGGTGCTCGCGGACAATCCCGCAGGCGAGTGGAATCATTTCCGCATTGTGATGATCGGCTCGCGCGTGAGCGTTTGGCTGAATGACAAGCTGACCGTGGATCACGCGATTCTGGAAAATTTCTACGACCGCAAAACACCGGTTCCCGCGAAGGGGCCAATCTGCCTGCAAACGCATGGCGCGCCGATCAAGTGGCGGAATATTTTCATCCGCGAGATCGGCGGCGAGGAGGCGACGAAGCTGCTCGTCGAAAAAAGCGCGAAGGGTTTTGAGACGATTTGGAACGGGAAGGATTTCGAGGGTTGGGCAGGGCCGGTGGATCAATACGAGGTGGTGGATGGCGCCATCGTTTGCAAGAAGGGCAAAGGCGGCACGATTTACACCAAGGAAGAGTATTCGGACTTCGCAGTGCGGCTGGAATTCAAGCTGCCGCCAAATGGCAACAACGGACTCGCGATTCGCTACCCCGGAACCGGCGACACGGCCTACGAAGGAATGTGTGAGAACCAAGTGCTGGACGATAACTACAAGGGCATAGATCCGCGGCAGGCACACGGCTCGGTGTATGGCATCGCAGCGGCGGCGCGCGGCTACCAGTATCCCATCGGCGAATGGAATTACGAAGAGGTGTGGGTGAAAGGCTCGCGCATCAAAGTGGAACTAAACGGCACGCCGATTCTCGAAACAGACGTCAGCAAGATCGACCCGAAGACTTTCATGGCGGGTAGCAAGCATCCGGGATTAGAGCGCACGAGCGGGCACTTCGGCTTTGCCGGGCACAACGACCCCGTGATGTTCCGCAACATCTCGATCAAGAAACTCCAGTAGAGTTCGGCGTCCGCGTTCTTTCAGTGAAAACGCTCATCGCTCGTGCTTCGGAAGCCACTTGGTGATCGAATCATCAGCCCCTCGGCGCAATGAGCGTGACCTTTGAAAAATAGGTCGAGTAACGCGCGTCATCACGCGAGAGGAGTTGGTGACCCGCCACTGCAGCATGCGCGCCGATATAGAAATCCGGCAACGGCGTATCCCGCGAGCCACCCCGCAGCCGATATTCGCGATGTGCAGCGGCGGCGATGGTGGATGCTTCAAATGGGAGCGGTTCTTTCAAAAATCCCGCCTGTGCCAGCCACGCATCGAGCCTCGCCCAATCGAAGTCAAAAGCGGGTGCCACCTCTGCGCAGATGATGGGGTTCACCGCCACCGCGCCACTCGTCTTTGCCTTTCGTAATTCGGCAGACGACCACGCCAGCCAGCGCGCGTCGGCAGTCAGAATGTCCAGGAGGACATTCGTATCCACGAGAGTCGTCCCGCTCATTAGACCTCTCCTCGCGTCTCGCGCATCCGCTCATCCGTCGTCAGCTTCCCTTTTGCAATGCCGCTGCTCGCCGCAAGCCATGCGTCAAACCCCGCCACTTCTGCTTCACCGCGAACCTTGCCCTCCCGCGTCTCGTGAATGAATCGCTCCAACTCCGCCAATTCCTCCACAGACAAACTGGGAACCACAGCTTCGATTTCAGCAACAGTGCTCATGCACGCACCATGCCCGACTTTCTGCGGAGAGTCAACGCGTGGCAGGGGAAACAAGAGTCAATCCCTCGGCGCTAGCGCGAATATTCTGCCCCTACTTCCGTCATGGTTGAGAGCTTGGTGAGCGTGCGAGACTGGGAGAGCGGACAACAAATGCCTTCTTGTCGGAAGGCGTATAGGCCAATTCGATAGAATCTCCCCGGTAGAAATTAGTGTCGGGCGGGAAAGTAGTGTCAGGAAAGTAAATCAACAATAAGTGATGCGTGGCGAAATCGCGAGGCACCTTCGATAACTTCGCTGACTGGCACAAGTCATCGATGATCTTGGAATCGCTTGCGATGACGAATGTATATGTCGTGCCGTCGCTGAAACTCGTGTGCATCTCGTGCTGGTAAATCGGCAACGAATTGGGTGCGGCCTCCCAAACCAGCCTCCGAAATCGGGAAATCGGCTTGGAGCCGATATACGAAGTGACGAGCATGGTGACAAGTAGCGACAGCGCGACTGCGGCAGAAATAGTAGTGCCGATGAGTCGCCCTGCCAAAATTGCGATAATCGCTGAGATGCCTACTAAGATGATGAGACCGAAACTGTAAATACTTACGAGATAACTGCCCGCCGAGGAGACGCCGGCAAAAAAGCTGCCGTTGCCGAAATCGAAGCAAAGGGAGATGAACGCCGCCGCTAAAACGCCAAATGCCACGGCTATACCCAGCGGCATCGAGAATTTTCTGGGGTTTCGGAGGATCACAGTGCGAGAACGCCTAACATCCTTCTATCCCGCACACGTGCAGGGGTTGTTGGTGGATGAATGTTGGTATCATGGAGGTGGCGTTTGCGGATGCCGACGGAAATGGAGCGGGAGTTTTCTGTCGAGAGGAAAGATTCTCTACTTCCCAAACCGCCAAGACCCGCGCTGGCATCACTGCGATTTCTAATGGTGTTGGCATTGTGCGAATAGACCAAGAAGTATAACCACGACGAAGGCGAGCAGGACCATCGTCCACCAAAGGCGAACGACGAAGCACACTAACCACCAGATAGCGCGGAGGAGTTTCATTTTACTTCACAAACCGCCACGCTTCCCGCTTCAGCAACTTCGCCTTCACCTCCAATTCCGCCAACTTCCCTAGATACGCCCGCGAATCCCTTCCATCATAGAGCGACATGCGACTGGGAGATTTTTTGAGGCGCATATTGCGGGTGGGGTAGCGGCTCGGTGAGTGGGGTGTCAATGACGGTTTCTGCGCGTCCCTGCTCCCTACCCGTCCTCCAAAACCCGAAGCCGTTCGGCCAACTAGTGGGAGATGGACTTGATGAGGCCATTCAGCCAGTCGCGCAGTTTATCACTAAAGCGATCCGTGGCCTGTCGTTTTCCGCACGTAGGTCGCTTGCCCGAGTTGCACCAAGCACACTTGCCGCAATTGACGCAGACGAACGAGACACGCTCAGCAGCTCGCATTGCGCTCTGAGACTTAATTTCGGGTGCTTGTAATCCACCAACTCGGCACGCCCCTTCACAGGCCGAGTTGTTTGGATTTTTTTACCAGAAAATCCACCTTGATGGTCAGC
>CAIYUV010000275.1 GCA_903929475.1 uncultured Spartobacteria bacterium
CCGTGCAAAGACTTCATTCCGCCGTGCAAAGACTTCTTTCCGCCGTGCAAAGACTTCTTTCCAGCGTGCAAAGACTTCATTCCGCCGTGCAAAGACTTCTTTCCGCCGTGCAATGACTTCTTTCCGGCGTGCAAAGACTTCTTTCCGCCGTGCAAAGACTTCTTTCCGCCGTGCAAAGACTTCTTTCCAGCGTGCAAAGACTTCTTTCCGCCGTCCGGGGAAGGCATTCCGAGAGCCGCTAACCCTGTTCCAACAGAGAAGAACCCGATTTTCCCAGAGAATCCCCCTGCCGAACCCCAGCACCCCGCCATTCCGAACCCCCGCACCCGCCGCCCGCCCCGCAACTTCGTGCCCCTCGCGTCTTCGTGGTTCATCCCCGCCCGCCCAAAGCCCGGAAACCGCCCGCCCGCCCCCAACCCGAAAGCGAACCCCGTGGTTCCGGCAGCCGACTCGAATATGGAAAAGCGCAGTGACATCGGCGGCAATGAAAGCACACCCTCCGCGAAACGCGTTAGTCCACTATAGTGGACGCTTTTACCTACGGCGAAATTCGCAAAGCACCGTCACCAGCAACGGCAATGGTGTGCGAAATACTTTTGCCACCTTCATCAGCACGATCACCGTCGGCGCTGAAACCCCACCCTCCACCTTCCCCACCATCTCCCTCGACATCCCCGCCGCCTGCGCCAGCGCATACCGGCTCAATCCCCGCGCCTCCCGCACCGCGCGCAACCGCTTGCCCAGCCTCACGCAGACCCGTTGCGTCAACTCATAATCCTTCCGCCGCTGCACCGCCCTTGCCTCCGCACGCGCCTTCGCCAGCGCCCGCCTCTCCCGTGTTGATTCGAATTTATGCATGGGGAAAGAACGAAACCCCCACCGCCATTCTTTCAAAAATCTTTCAGAAAATCACCGCGTAACGGCAACGTCATCGCGGCGGGGCCTCTTATCCGGGCACCACGATGAAACCCTCTTCGGCATTACCAAACGAGATCGTGCGACCGAGGAGGAATCGCTCGGCGGTGACGGCGCAGAGCGCGGCATCCACGAAGTCGATGTTTCGGAGCGGACTGTCGTCGTAGCCCTGTTCGCGTAGCATCCGGCGGCGGGTGGTTGCTTTTGGACGGGCGGGAATCACGCGGCCCGCCAGTGCGCACACGGCGGCATGGGGGAAAGTTTCGAGGACGATCTTCCCGCGCCTGCGGGTGCCGTCGAAGAGCCGGTAGTGACACTTGAGTCGCTTGTAGAGTTTCTCGCCGTTAAACACCCAGCCGTAAAATGCGCTGCGCTTGGCGGAGGTCTGCGTGGGGGTTTTGAAACATTGGATCGTCTCGCCGCCAGCTTTGAGCGCCCGCTCGGCGAGGCGCGAGCTGCCGGATGTGGCCCACTCACACGGCGCATCAACGGCGACGACCTCTGCGCCTTGATCGAGACACCAATCCTCCACGGCTGTCGCCGCCGTGAAGTGTTGCGCTTCCATTCGGCCATTGCGGAGGGCCACGGCGTGAAAGCCTTTTCCGCTCCCTCCCACATCTATGCCAATCACGGTTTTCCCATCGGACTTCATTCCAGCGAATTGGCAGTCGCGGCTTCGCCCCAGATGCGGGCGAGGGTGGTTTGGATCTTTTGCTCGAAGCGGGTGATCAGTTCGCGGTTGGCGGCGACCAGCGCTTGCTCGGCTTCGATCTCCGCCACGATCGCGCGCTGCGTGGCGAGGGGCGGGAGGGGGATTGTTCTCTCGCAGACTGTCGTCTGAGAGATGGATGGCTGGCCACCAACCTTTGCGAACTGGTTCAGATTTAGTGAACGGAGAAGTATCTCCAGAAACTTTAAGTCCACAGGGCGAAGTAGATTCTTAACATACAGTGCATTGTCCGTTACCCAGGATTTTGGTTCGGTCAAATGCACCGCGCCGCAATAGGCGCCTACTCGCCCAATTACGACGGTGGGCTTTTCAAACATATACTCCGAATGGTGACCGTTAATTCCATTTCCACCGTAAACAGGAAAAGGTCCATTGATCCGCATTTCTGCCGAGAGGAAATTACCACTCGATAGCTCTAGGACTTCACTTAACTCCACCAACGGCCAGTCGGGGTGGATGGGGATGTGGGGGCGGTAGTGGTCGAGGACGGCGCGGGCGCCGTTGATGACTTTCTGGTAGCCCTCGATCTCCGCCACGATCTCCTTCTGCACCTCCAGCGGCGGCAGGGGGATTTGGAGCCCTTTGAACTCATCTACGTCGATGTTCTTTTGCGCGTGGCCGCGAGCACATGCGTAGATGAGGTCTTGGCTGTTCAATAGAACTTGCGCGACGTAGTTTTTGGTTGCTCGCCCGATGTAGGTATCTGCAATCGAGAACGTGAAGCCCGAGTCGAGTAGATAGAATTTCCCATGCACCACCCTCACGCATTCCGGGGACATCGCGAAATCACAACATCGTTTTCCCGCGTGAAAGAATCAGTGCGAAAGCTCTCACCTCCGCCGCCATACACGGGAAACAGCGTTCCTTCGTCGTCCTTCTTAGTGATGCGTGTGCCGAATTCGAGTTTAAGCAGATCACGCAGCGCGATCTTCGGGAAGGTTGTCTCTCGTTCGGTTCCCTCCCGATACCGCTCGCCGCTGAGGTTGTAGTCGCCATTCGCGGCGATCTTTTCTTTGGGGACGATGAGGCCGGTGGTGAAGATGAGCGTCTCGGTGGACGCTTTGGCGCGGAGGGCCTGGAGGTAGGCGGCGAGTTCTGCCTGGACTTGCGGGAGGTCGTTTTTCTCTATGGCGCGACGCTGGGCGCCGAGGCCGAAGCCGTCGTTCTCCACTTTAAAGAAGCCGATGGTGTCGCTCTGCCGGGCGAGGGATTTGTCGAGGATGAGGATGCTGGTCTTCACCCCGGAGTAGGGATTGAACACACCCGCCGGGAGGGAGACGACGGCGACGAGGGAATTCTCGACGAGCATTTTCCGCAGGACTTTGTAGGCGTCCTGGCTCTGGAAGATGATGCCCTCGGGGACGATGATACCGGCGCGGCCGGTGGGCGTGAGGTGCTCGGCCATGTAGTCCACGAAGAGGACTTCGCTGCGCTTGGCCTGGATGGAGAAGCGCTTGTGGGGCTTGATGCCGCCTTTCGGGGACATGAAGGGCGGGTTGGCGAGGATGACGTCGGCGAATTCGTTCCAGCGCTCCTCGGAGGTGAGGGTGTCGTATTCACAGATGTGGGGATCGGTGAAGCCGTGGAGGTAGAGGTTCACCAGGGAGAGGCGGACCATGTCGGGCGAGATGTCGTAGCCCTTGAAGTTTTTGGCGAGGCTGCCCTTTTCGTCGGGGGTGAGGGGCTTTCGCGGTGGCTCGGACGGATCGGGCGGATTCGACGGATCGTGTTTTCGGAGGATGTGCTTGTAGGCGGAGATGAGGAAACCGGCGGTGCCGCAGGCGGGATCGAGGATGGTCTCGTGTTTCTGCGGGGCGAGGACCTCGACCATGAAATCAATGATGTGGCGCGGGGTGCGGAACTGCCCGGCATCGCCCTGTGAGCCGAGGACGCTGAGCAAATACTCGAAGGCGTCGCCGAGGCGCTCGCTGTGGTCGTAGCTGAACTCGTCTATGATTTTGAGGAAGGCCTTGAGCGTCTCGGGGTCGCGGTAGGGGAGGTAGGCGTTTCTGAAGATGTCGCGGAAGAGCGCGGGGATGCCGGGGTTTTCGGGCATCTTGGAAATACCTTCGCCGTAGAGGCCGAGCATCTCGTGTCCGCCGAGCGAGGGTGCCATGAGCTTGGCCCAGCCGTAGCGGGCATAGTCGCCGGTGAAGAACTTGCGCTTGCCGCCGAGTTCCTCGGACTCGGCATCCATGTCGTCCATGAACTTGTAGATGAGGGCGATGGTGATCTGCTCGACCTGGGATTTGGGGTCGGGGACTTTGCCGACGAGAATGTCGCGGGCGGTGTCGATGCGGCGTTTGGTATCGGTGTCGAGCATGATGGTATAGGGTCGGACGGATCAGGTGGATCGGGCGGATCTGTTAGATTGGCTGGGTGCCTTTGCAGTCGGGGTATTTAGTGCAGCCCCAGAACTGGCTACCGGCGTTTTTGCCGGACTTGGCGGTGCGCAGGGCCATGAGGCCACCGCATTGGGGGCAGGTGGGTGGTTTTTGATCGGGCTGATTGGTCGGATCGGACGGATCGGGCTGTTCTTTCTTTTTGCGGTGGGCTAGGCGGGCGGTGGCGAGTTGCTCGCTGTAGCCGCCCTCTTCCACAAAGGCCTTCTCCAGTGCGGCGATCTGGCGGTCGAGGAGGAAGTTCGCCTGGTGGATGAGGCAGATGAGGGCGTTGGCGCGGATGGCGGGGTCGGCGTGTTCGAGCCAGCGGGAGTAAAGGGCGGCACGCTGCTCATCGGTGAGGTCGGACGGATCGGACTGATCTGACGGATCGGACTGATCTTTCTGGAACGTGCGGGGCACGGCACGCACGGCTCTGGCCTCCGGGCAGTCGGGTGTCCACGCTTGGAGGCGGCGGTGGCGGAGGAAGTCTTCGTAGTCGAGGAGCAGCTCTTCGAGGCTGGCACGGGCTACATTGAGAAGGCGCAACTCGGTTTGCGAAGAGGTCGCAGAGGCGCGACTGCCCTCAGCGATGTTTTGCCGACCGGAGCGCGCGGCCTGCACCATCTGGTCCACGGTGCGCGAACGGGGATCGAGGAACTTTTCGCAGAACCAAACCGTGGCGTCGTAGATGAGCGTTGCTGTCTGGAAACTGGCGGTGTCGCGATAGCCGCCGCTGGGCCGGAGTTTCTTCATGCGGCGAATTGGTTCAGGGAGACGTAGTCCTTGATGTATTCAGGAATGAGTGTGCGGTATTTCGCGGGGACAGCTTTGAAGTCCTTGGTGGAGAAAACGGGATTCGTGGCGAGGTCGGTGAGGTGACCCGACTCGATGATGTGACGGATGGCGTCGCTGGTGGCGTAGGCCTTGAAATAGGTCTTGATGGCGGAGATGGCCCCGGCCTCGTCGGGCTTGTAGTCGGCGACGAACTTGGAGAACTCCTCTTCGAGCAGGTCGTCCTTGGATTTGAAGCGCGGGATGAGGCCGAAAATCTTTTCGAGAATCTCGCGGAGAGTGAGGCGGCGATCTACGCCAGCGGCTTTCCGCAGCTTGTCGAGGGAGTAGAATTCGGACGGCTTGTCGAAGACTTCCTTGTTCACGTAGTCGATGACGCGGTCCCACTGGCCCGCCTCGACGCTGGCGGCGATGAAGTCGTTCTCGCGCACCCGCTCCTCAAACTTGTCGTAGAACATGCGGTCGATCTTCATGCCTTGCTCGCCGATGACCTCCACTTTCATCGTATCAATAATGTCGTCGCCCGTGTGGTCGTAGGTGCCGCCCGTGACAACTGGACCCTCGCCGCCACCTTCGCCACCTTCGCCACCTTCGCCACCTTCCCCGCCTTCAGCTTTTAGTTTCGGGAGCTTGCGGACTTCGTCGTATTTGAACTCCTTCTCGAAGTATTCGCAGTTGGCGAAAAAGTCGAAGAGCTTGAAGGAGGTCTTCTTCGGTTCTTTGACGCTCTCGCGGATCGTTTCGTCGAAGAGTTGCTCGCGGAAGTCGTGTTTTCGCGTGCCGCGTCCTTTGATTTGGATGAAATCCGTGGGCGAGAAGATGGGGCGGAAGAGGCCGAGGTTCAGGAGGTCGGGGCAATCGTAGCCGGTGGTCATCATGCCGACGGTGACGCAGACGCGGGC
>CAIYUV010000276.1 GCA_903929475.1 uncultured Spartobacteria bacterium
CTCGATCAGTAGTTTGTAAAGTTGCTGCGCCTGTTCCAGAAATTCGTTGGTCGTCCGAATTTCGAGATTCAGACGGAAGTGGCGCACAGTGTCGGTGAGTTCCGCGTCTCCGATTTGCACTTTGAAACGCTCGATGCGACCCGGCTTTTCCTTGGTGCCCGGCAGGCTGAGCAGCAGTTCCGTGCGCGAAGGCAGAGGCAGGATGTAGAGCACCGCCGCCTTCTCGGAGAGATTCTCCACGTTGCGCTGTTTGGAACGAAGGAGGTTCACGCAGTCGTCTTGAAAATAATCCTCCAACTCCGCAGATTTCAGCGCCTCCGCTGTAGCGCGTGCTTCGCGGAGGACGGTCTGAAATTCCGCGGCGTCCTTGATCCCGTCTGCGCGCTGGAGCAGCAAATCCGCAAGCTCGTAATATACCGCGCCGACGACCTGCCGGTAGGACGAACCCGCATTGCGATTGCCGTGCCGAATCGCTACGTCATTGCGAATTCCCTCCAGCGTCGCCACTGCGCGCCGGTATGCCTCAATTGCAACATCGCGCTCTCCCTGACTCGCAAGGATGCGCCCCGACTGCCACTGCCAGCGATAAAGCGAATCCACCGACTGCGTGCGCTGCGCCAGTTCGAGGGCGCGGCGTGTCAGTGCCAGTGCCTCGGGCAGTTTTTTTTCAAATTCGTATAGCGAGCCTTGATGCCCAAGCGCCCACGCAAGAACACGCTCGTCTCCAATCGCCGTTGCCAGCTTCGCTGCCTCGACATCCAACTCAAACGCCCGACGCCTCATCGCATTGTCATGCGCCGGCTCCTCGTGAAAAATCCGCTCGAATGCATGTGCAAGCCCCAGCAGCAGGAACGCTCGCTCGTGTCCCTCCGGCAGCGCACGCACCGCGCGAACGGCGGCGTCCATTTCCTTTCGAGCCGCCGGGAAATCTCCCGCCGTCATCCGGGCCTCTGCAAGATTTCTCTTCGCATGCGCGGCGAGTTCCGGCGATCCGTATTTCACCGCAAGCGCAGCGGATTCCGCCAGTGCGGTGACCGCCCCCGCTTTGTCGCCCGTGCCGGAAAGCAAAATGCCGATGTCGTTTTGCACCTGCGCAATCAGTCCCCGCGCCTTGAGCTTTCTTGCAGATTCCAGTGCTTTGCGGAGCAACGGTTCCGCGTCCGCGGCCTGCCGCGAAAACATCAACGAAGCTCCCTGCGCGGCCTGAACTTCCGCGAGCAGCATCTCTCCACCGATGGTCTTCGCCTCCTCTTCCAGTTGACCCAGTGTTTCCAACAGAATCTTGTGCTGCCCGATTTCGCGGAGCGCCTGGACACGCGACAACAGCGCCTCGACCCGCTGAACGCCTTTCGCGTCGTCTGCCACTTTGCCCCACCCGGCTGCCGCCGTGGAAAAATCGCCGCGCGCAGCAGCAGCACGTGCAGTGTCAGCGTCGGCCCATGTCGGCACAGCCATCGCCAAAAGGGCACCAACCCAAATGAATTTTACGAGGGCGGATCGCATTGACATCACGGCCTTAGTCCCACCGTGGGGAGATGGCGTCAATTCCAAAGGCTTTTGCAAATGAGCACGCGCAACTCTCGGCATGTCGCATTCGACTCAGATCTGTTTCATCACTATATCCGTGGCCGCCTCCGAACCGCCCACTCTGATGTAACGGCCCGTGGGGAATGTGGTGACGGCAGCAGCCCCTCCAACTTTGATGCTTTTGATTTTCACGCCTTCGATGGCGTAGCTATGCGCCATCATCGGTGAGTTGGTGAGCGTGCCGCTTCCGACTCCGATCTTGATAGCACCGATGGCGACGAGAGGAGCGGCACCCGGGGATGCAATGTCGTCGTTGTCGCCGAAGGTGCCGTTCACGGGGTTAATCCCGGCGGCAATGGTGGTGGTGCTGAGCGATCCGAGGATGGTGATATCGCCAATGGTTCCCGTGCGGGTGAAGACTTCATTTCCGTTGAATGTTCCGTCACCGCCGAGGTAGGTGCCGGCGAGGATGAGGGAAGAACTCACGCCAGCGCTCGGGTTGACGGTTCCGCCGACGGTGACTTTTCCGATGTTGGTGGCTGCGGCGAAAATGCTGGCACTGATGGCGTGCGAGGAGTTGATCGGGCCAATGTCTGCCAAGCTCGTCTCGAAGCTGGAATTGACGATGCCCTGGACGCCGGTTCCAGCTTTAAGAGCCACGGTGATGCCGTTGATTTGCTCGGCTTCGACATCAAGGTTTTCAAGGCCGGTGATGTTGTCGGCCGAACTCGAATTCGTGACTTTAAAGCCGGCGAAAACTGTGGCGGCGACGATTTCGTAGTTCTTGATTCCGCCAGCGGTGCTCTTGATGAGTCCGAGGGAACCGTCGTAGGCGATAATGTTCTTTTTGAGCGGATCGCCAAAGTTGTCCATCACCGTGGTGCCGTCGAAGGTGTAGGCGGTGATGCTGCCGATGGACTTGGCGCTCAGTGTGCCGGTGAAGTCGCCTTTGACTTTCACGTTGATGATGGATGAGGCGCTGCTGACGAAGCCGGTGAAGTCGCCATTGACCGTGACGGTGCCAAGGCCGGCGGCGCTTGGGTCGGTGAGAGTTGTAGTGCCGAGGTATGGGCCGGATTTGACGACGAATTTGGCGATGTTGCCCGCGCTGATGGTGGCGTTTTCGAGGAAAGTCTTGCAACTGAAGGCGCCGATTTCGCCTTCGACCTCGCTGCCGGAACTTCCCCACGCGCCTGCGGCGATGAGCATGCTGCCGATGGAAGCGGTGGTATTGGCACCGAGATGATTCGGATCGATCTGAAAGACGATATTGCAGTCGCCGGTTTTGAGTCTGAAGCTACCGATGCTCTGGCTGGTCTTGATGGTGCCGCTGCCGGGCCACGAAGTGACAACCACTTTTCCCAAGCCACCACCGCCGACGCCGGCAGGAGTGCCATCGCCGGTGACATCAATGGTCACACCGTCGCCGACACTGGACATCGTGAGGTTCGGCTTGTTGTTGTAGGTGTCGAGGTAGGACAATCCCCCGCCGAGTTTGATGATGGCGTTGTCGCTGATGTTCTGGAGGAGGAGTTTTGTGGCAGCCCCGGCGATTTCGATGTCCGGGATCGCATCCGCAACGCCGTCTCCGAGGATGACATTTTTGCGGAAGATGATCGTGCCGATGGTATCCGCCGGATCGTTGCTGATGATGCGATGAATCGTGGTGGTGCCGGTCCTGGGACTTTTGATGATGAGGGTGGTGTTGGCGTCCGTGCCTGATAACTCAATGCTATCAATCACCCCGGGTGTAAATGCGGATGGCGTAACTGTGACGCTGGCGTTGCCAGTGACGGCGATGCTCGTTGAATTGAGCGTGATGATGTTCTTCGTCGTGCTGGTGAATGTGGTGGAGCCGGTGTTGGTGTTTGCCGTGTTTGTGAAAAGAAGTGTGCCGCCGCTGATGACGCGCGAATTGCCGCCGCCGCTGACAGCGCCTGTGATGGTGAGCTTTTCGCCAGAGGGAATGTCGAATGTGTCCGTGCCCGCGCCGAGGGTGACACCACGCGCGCTGGAGATGGTGTCGGTGACTTTGAGCGTGGCGGCGTTGATGGCGAGCGGCCCTCCGCTTCCTCCGAGATTTTTGTCTTTGCTGATTTGCAGAACGCCGCCGTTAATGACAGTGCCGCCGTTGTAAGTATTTGTTCCGTTCAATGTGAGCGTAGCCGCGCCAATTTTGGTCAGGCTGCCTGCTCCGCTGACGGTGCCGGTAATCGAGATGCTGCCGTTTGCCGTGTTAATGGTGGAATCCGCCGCGAGTATAATGCTGCCAGTGAGATTCCACGAATCACCGCCAAAGGTAGTCGCAAGCGTCCCCGGAGCCGTGACTCCAGCCGCGTTAACGAATTCAACCGCACCCCCACGCAGGGTAATGGCATTGGGCAGTGTGGCGGTGGCCCCGTTCGCCCCGTTTTCCATCCAAAGAGCGGCACCCGCAGACACATCAATGGGGGCGGTTCCCAGTCCGTTGGATGCAATGGCTCCAATCGCACCCGCCATTACCGAAACATTGCTGACATTAAAATTCGCGCTGGCGCTCATCAACGCACCAGGGCCGGTCTTGGTTAAAGCGAACCCGGCACCTGAGACGCTCCCAAACCAGGCCACACGCGTTCCTGCGGCGACGTTGATGGTTGTGTTCATAGTGAAAATCAGAGGGCCGGGAATACTGACGCTCGTGCCGCAGTCGTAGGAAAGAATTCCGCCGCTGAGCGTGGTTGCGCCGGTGTAGGTATTTATGGCGAACAGGGTGAGTGTGCCGCTGCCGAGTTTTGTCAGTCCGCCTGCTCCACTGATCTCAGCACCCGCTGTGATGTCACCGTCGCTCTGCAGAGTCAGCAAATTGGAGACAGCAATGCCCCCGAGGTTAAAGCCGGTGTCGTCGCGCACAGTCACGTTCGCTGCACCTGATGCTTGGAAAGTGCCGATTTCGTTGGATGCGTTCGCCACTGTCACATCATGCGCTGAGGTATTATCCACAAAAACCTGAAGTGTGCCGGGGACTGTCACCACGCCTGTGAGGTTCACCCCTGCATTTCCAAAGAGCGCCACATTTTTCCCGGCCCCCACGCTCAATGCGCCCGAACCGGAAATGGTCCCGCCTGAGCCGAGGACAAGGTTGTTCCCGTGAGAAATCGCCGCGCTGATGGTAATCGCTGCGCTGGAGCTGTCGCCGATTTGCACTGTGCCCGCAGTGATTTGATCCAGTTCCGCATCCGTCAGCCCAAGTGTCAGAGGGCTGCCACTCAAGACATCCGCACCGCCCAGATTGATCAACGTGCTCGTCGTTTGCGGCATGATTAAGAGAGTGCCGCTTCCAGTGTTTACGCCTCCGCCGCCAGTGATATCCAGACTGTCAGTTGAAATCGTCAGCGGTGCGTTGGCACCGGTGGTAATCATCCCGCTGGAATCAAGGCGCACCGCTGCATTGTTTGGCGTCCCGATCCCGATCACAGTCACGGCGCCGCCGCCGGAAGAAATTGCGGAGCCGGTTCCCGAGACAAGCACGCCATAGTTGGTGCCATCGCTGCCGCCGCCCGACGCTCCCTGCACTGTCATCGTATTCGTTGTTCCGCCGATAATGAGTCCTCCCTGACTGACTCGCACGCCGACTTGATGACTCCCGGCGTCCCCTCCGTGTCCGATGACAGACAATTGTCCACCACCAGTGGTTTGGATGCGCCCGCCATCCACGCTGATGCCCACAAAGTTACCAGTGGATGAGGGCGTTTGCAGGTCAGCATATAAAGTCAGACTGCCATCCACCGTGGTCAACTTGGCTCCGCTCTTTAACGAAATATTGAGCGCAGTCGTCAGCGAGATTGCACCAGCCCCGGTAGTCGAGACATCGCTCAGACCTGTCTTGAGATCGATCGTCCCGCTTGCGTTGACGGTGAGATTTTTTCCCGTAGCGAGCGAAAAACTGTCGCTGAAAGTGATGATCCTGCCCGTAAGATTCACATCACCCGGCAGGCTGAGTGGACTGTTAAAATCCAAATTATCCGCTCCTGAACCGGTGTTCACCGTGAGACTGCCCGTAAACAACGACAACGAGACGAATATGTCGTTCCCATTCCCGGAAAATCCTCCGGCACCTGTAATCCCGTGCGTGGGATCGCTGATGTGAAGGTTGCCGCCGGAGACTGAAAACATCAGCGTCTCAGCTTCGCCCGCTCCGCCCTGGTCGCCCAAAACAATAATACTTCCACCGGATAAAACAGCGAGCGTTGAAGGAGCAATGCGGCTTTCGAGAACTTCAATTCCACCCGTTCGGATACGAGAGCTTGCTACAGTGACCTCGTGCTTTTTTTTGAAAATGCTATTCATGGGATGGATGGTGTTTGTAGATTGCGGAACTGTTTCTGCACTCAGTCTATCAACTTGGTGATTTTGGGTAATGGGTCAGGTCGCTTTTTCGCAGGAGAGATTTGCAGGATGCGTTTGTGACGCAACATGCAACCGATGCTTTCGCAAGCTACATTTTCATTAAGATAATAGAAACAAAATTACTCCTGCCCTTGGAACGTAACAAATGGAACCCGCGCCACATCCCTGAAAAAGACAGTGCTTTCAATTTTTCAAAAGTTAACGCCGGGGCAAATCCAACTGCAGTCTTGCCGGTGAGAGCAGGAGATCTTCGGGAGCAGGCGGAACTCCTCCGCGACCTACGACGAGGAATGTGCTGAAATCCCCGCCGAGTCTCATTGCACAACGCTCCTGTAATCGCGTCTCGATTCCCACGAACGATGCCGACAATGGTGTGAGCGCGTTGGCAAGTTGCGCGTCGGGCGACTGGATTTCCACGGTGCCCTGCACACTCGCCTCCGAGGAGGCAGTGACGGCGCTCGACGAGGACAGGAACGAATCCGCGATGATCGTGATCGCGCCGCCCGCGCCGAGAATCGCGTTCGCGCTGATGCGGCTGTGATCGAGAATTACATACTGCGGATCAATGAACACCGAGCCGCCATTCAGCCCGGCCTCGGCCAGGATTGACGAATTGTTCAGCTTCAACTGCTCCGGCATCACGAGCACGATGGAACCCGCGTTTCCCTTCGTGGCACGCACGGTGATGCTCGCATCGTCCATCTCGATGCTCGTCGCGGAATGGATCGAGACGGTGCCGGCATCGCTGATGTCCGAGGTCGTCCTCACCCCTGCGCCACTTTGCAACGTCAATGGTTCCTCGACCGTGATCGCCACGCTTCCCGCAGTGCCCCTGGCCGTCGCCGACGCCTCGATGGATGCATTGTCCTCCATCGTCAGCAACCGCGCATCCACCGTCACGCCGCCACCCGCGCCTGCGCCCTGCGAAGTCGCAGTGATGCTACCACCGCTCGTCATGCGCAGCGTGTCAGCCTTCACATGCAGTTCGCCGCCAGCGCCGGGGCCAAATGTCTGCGCGAGAATCGAGCCGTTGCTTTCCAGCGTGAGCATGTTGAAATCCGCGTTCACTTTTCCACCCGCACCAGCTCCCGGCAGGGTGGAAACCGTGCCCGCCGCGATTCCCGTGAAAAGCCCCGTGCCTCCGTCGCTGATGATTGCCTCGTCCGCACGCACCGACACATCCCCGCCCGCGCCGCCGCCAAACGTGCTCGCCGAAATCCGTGCTCCGTCCAAAATGCGCAGACGTTTTGCAACGACGTCCACATTCCCGCCATCGCCGCCGTCACCCGGCGAGACGCTCTCCGCGGAAATCTTCGATTCAAGCACGCGCCCGCCCTCCAGCAAAATATCGTCCGCATGCACACTCACATTGCCGCCGGGACCGCCGAGACCGTTCGACGATGTGTTCGCGGAAATTTGTCCGCCATCGAAAAGATGCACCGTCCCCGCGTTCACAAACACATTTCCGCCGGGGCCGCGATTCACCGGCGAGTCGGCGGCGACACCCGTGAAAAATTTACTCCCACCACGGGAAATCTCAATCAGCCCGATGTCCAGCCTCACGTCGCCACACGCGCCGAGTCCGAGCGTCTTTGTGGAAATCAACCCGCCGTCCGTGATTTGCAGATGTTCCGCATGGACACGCACCTCGCCGCCATGCCCGCCTGCGCCGAGCGAATTGGTATCCGAGAAAAAACCCGTCTTGTTTGCCGAACCGTGCGCCGCGAGGAAAATACTGTCCGCCAACACCTCCACATCCCCGCCGCGAGCACTGCCAAATGTGTCCGCTGAAATCCTGCCGCCGTCGGTGATGGCGAGCGTTCCCGCGTGAACCCGCACCCCGCCGCCCGCACCCCCGCCCGTCGCTGCGTTTGTATTGGAAACAATCCCCGTCGGAAAACTTGTGGACGTGCCCCGGATGTCCAGCTTCCCCGCATTCACATCCACGATATTCCCCCGCCCCGCTCCGAAGGTGGACGCCGTGATCGTGGCTTCATTGCTGATGGAAAGTGCGTTCGCCTGAATCTGCACATGCCCTGCGCGCGACGCCGCGAGTGCGTCCGACCTCGCCTGACTGCCGACGAGCGAGTCCGTTTCCAACTGCAGTCTGCCCGCGCGCAAAATCACATCCCCCGCAGCGCCTGCACCGCTCGTCTCCGTGAAAACCCTGCTGTTGAGCGTCAACTGCAATTGCCCGGAGACTCGCGCATCCACCGCCGCACCTGCATTTGCGCCGGTCGTTTTGGAAATGATCACACTGCGATCCATCGTGAGTTGTCCGCCGCGGATAAAAACCGCACCGCCACGCACGCCGCCCGTATCCACCGTCGAACGAAGAAGACTCATCCCGCCATTCGCCACGCGCGACTGCGCCCTTGTGAGACGCGAAATGTCCGCGGGTAATTCCCCGTTCTTCGCCGCCGCAATGTCCACCCTTCCCTCCGGCGCCGCGATTTTTGCCGAAGTCATCGAGATGCTTCCGCCAATCAGCGACACGCCCTTTCCCGTCTGCGACGTGATCTGACTGTGGTCGAGCGTGATTGCCGCAGGCGTGCCGAGGAAACCAAACGCACTCAACGGTGCCGCCGTGAGCGAATCGCCAGCGGGTGCCACCGCATCGAAGCGCCCGCCATCGCTCAGCTTCAAATAACTCGCCGTCGTCGCCGTGAACGATCCGCTCACATCAATCGCCGCATTCGGCCCGAACATCACACCGTTCGGATTCATCAGAAAAAGATTCGCGCCCGCAATCGTCGAGCGGATCGTCCCGTCAATCGTCGAAGCCCCGCCACCCGTCACACGCGCAAAGATATTCGACACGCTCCCCGGCCCGCTGAATGTCGCCGACTCCCCCGTCGCAAGATTGAACTCGCTGAAGCTGTGAAAAAGATTCCCGCCCCGCTGCTGGCCGAGCGTGCCCGGAATGGCAAAATCATTTCCCACCTTCGAAATCGCACCCGCCGCACCCACGCTCCCGTCCGTCGCCACCGCCGCGCGTGCAGCCACCGCAAATGCGAGCAACACGAGGCACGAGAGCGGGCGGATAATTTGCACCCCGCACGTTTAGACGTGAAACACCGAACGCTCAAGTGCTTTACCAACTCCCGCAAAAACCCCTCCCTCCGTGGACGGGAGTTTCCCCGCCCCGCCGGTAACTCCCTCCAGCGCGTCCATGACCAACTCCGCATCCTCCAAAGCTGCGGAAGCGTTTTCCAAAACTAACGCAGCCATTTCCAAAACTAAGGAAGCTCCTTCCAAAACTTTGGGAGCTCCTTCCGTAACTACGGGAGCTCCTTCCAAAACTACGGGAGCCTCTTCCGTAACTACGGAAGCTCCTTCCAAAACTAAGGAAGCCTCTTCCGTAACTACGGAAGCTCCTTCCAAAACTACGGGAGCCTCTTCCGTAACTACGGGAGCTTCTTCCAAAACTACGGGAGCCTCTTCCGTAACTACGGAAACGCCTTCCAAAACTTCGGAAACCTCTTCCGTAACTACGGAAACGCCTTCCGAAACTAAGTCCGAACTGCCGGAAACCACGTCCAACAGAGAAAAACCCTCCGCCACCCCTGCCAAACCCACC
>CAIYUV010000277.1 GCA_903929475.1 uncultured Spartobacteria bacterium
AGCGTGAGAATTGCGCGAAGACCATCGGGCTTCGGGTCAATGTAGGAGATGAAGAAGTTGTGCCTGCCACTCGCAAAGTAGTTATCGTCGGGCAGGCCGAGTAAGGTGCCGCCGTAGGTGACGACGTGCGCTGCGACTCCATAGAGCTGAACGCGATTCGGCCAACGTCACTCACATTCAGCATCACCCCGCCCGCAGCACTTCGAGTTCCCCCCATCGTGCATACAGCCCGGCAACGCGGGACTTCACAGCATCGAGTTTCGCCTCCCACGCTGGAAACTCTTTCGCCTTCGTCGCGTAGAACTGCGGGTCGCCCAGCATCGCTTCGATTTCCGCCGCTTCCTTCTCGGCTTCGGCGATTGCGGCCTCCATCCCTTCGAGTTCACGCTGTTCCTTGTAGCTGAGCTTGCGGGCGCGCTCCTTCACCGGTGCGGGTTTGGCAGTCGGCACAGGCGCGGGGGCAGGCGTGGGCGCGCAGCGTTTTTCAAGAAAGTAGTCGTAGTCGCCCGGTGTGAGTGAAACATTTCCGCCATCGTCGAATGCGAGGATGTGCGTGCAAACACGATTCAGGAACCACCGATCGTGACTCACGAGCAGCACGCAGCCTCCGAACCCGGCAAGTCCTTCCTCCAAAATCTGGAGCGTCGAGAGGTCGAGGTCGTTCGTCGGTTCGTCCATGATGAGCAGGTTGCCGCCACGCAGGAGAATCTTTGCGAGCGAAAGCCGCGAACGCTCTCCGCCGCTGAGCAACTTCACCTTCGCATTGATCGCCTCGTCGGTGAAAAGAAACCGCCGCAGGTAGCTGCGCACGTGCAGCCGGTGTTCGCCGAGCACCACCCAGTCGGCCTTGCCTGCGATTGCCCCGATCACGGTGTCCTCGTCGTTTAACAGCGCGCGGTTTTGATCCACGTAGTTAATCACTGTCTTCGCGCCGCGAAGCACCTCGCCCCACGTCGGCTCGATTTCGCCGAGGATGACTTTGAGCAATGATGTTTTACCGACGCCGTTTCTTCCCACGATGCCGATGCGCGCACCGGCGGGAAGATCGAGCGTGAGACGATCAAATAATTTCCGTCCGGCGATCTCGACACCCACATCGCGCAACTCCAGCACGCGATTGCTGAGTTTTGGCGGTGGTGGAATCACGAGATCCATGTCGCCCTCCCGATCCGGACCGTCCTGCGCGGCCAGTTCGTAGTAACGCTCGATGCGGTCCACGCTTTTTGTCCGCCGGGCACTCGGTCCTTTGCGCACCCACTCGAGCTCGCTCGCGAGAAATTTCTGCCGCCTCTTCTCAGTCGCCTCATCACCCGCTTCGCGCTCGGCCTTGGTCGCGAGGTATTGCGAATAATTTCCCGGATAGGAAAAGAAGCGTCCGCTTTTCAGCTCGACGATGCGCGTCGCGACACGGTCGAGGAAAAATCGGTCGTGCGTGACGAAGAGGCACGTCCCCGCGTAGCCGCGCAAAAACGTTTCGAGCCACTCGACGCTCTGCGTGTCGAGGTGGTTCGTCGGCTCGTCGAGGATGAGCAAATCCGGCTGGCCGATGAGTGCGCGGCACAATGCGACGCGACGCTTTTCACCGCCGCTGAGGTCGCGCGCGATTCGCCCGGCTGCCGGTGCGTGGAGATTCGTCAAAAGGCTGCGCAGCCGCGAGTCTATGTTCCAGCCGTCGTGATGTTCGATTTCGTCGAGCAATTCCGCGGCACGGGGCGAATCGCCCGGCGTGCTTTCGTATTCGGCAAGCATCGCACGCACGTGGCTCGCGCCGTTAAGAACATTCTCCTCAACGGTCGCAGCCGCATCGAGATCGAAGTCCTGTGGCAACCAGCCGGTCAGCGCACGCCGCTTGCGAGTGACGGTGCCGCCATCAGGCTCCAGTTCGCCGGCGGCAATTTTCAGAAACGTGGATTTTCCGCATCCGTTGCGCCCGACGAGACCGACGCGCTCGCCTTCGTGCAGAGCGAGCGTGGAGTCATCAAGCAACGTCTGCACGCCGTAGCGGACGACGAGACCGCTGGCGCTGAAGACGGGTGTGGTGTTGGATGGTGCGGACATGAGCCGCGCGGGATAGCAGGCTTGCGCCAAAAGCGGCAGAGAGATTTCTCTTTTTTATTTTGCGGCGTCCTTCTCCGCGCTCGCATTCAGGAAATCCAGCACATCGCGGAAATGGACCGCGTTCTTCGGGTTCACCTCCACGCAAGCCTCGTGTGCTTCGCGCATCACCTCGCGCGTCACCGCCTTGTCAGCGCTGTGATGGATGGCGTCTCCGCCACAGCCATCCATCTGCGGCGCGGGTTGCGTGGAGAAAAGGGCATCCAGCCCGAGTCCTTGCAGCAGCTCGTCGTTGCGTTCGTTGCGATTCACCACCCACAATTCGCCTCCGCCTACATCGCGCAGCCGCAGTGCAAGTCCTGCAAGAGTGCCCATGAATGTGGAGTCCATCGCAGGGCAGTGCTGCAAATCCACCACGAACTCGCGCCTTCCGCCCTCGATCATCCGGCACGAAAAATCCTTGAGACCGGGACTGTTTTGAAAAGTCCCCTTCCCCTCGACCCGAATCCACACCGCCGGGCCGCTCTCCATGTCGGCGAAAATTGTTGGCTGAACACTCATGTCAAACTTCCAGCCATCCCATCGCACCGTTTATGCCTTCGGTCAAATTGTGCATCTCAATTCCACAGGAACGATTGCCATACGCCGACGATGTGTCCGTTTTCAATGAGCAGCAGCCGCCATGCGGTAATCCTCCCCTCCTCCGAATACTCGTCGCCAATGACGGTGAACTTTGTTTCGTGCGAGCCCTTCGCCGCAGGGTAAAATTCCTCTTTTGCCAGGACGTGCGAGCCGAGATTTTCCTGCCGGTATTCCAGCCGCACGGTGATGTCTGCATCGCGCTTCGCGCGCCACCACGTATAGAAATAATGCCCGTAACGCTCCGCGCGGTCGTAGCTGCTCACAGCGCCGAAATTCATCCGCGCCCGCTCAAATTGCAGCATTGGTTCGAGCGTGATCTTTTGCATCAACGGGTCGCGCGGATCGTGGAAAAACTGCGACACCTTGCGAATCTCGAAATCATCCGAGAGCGCGAGCGGCAGCACACCCACCTTGGCAATGGCGAGTTTGCGCGGCGGTTCTTTTTGAGTGCTGCACGCGGACAGCGCTAACGCCGCGAGCAATGCAGTGAAAAGGCGGATCATGGGAGCGGCGTTTAAGCCGAGTCGCCCGCCGGATGCAACGCCGCAGATTCACTCGCCTCTCGCCCGCTCCGTGCTAACTACTCCGCAATGAAAATATACCTCGCTCTCGCCATCACCCTCGGCCTTGCCTGCCATACCCCCGCAGCCGGGCCTGTGGAGGAAATGGCACGAGACTACGTGCGCTACACCGGCGACGACCAGCGCGGCAAACTCGATACCGTCATCGTCACCATGCGCAACAAGGCCGGCGTCACCGTCGAACTCGTCGGCGCAGTCCACATCGCCGACGCGGCCTACTACAAAACACTCAACGAACTCTTCACCACCTACGACGAACTCCTTTTTGAACTCGTGGACGGCCAGAAACTCAAAGCCGCCGCTGAATGCGAATCCGTTCCCGTCAAAAGAAAGAACAAGGCCGTCAAAATAAAACCCATCGCAGAAAAAGACATCCCGCCCTCGCCCGCCGATGCCGACGACGGGGAGGAAAAAAAACCCAACCCCGCCTTCGCACTCCTCCGTGGAATGATGCAGGGCTTCAGCAACTACTTC
Organism: uncultured Spartobacteria bacterium; assembly: GCA_903929475.1. Classification (GTDB taxonomy): domain Bacteria; phylum Verrucomicrobiota; class Verrucomicrobiia; order Chthoniobacterales; family Chthoniobacteraceae; genus SXWH01. The sequence goes on from CAIYUV010000277.1 coordinate 3,753, forward strand.
CACCTCCAATACCAGACCGACGGCATTGATTATCACGCCAAAAACTTCGTCCACGCAGACGTCAGCATGGCAGACTTCGAGCGCCTCCAGGCCGAGCACGGCGAATCCTTCGCCACCATCTTTCAAAAAGCCCTCGAAAGCGAAATGAACAATGTCGGCAAGAAGGACAAAAACGAACCCAAAGGCGGCCAGCTCCTCCTTGCACTCCTCGGCGATTCCAGCGGCATCAAAATCGCCATGGCCCGGATGCTCGGCAACGTCGAGACCATCGGCGAAGAGGTCGGCTTCGGCGCAGGCTCCGTCATCGTCGGCGAACGCAACCGCGTCGCCCTCGAAGTCTTCGACCGCGAAGTCAAGGCAGGCCGCAAAAAACTCGGCATCTTCTACGGCGCGGCCCATTTCACCGACATGGAAAAGCGACTCGAACAACGCGGCTACCACCGCACCGCCGAACGCTGGCTCACCGCATGGGACATCAAGCCCAGCGTGGACGAGCTCAAGAAATAAGCATCAGCGCAAGCAGCCACGCCCCGCCAAAAAGGGCGAGAAAACCGTCGTCGTCGCACTCAAGGACGCCTCCGCGCAGGAGACCTTTTACACATTTCAAATCGTCGTTTCTGAATAGCTTTTCGCAAAGCCGCCTGCGCCTACCCACTCCACCACGGCCCATCTTGCCCTCGCCCCTAGGTTTGCGGTAAACACATCCCCGTGACAAACGAAGCCCCAGCCAGAAACCGCAGACTCCGCCTCGGCAAACCGGGCTGGTGGCTGCTCGCCCTCTTCCTCGGCGGCATCGGATGGCAGATGTGGAACGTCCACGCCTACAACAACGCCGTCCGCGAAGCGAAGGCGGCGGGGTTCGAGTGGAAGTGTGACGATGCCATCAGCCTCATCCGACAGGACTGGCACAACGCGCTCAAAAAGGAAACATGGGGCGCGCACCGCCGCGTGCTTGAGATGGGAGAAGTCACCGACCTTGGCCGCTACCGCGAAATGCTCCACCATCTCAATCCCACGGTATTGATTGCTTGGGGATGCAAGGACGAAAACCTTGACGCCCTCAAAGGCCTAACCGCCCTGCAAAATCTCATCCTCGGCAGCTGCCCCGCGCTGCAAAACGTGGACGTTCTCAAGGGCCTCACCGGCCTGCAAGGGCTCAACCTCGGCGGCTGCACCGCCCTGCAAAACGTGGACGCCCTCAAGGGCCTCACCGCCCTGCAAACGCTCAGCCTCCACTACTGCCCCGCGCTGCAAAACGTGGACGCCCTTAAGGGCCTTACAGGCCTGCAAGGGCTCTAGCTACGCGGCTGCGACAAAATCCCCGCTGCCGCGCTGCGCGAACTGCGCGCCGCCCTGCCGAAGACCGAAATCATCTTCCCCACCGGCAGCAAGAACCCGCCGCAGTAAGACGGTTGCGCGCCCTGAAAATAGCCCAGCACTTCAGTGCTGGGAGCCGCATCCCAAAAGGAGCAAAGTCCCGGCTGGGACGGCAGCACCGTTCTTTCGTCCCTGACGGGACTCGTGGTCTAGGTGGGGCATGGTTCCCAGCGTTCAAACGCTGGGCTATTTTCAAGTCGTGGTGAAGGAGGGGGCGGCGGGGCTTTCTTCCTTCGGGAAGGTGATTTCCGACGCGGCGGAGGGAGTTGCCGGCATCCCGGCGAAAGGTTTTCCCGCCTCGGAAATGACTTTTTCAGGGAAGGAGGCAGTTTCCTCCCTGTTGGACGGAGTTTCCTCCGAGGCGGACGGAGTTTCCTCCGAGGCGGACGGAGTTTCCTCCGAGACGGACGGAGTTTCCTCCGAGGCGGACGGAGTTTCCTCCGTGACGGACGGAGTTTCCTCCGAGGCGGACGGAGTTTCCTCCGAGGCGGACGGAGTTTCCTCCGAGACGGACGGAGTTTCCTCCG
>CAIYUV010000278.1 GCA_903929475.1 uncultured Spartobacteria bacterium
CACCATGTTACTCGCCCATCGTTCCACTATTCTCAGCCCCTCGCTCACGCTCGCCATTGACAGCAAAGCCAAGGCGATGAAAGCCGAAGGCATTGATGTTTGCAGTTTCGGCGCAGGAGAGCCGGACTTCGACACGCCCGATCACATCAAAGCCGCCTGCATCGAGGCTCTCAAAGCCGGCTTCACCAAATATGCGCCGAGCAGCGGCATCCCCGAACTGCGCCAGGCCATCAGCGAGAAGTTCAAAAAAGACAACGAACTCGACTACAAGCCCAGCCAGATCGTCGTGAGCAACGGCGCGAAGCACTCATGCCTCAACGCTATTCTTGCCTGCGTCAGTGAAGGCGATGAAGTCGTCATCCCCGCGCCCTACTGGCTCAGCTATCCCGAAATGGTGCGCCTCGCCGGTGGTGAGCCCGTCATCGTGGAAACGAAGGCCGAGAACGGCTGGAAAATGACCGCCGAGGAATTCGAGTCGGCCATGTCGCCGCGCACCAAGATGGTCATCATCAACAGCCCCGGCAACCCGACTGGCGCCGTTTACACCCGCGAGGAACTCGCAGCCATCGGCGAAGTCGCCCTCGGAGAAGACATCATCATTTTGTCCGACGAAATCTACGAGAAGCTCACTTACGACGACGTGAAGCACGTCTCCATCGCCTCGATCAGCAAGGAACTTTACGACCTCACCATCACCGTGAACGGCTTCAGCAAAAGCTACGCGATGACCGGCTGGCGGATCGGCTACCTCGGCGCACCCGAGGCCATCGCAAAAGCCGTGGACGCCATCCAGAGCCACAGCACCAGCGGCTGCACGAGCTTCGCACAAAAAGGCGCACTCGCCGCGCTCAAAGGCGACCAGGCTCCTGTCGAGGACATGCGAGCAGAGTTCGACATCCGCCGCCAATACATGGTCGAGCGCCTCACGAGCATCCCAAAGGTGAAAGTGGTGATGCCGCAGGGCGCGTTCTACGTGCTCGCCGACATCAGCGGCTTCGGCATGAACTCGACCAACTTCGCTGATCGTCTGCTCGGCAAACATCACGTCGCCATCGTCCCCGGCATCGCATTCGGAGATGATCGCACCGTGCGCTTCAGCTACGCCACGAGCCTCGACGTGATCAAAAAGGGCCTCGACCGGTTCGAGGAATTCTGCAGCTCGCTGTAAACCTTCAGCCCGCCAAACGGGACTGATTTTCCAAACCACGCCGCCCGCTTCGCAAGAGCCGGGCGGCGTTTTGTTTTGGGTTAATTCCGCAGCACATCTTTTGGTGTGAGCGTGGTGAGATCGGGTGCGCGCAGGATTTTTACGTGGGTGCCCTGCGGTGCCCAAACGGCGGGGTCGGTGGGGCCGAAGAGGAGTGTGCATTTTGCGCCCACGGCGGCGGCGAGATGGGAGATGCCGGTGTCGTGACCGAAATAGCGTGTGCAGCGCGTGAGCAGCGCGGCGAGCGTGGGGAGCGGCAGGTCGCGGGCGATGAGCGCGGCGTGAGGTGCGAGTGAATCGAGCGATGCGGTGTCGGCCTCGCCACCGATGATGAGCAGTGGATCTTTGATTTCACCGGCGAAGGCGTGCCAATTTTCCAACGGCCAATTTTTTCGCGGGCTTCCGCTGCCGGGGTGGACGGCGATGAATGACGAGCTGAGCGGAGCGAGACAGCCTGCCGTAGGCAGCCCAAAGGGGCGCGGCGGAGGCCGCGAGCAATTTCGGATGACGAATGACGAAAGAAACGTTTCGGCGGCTTTGTGGGATTCGGCGGTGGGGATGAGCTTCGCTGCGGGGTCGTCGAGGAAGAGGGCCATGCTTTCGAGGCCGCGTGCGAGTTGCGTGCTGGCGTGGTTGTCGTCGGCGATGGGGGTGTAGGCGGAGAGATAGTTTTTTACTCCGGCGCGTTTTACGTTGGCCTCGAAGATGCCGTCGGGATCGAAGAGCCAGCTTACGACTTGTTGGAATGACGCGAAGTATTCGCAGAGTTCGGGCGAGAGGTTGCCGTTGCGCGCAAAGAAGCCGGCTAGCGGGCCGTATTCGATGCTGCGGGTGGCGTCGGCGTAGGTCGTGCCGGGCTCGGGGCCGCCGTGCAGCGCGAGCGCGGCGATGTGGCGGTAGCCGAGGACTTCGAGGTGGCAGTGCGGGAATGCCTCGCGCAGCAAACGCAGCGCGGGGAGCGTGAGAATGAAGTCGCCTATCGCACCACCACGGATGGCGAGGATGCGGGGCTTCATCGTCTATCGTTACATGAGGTTGGCCGCCACTTCCGCCATCTCGCTGCGCTCGCCCTTGAAGAGATTGATGTGCGCCATCCACGGCTGGCCTTGCAGGCGGTTGCGGGCATAGACGAGGCCGTTGGTGTGCGCGTCCACGTAGGGATTATCAATCTGACCGAGGTCGCCGATGAGGATGATTTTGCTCCCTTTGCCCATGCGCGTGATGAGCGTCTTCGATTCGTGCGGGGTGAGCTGCTGCGCTTCGTCCACGATGAAGATTGCATTCGGGATGCTGCGTCCGCGGATGTGCGTGATGGCTTCGATTTCGATCTGGCCGTTCGCAACCATCGGCTCCCACGGCCTGCCTGCGGGCTTCGGGCCGCTGAAAGGTGATGGCGTCTCGCGCTGGTCGCGTGGATCACGTTTGTCGCGCTTGTCGTCGTTCTTGCGCTGGCTCTGTTTCTTGTTGTCGAAATGCTCCGGCTTGCGCGGGCGGGTGAGCAGGAGTTCCAGCGCGTCGAAAGCCGGCTGCACCCACGGCGCCATCTTTTCCATGATGCCGCCGGGGAGAAAGCCGATGTCTTTTCCCGTGGGCATGATGACGCGAGTGATGAGCATCTTCTCGAACTCGCCCGTCTGCACCAGCTCGAGCGCGGCCCCCACGCTCATGAGCGTTTTGCCTGTGCCCGCCTTGCCATAGACGGTGATGAGCGAGATCGCCGGGTCATAAAGCGCATCGAGGAAAAACCGCTGCCCGAGATTCAGCGCCGTGAGCCAGCGCCCGCCGCGAATCGTGATGCGGTCGCGACGCAGCTTGTGCAGCGAGCCGCCGCCCACGTGCCGCGCGGGGATTGCGTGCGTCGGCTCCTCCTCGTTGCGAACGAGCAGGTAGTGGTTCGGCGGATAGTGCGCGGCTTTTTCAAAAACCATGCTCTCCTGACTCGCGAACGCTTGGAGCGAGTGTCCGGGCACGTCGAACGTCTCATACTCCTCGTTCTTCTGCTTCATCGTGAGGCGGATGTCCGTGTCCTCTACGCGATCAGTGCGATAGTCCTGCGCTTCGAGGCCGAGCGTGCGCGCTTTCAGGATCATGTTGAGGTCTTTCGTCACGAGGATGACGGGATCTTTTTCCGCATCCGCCACGGCGCACGCAGCGGCGAGGATGCGGTTGTCCACGCTCGACAAATCCGGGAACAAATCGCGCAGCATGTGGAAGCGCGGCGAATCACTCACGAGGCTCCACACGCCGTTTCTGAATTGCGCGAGCGGGTTCACGCAGACGCGGAGCCTGCCGCCGTTCTCCAGCTTCACGCCCTTCTGCATGTCCTCTGCGTTGCGAAATTTCTCACTCAGCCTGCGATGAACCTCGCGCGCATTCGCGCCACGCGTGGAGCTTTCGCTTTTGAAACGATCCAGCTCCTCAAAGACCTCCACCGGTATCCAGACCGTGTTTTCCTGAAATTGAAACGGCGATCCTGGGTCGTGGATCAGGACGTTCGTATCGAGGAGATAGTTTTTGTGGGTTGTCGCGGGAGCGTTCTTTGGTGGCATTAAATTCGCGCGGAACGTGGCGCGTGCCGTCCCGCCGTGCAATGCCAAAGAGCCGCAGCACTGTGACAATCCGAAAGCACTTCCGCTGGGCGGTCTCGTTTTCCGCTCAGTCGAGAGGAGTTTCGAGGTCTGCTTCCCCCAGCGCAGCAGGCCAGACGCGACCTATGATGATTTTCTCATCTCGTATCGTGTAGATAATCTTCCAGCGTCGAAAAATCAGCTCCTCCATCCGCCATCTCTCAATTCGTCGAGGATGGTTCCGGCTTCGGGGTGTGTGAGAAGAATTTGTGTTCTATTGAAAATGCCAAGTCCGATGGTCCGGGCCGCCTGTGGATTTCGGCGTGCGATGTAGCGGACGATAACTTCGATGTCGGCGGATGCCTTCTCAGTCCAGATTAGCGAATGAGCCATTCTTCGATCCTGCTTTTCATCTCGGTGTTGGAAACCAGACGATTTTCGCGGATGTCGTCCTCTGCCTCCTCGACTGCTGCGAGCAATGCAATTTCCTCGTTCACGTCGCGGAAGTTCACATCATCCGGCAGTCGTTGGATTGCTGACAAAACTTGCTGCTTGATGCTCATGCCGAAAAATTGCGCCTCAATAGCGAACGGGCAAGCTCAGTGTGCAGGTCATTGCGACTAACATGACGTCCTCAACTGTGCATAGAAATCTCATGCGCAACTACGATCCATGCTCAGCGCGTAGTCATTTGATTCGATTGAAATGGTCGCGCCAGAATTTTGGCATCAGAACGATAGGAAACTCTTTTGGAAATGCGCGCCACATGACTTTTAGCTGCGGGTCACTCGGGACATCTGTCGAGCTGAGATCATAAACTACGTTCCATGTATCGTTAGTTCTCTCCATGCATAGTTCGAAAACGATGTCCATGACATAGTCCGTGCCCATGGTCGAACCGTCCTTGAATTTTGGTATCGCCTCGAAACTGCAATATCTGCCCATGACTTCGATTCTTTCGATTTTGAATACAAGTGATTGAGGCAGCTTTTTAGGATTTACATAATTCTTCATCACGAAGGCGCGAGCACCATCACAAATTGCCCTACGTTCAGACGAACCGGGTTTGGGCGTGTGGCGGGTATCTGCCGCAAAACCGAGGTGCGAACAGAGCAGAGTAATAAAGATGAAGAGAAGCGGTGATTTTTGCATGATGTGCGAGGAAGCGCCTATCATGGCATTGAGCCGCAGAGGAACTGTCTCTGCAAGACAGCCAGCTATTTTCCCGCCTTCTCCGCGAAGGCTTTTGCCACTTTGCTGTTTTTGCGGGGCTTGTGGATGTTCTCGGCTTTTCGCGCTGCGCCGTCCTTGCTGAATGAGACGATGGCGAGGGTGCCGACGGGGAAGTCGGTGAGTTTTCCTTTGCCGCGCGAGCCGTAGAGGGTGCCGGGATGGATTTGGAAGACGCGCGTGCCTTGTTCGCCTTTGAGGCTGATGCTCGTATCGCTGACGACGGTGACGATACCGGCGTAGTCGGTTTCTGACGTGAGCGGCTTATTGGTTTTGGCCGGTGTGGCGGCGATGAGGGTGGTGACGGAGAGGAGGAGTGCTGTGAGGAGTGATTTCATGCGCGGAGGGTGAGCTTTTAAAATGTGGGGCGTCAAGCTGGCGATGCACAATGGCTGCTCGACTTGGGCAGTGTGCTTGCGCCATGTGAAAGGGATGCGCGCTTTACTCCTCATGTTCCTCGCCACGACCGCCCTCGCCGCAGAGTCCGGCGAAAAACATCTCCTGTATCTCTCGAGCCCGGATGGTTCGCAGCCGGGCGGCTTCGGCTCGGGCATCATGGTGTTCGATATTGATGACGGGCACCGCTTCGTGAAACGCATCGAGGTGCCGTCGTTCAAGGACGGCGGGATGCGCGGGTTTTGCGCGAATGCGAAGACGCATTGCGCCTATTACACGACGACGACGCGGCTGATGGGCGCGTTCGATTTGGAAAGTGAAAAGGTGGTGTGGGAGCGTCGCTACGAGACAGGCTGTGACCGTGCGGCCATTACTCCCGATGGGAAAAAAATCTACGTGCCGACCGGCTGGTGGCAGCGCGGCGAGGGGACGGGATGGTTTGTGGCCGATGCGGCTACGGGCGATGTGCTGAAGATGCTGCCGACGGGAATTGCTACGCACAACACCATCGCGAGCCTCGACGGGAAATGGGTTTTCGGCGGAGCGGAGACGGCTTTCCATGTCTGGCGGACGAGTGACGACACGGAGGTGAAAACCATCGCGCCCATCGGAGAAAGGGGAGTATTTCCATTCACCGTAAACCACGCAAACACGCGCGCCTACGTCTGTCTCGGCGGGCACGTCGGTGTGGACATCGCGGATTTGGAGAGCGGGAAAATCATCACGCGCATCATGGCCAAGGACGACGAGGGCAAGGAAATCACCCATCGCACGCATGGCTGCGCCCTCACGCCGGACGAGAGCGAATTGTGGATGAGCGACCAGGAGGGCAAGCGGCTCTATATTTTCGACGCAACGAAAGAGCCGCCGGTGCAGACGGGTCATGTGGACTTGAGCACGGGCGGTCACGGCTGGGTGACTTTCAGCCTCGATGGCCGCTACGCATGGTGCCACACATCAGACGTGATTGATGCGAAGACGAAGAAAATCGTCGCCACGCTGAAAGACGATGCCGGAAAGCCGGTGTGTAGCTCGAAGTTCATCGAGGTGGTGTTCAAAGACGGAAAGGTCGTGGCGGTGGGCGACCAGTTCGGGCTGGGGCGGAAGCAGTAGCGGGTGACAATGGTTGGGCTCGCTTGCACCCAGCTTGCTTTGGTAACGACAACTATGACTTCGCTCCGACTGCTCATCGCAATCTTCTTCTGCACGCTTTTGTCCGTGAGGGCGGAGGATACTTACGAGGTTCGTGTGCATCGTCCGGCGAAAGCAGGCGACCGCTTTCGCATCGCGGCCAAGATTGCCATCGAGAGCGAGACGACCACGACTTTTGATAAAGAAGATGCTGATGTGGAGAAGGTGAACGCGGCGTGCAAACTCACCGGCGAACTGACAGTGGTGGACGTGACGCGAAAAGGAATCGTGAGCGAACTGAAACTGAAAATCGCCGAGGTCGAATGCATGAACGAAGGAGTGAAGGCTGATTTTTTCAAATCCGGCGATGTGATCCATCTGCGGCATGAGGATGATGACAAGATCGTGGAGGTTAATGGTGATGAGCCTGATGAATTGCAGGGAGTAGTGATTGACGACTTGCTATCGGTCGCGGGTGAGAGCGAGCCGAACGACGACGAGGTGTATGGCACGAAGGAAAAAGTCGTGATCGGGGCCGAGTGGCCGATGAACTCGGCATTGGCGGCGAAGAGTTGGAACGATGAGGGTTTTGCAGGCATGAAGCCTGGTGATATCAAGGGCACGACCAAACTCGTGGAGACCACGACCCTCGACGGCCAGGCTGCGCTCCGGTTTCGCGGGGAGATGAAGATCAATTGTTCCGGGGTGAAAATGCCCCGCGACCGCGATGAGATCAAAACGAAGCGATTCACGATGGAAGCGAGCGACGACACGGAAATTCCCGTGGATCCGAAAGGAACGGCGTGTCTGGTGAAATTGCAGGTAAAAATCGAATCGGAATCCGGCGGGAAGATTGAGCGCGAAGGCGAGACGGTGAAGGTGAAGATCAAAACGCGCCACCGCTACGCCTACGAGATCGCCGAGACTCCGGTGAAGTAATGGCTAAGCGAAGAAGCGCGCCCATTCCGACTCATTGAAACCCACTGCTCCGCTTTTCGCGGTGAGCGCAAATGGACGCTTCACGAGGTTGCCGTTCTTCGCAAGCAGTGCGAGCGCTTCATCGAGGTTCATGTTTGGAAGGTGTTCACTGAGTTTCATCGCGCGGTAGTCGAGGCCGCTTGTATTGAAGAGACGACGGAGTTCGCCGACGTGGCCGAGCATCGTGCGAAGCTCCGCTATGGTCGGCGGACGTTCACGGATCGGGATGACTTCATGTGGGATGTTGTGCTCTTTCAGAAAGCTCACGGCTTTCCGGCAGGTGCTGCATTTTTCGTAGGTGTAAACGCGAAGGCTCATGGATTTTCTGTAGGTGAATCTGGCAGCGGCTTCCACTGTTCCCAGTCGTAGCACTCCATCGGGCCGAAATGCTTTTTGTAGTCGTAGATGGAGGGCTCGCGATAGCAGTAGCCTGGGTAGTGCCAGCGTTTGCTGGCGCGGCGTGCGACGGTGAGTTCCCACAGCATCGTCGCGGTGCCGAGCGAGCGGTGTGCTTCATTGGGTTCAAAAAAAGCGTAGAGACCCGAGACACCGCTCGCGCCCACGTCCATGTAGCTCGCGGCGATCAGGCGGTCGGCGAGATAGGTGCCGATTTCGAGGGTGATGCACGGCACGGCGTGCGGAGCCGGGCCGAGGAAATCTTCGAGCGAGTTTGGAATGTTGTCCTTGAAGCGCATCTTGTGCGCGTCGAAAAGACGCTGCCGTTCATCGTCAATCACCGCACGTTTTACTTTCACGACCAGATCTTCGTTTTTGCGCAGCACACGACGCTGGCTTTTGCTTGCGATGAATCGCTCCACATCAATCCGCAGGGGCATGACGTGCCGCAGACCATCTGTCGTCACCGCCTCGCGGTAGCGGTAGAAAATCGGCCCGAAATGACGCCAGCCCGTGAGCCAGAGCGCGTCCATCTGTTCGGGCGACTGGTTCCAACTCACGAAATGTTCGTCATGCACTGGCTGCATAAAAAGAACTTGAAGCAGGACGCCGCTGTTTTCCACCGTAGAAATTGGTTTCCGTCTTGCCGGGTTCGCGAAGTTTCATTCAACTGATGTTGTTCTGCAAATGAGCCCATGCACCCTCCGTCCGCGCAAACCATTCTTCGGCCTTGCGCTGTTTGCACTGGCCGGGATTGCGTTGGCGGATCGCTGGTCGCAGCCGGTGTGGCTTGTAGTTTCTAGCGCTGCTGCCGTGGGTGCGGTGTTGTTGTTTTCGAAAAATGCGTGGGTGTGTCGCGTGTTCACCGGCGTGGTTTTCTTCGCGCTTCATGTGCTGCGGCAGCAGGGGACGGAGGTTGATTTTGCAGGCACACTTGAATCAGGGCAGCAGATTGTGGAGGCGACAGGCGTCGTGTGGTCTGAGCCGGAAAGCTACACGGGCGCGCGAGGCGAGAAGCGCGCCGGGTTTCAAATCAAGTTGCGAACGCTGCGGGCGGAAAATGGAGATTTTCCGGCTGGCGGGCTTTGTCTTGTGCGATGGAGCGGAATTGCCCCGCAATATGGCGATGTAGTTTCGATCAAGGGCACTGCATATCCACTCGCTGGGCCGAGAAATCCCGGGGAATTTGACAACGCTTCGTGGCTTCGACGTCATGGTGTGCATTTCGAGGTCGCAACGCACAACGAGGGCGATTGCGAGATTGTTGGCAAGGGCGAGGGCAGCGCGATTCAGGTTTTTGCGATTGCTGCGCGCGCATGGGTGAAGGATCGGCTGGAGACAGGGCTGGCTGACGCACCTCAGGAGACGGCGCTGATCGAGAGCATGGTGCTGGGAATGCGCGGGGATACGCCCGCCGAGATGAAGGCGATTTTTCAAAAGACAGGCACGTTGCATCTTTTCGCAGTGAGCGGGCTGAATGTGGCGATGCTCGCGGCCATAGCGTGGTCTTTGTTGAAGCCGCTGCGCATTTCGCGGGCAGCATCGTTTTTTGTGATCATGCCGCTACTCATTGCTTACGCAATCGCGACGGGCCTTGGTGCG
>CAIYUV010000279.1 GCA_903929475.1 uncultured Spartobacteria bacterium
CGCCTCGTCACCTTCTTTTTCCCAGCATACTCTCCCTGCGCGAAACTCATTTGGTGTTTCATGCATCCCTCTCTACCAAACTCACCCTCCAATGACTCGCTTTTTCTGCAGCACGGAGCGATTAAATCAGCGTTTCCCTAGAATTGCTCGACCAGACAAAAGCCGAAACCCAGTCCGTGGCGCTGGACGATTTGGTCGTCATCGCGGAATTTCGCGACACCATCTATCCGGGCCTTGTGTCCACGGGGAATGTTTCGCGCGGAGGCGGTAAGCCGTTGCACACGGTCATCAATGGCGAGAACTATCATGCTCTAAAAGCCCTGACATGGACGCACCGGGGCAGGGTGGACGCCATCTACATCGACCCGCCCTACAACACGGGCGCGAAGGATTGGAAATACAACAACGATTACGTCGAAGGTGAGGACCTGTATCGCCACAGCAAGTGGCTGGCGATGATGGAGCGGCGCTTGCAGTTGGCGAAGGAGCTGTTGAACCCGACGGATTCCGTCCTGATTGTCTCGATCGACGAGAAGGAATATCTGCGCCTTGGGTTGCTGCTGGAACAGGTTTTTCCAGAGGCAGAAATTGAGATGGTAACATCTGTGATTAGCGCCAAAGGCGTGGCGCGCTTCGGGGAATTTTCACGTGTAGAGGAATTTATCTACTTCGCGCGCATCGGCTCGTCATCTGTTCAACTTGGTGAGCGGAATATGCTGGACGATTCCCGTTCGGCCACAGCGCAAATCGGGCGAGCGATTGACTGGCTTGGACTTCGGCGGCGTGAGCCAACCGCAAAGCGTGGAGCGCGTCCCAATCAGTTCTACCCGATCTTTGTGAATGCGGAATCTGGATACATTGATTCCATCGGAGACCCAATAGCTGATGATATTGACCGTCTGCAAATAAAGGCTCCGAAAGGTGCATATGCAGTGTGGCCTTTAAGACCGAATGGTGGTGAGGGGCTTTGGGGGATAACTCCCGAAACTGCGAAAAGGTATCTCAATGATGGGTTCATTCGTTCACGTAACCACAAACCTGAAAGGGAGCAGGCGGCCATTCATTATCTGCCAAGTGGAACGGTTGATGCAATCCAACAAGGCGGCATTGAAATTCTAGGCCGTGACCCTGATGGAGCAGTGCAAGCCGTTTATCGAGAACGAAAGGGTGTCATCCCGAAGCGAGTTTGGAATATGGCGTCCCATAACGCCGAAAGCGGTGGTTCATTGGTTCTTTCAAAGCTCATTCCTGACCGTCGGTTTCCATTTCCAAAGTCGCTCTACGCTGTCGAAGATGCGCTGCGCTTTTTTGTGAAACAAAAAACGGAAGCGGTGATTCTGGATTTCTTCTCCGGCTCCGGCACAACCGCTCATGCCGTGATGAGGCTTAACAAGCAGGATGGTGGCAAACGCCAGTGCATCAGCGTCACCAACAACGAAGTCGGTGCAGATGAGCAGAAGGCCTTGCGTGAACAAGGATTGCGCCCCGGCGACACAGAATGGGAAGGACTTGGGATTTGCGATTACATCACCAAGCCCCGGGTGCACGCCGCCATCACCGGCAAGACGCCGGATGGCCAGCCCATAAAGGGCGACTACAAGTTCACCGATGAATTTCCGATGGCAGAGGGTTTCAAGGAAAATGCAGAGTTCTTCACCCTCACCTACGAAACGCCGCTCGCCATCAGTTACCAGACCGCCTTCGCACGCATCGCGCCGCTGCTGTGGCTGCGCGCGGGCAGCGTGGGCCACCGCATCGAGAGACTGCCCGCTGCGGGATGGGATGTGGCCGAGTCCTACGGCCTGTTGGTGGAGTTGGACAAGGCCACCGATTTCCTCAAAGCCACACGCAAAGCCGAGGCTCTAAGGATTGCCTACATCGTCACCGATGACGAGCGACGCTTTCAGGCGCTCGCGCGTCGCCTGCCCGAGGGCGTGGAAGCGATCCGACTGTATGAATCCTACCTGACCAATTTCGCATTCGCTAACGGAGACGACACATGAAATTTACACTCAAAGACTACCAAGATGAATCCGCCCTCGACGTGCTGGCGAATCTGACAAAAGCCCGGAAACGCTGGCGTGTGGACCGTGACCGCCACGCCTTTTCGCTAACCGCCGCCACCGGGTCGGGCAAGACGGTGATCGCGGCGGCGGTGTTTGAAGCGCTGTTTCACGGCGACGACCGCTACAACTTCGACCGCGACCCCGGCGCGGTGGTGCTCTGGTTCAGCGACGATCCCTCGCTAAATGAGCAAACGCGCTTCCGGCTCATGGAGTCGTCCGACCGGCTGCGCCACACAGACTTGGTCGTGGTGGAAAACACGTTCAACCGCGCCAAGTTCGAGCCCGGAAAGATTTACTTCCTCAACACGCAAAAGCTGGGCAAGAAGAGCCTGCTAGTGCGCGGCCATGATGGCGACGAGGACAGTGGTTTGTTCCCCGGAACGCGACCCGACCTGCGAGGGAATACAATTTGGGACACGATCCGCAATACCATCGAAGACCCGGAGCTGACGCTGTATCTCGTGCTGGACGAGGCGCACCGCGGCATGGGCAATGAGAGCGGCGAAAAATCCACCATCGTCAAGCGGCTCATTAACGGGGAAAGGGGCGTGCCGGGCATTCCCGTAGTATGGGGCATCTCGGCCACGGTGGAGCGTTTCAACAAGGCAATGGAAGGGGCGCAAGGGCGCAGCACCCTCCCGCATGTGATCGTGGACCCCAGCCGCGTGCAGGATTCCGGTTTGTTGAAGGACACCATCGTGCTGGACATCCCCCCCGAAGCGACGGGCGATTTCGACACCGTGCTGGTGCGCCGTGCCGCCGACAAGCTGCGCGAGAGCACAAAGGAATGGGCGGCGTATGCCGCACAACAGACGGACAGCGAAACCGTGGTGCCGCTGATGGTCTTGCAAGTGCCAAACACGCCAAACCCCAACGACATTGGCCTCGCGCTAGAAACGATTTTTCAGCAATGGCCTGAGTTGCTGGAAACGTCCGTGGCGCATGTGTTCGGCGAACACAAGACGCAGAAGTTCGGCAAGTATTCCGTGCCCTACATCGAACCGCAGCGCGTGCAGGACGACACCGCGATTCGCGTCCTGATTGCCAAGGACGCCATCAGCACCGGGTGGGACTGCCCGCGTGCCGAGGTGATGGTGTCGTTCCGTCCGGCGAACGACCAGACCTACATCGCGCAGTTGTTGGGCCGCATGGTGCGCACACCGCTAGCGCGGCGCATCCCCGGCAACGACAAGCTCAACTCCGTGGATTGTCTGCTGCCGAAGTTCGACAAGGAGACGGTGGAAAGAGTCGTCAAGGCGCTGCGCGAAGGCGGTGGCGACACGCCGCCGACAGGCCGAATTCTCATCAATCCGAAGGAGATGAAACCTAACCCGGATGCTTCTGAAGAAGTGTGGGAGAAATTTGTATCGCTGCCTTCGCAAACCCGGCCGCAGCGGGGCGCGAAACCGGCCATCCGCCTGACCGCTCTGGCACATGAACTGGCGTCTGATGGCCTGCTGTCCGGCGCGGGCGGTAAGGCGCACGCGGCCATGCACAAGGTGTTGGACAATTTCATTGCCGAGCGGGCGGAGGCGTTTGCCGAAAAGCGCGCAATGGTGATGACTGTCGAGGGCCGCACGATCATTGCCCATTTGTCAGACGGTCGGATCCGCGAGGACCAGTTTCAAGCCGATGCAGATGACGCGGTGATCGGAGACGCCTATCGGCGAACTGCGCGCATCGTCAGCCCGGACATTGCCCGCACTTACACGATGGAACGGGCGAAACTCAAACCGGAGGCTGAGCACGACTTGGACGAGGCACTGATTGAAGCCCGCGAGGATGTAGCTGCGCTCCACCTACTGGAAAACCTGCAAGTGCTGTTCGATGCCGAGGCAAAAAAGATGTCCGATGGATGGTTCGCCAAATATCGAGACCAAATCAAAGGACTGCCGCATGACAGGCAAGACTCTTACCGGCAAATCGTGGCGCTCAGCACCGAGCCGCAGGATGTGGATCTGGCGCGTCCCGTGTCGCGCTTCGAGATGACGAAGGCGCGCGGGATAGATGGGATTGAAAGCGATATTCCCGCCTACAAGCACCATCTGCTGTGCGACGAACAGGGATCATATCCCGCCGAGTTGAACGATTGGGAACGCAAGGTGGTTACAGCCGAAAGCAAGCGCCAGGGTTTCAAGTTCTGGTATCGCAACCCGAACCGCCCCAGCCAAGATTCGCTAGGCATTGCCTACATCGACGCCGATGTGACAAAGATCGTCAGGCCGGACTTTGTTTTCTTTGTCGAAGACGACGGCAAGGTTGTCGCGGACATTGTTGATCCGCACGGCATACAATTCGCGGACGCCGTTTCCAAATTACAGGGTTTGGCGAGCTATGCCGAAACGCATCCCGGTCTTTTCCGGCGCGTCGAAGCTATCGCGGAAGTTGGCGGCAAACTGCGCGTGCTGGATTTAACCCGAGCCGATGTTCGCCAAGTGGTCACGGAGGCGACGAGCGCGGAGGCTCTCTACATGAGCGCGCTGGCCGGTGATTACCCGTAGAAATTGCTCGTGAGTTTGTAGAAAATTCAACCGGCACTCCGAACACCTCCGGGGCGAACACGCGGGCGGCGGGGAAAGGCGGAAGTTTGAATGAAGAATGACAAAGGCGCACAACGCCCGCCCCGATGACGTTGCCGTTACGCGGTGAAATTTTTCTTTTCCTGCGCGTGGGTTTTTTGGGAAATTTCGGGGTATGCGGAAGCGGCGTTCTCCCAACGATGATGCGATGGTGGCACGGGCGGCGTATTGTTATGCGATGAACCCGAACGCCGCGATTGAATGGCTAAATGCCGTCGCCGCCGGGTAGAATCGTATCGAAATCGGGTTCTGGGGCTCTGGGTCTTGGTAAAAGCGGCGTGGTTGCGATTTGCGCATCCAGAGC
>CAIYUV010000280.1 GCA_903929475.1 uncultured Spartobacteria bacterium
GGCGGAGATGATCGATTACAACGGCTCGGAAAAGAACGGTGATCTCGTGCTCGAAGGTTCGTGTGCAAAATGCGGACATCAGGTCGTGCGGGTCGTGGAAACTTCCGAGGCTAAACCGCCCAACAATTGAATGCCCTGCGCGAAACTGCGTCCACATCCCCGTCTGGTGCGGAACGATTGGTGAGACCACCGCTCCGTGATTAAGGCCGAACAGACGGCGCATCAGCCTTGCCCTTGCGCCCGGTGAAAAACTCCCAGAGCCGGACCATCGCGAGTGTATCCATGCGGCAATAGGCGAGGAGCTGCTTTTCGATTTCACGTTTGCGCTCCGGCGTGGTGCCGGGCTGGATTGCCTCGCAATATGCGCTCATCGCCGTGCCACCATCCACAACGCCATCCAGCGTGTCGTAGCTCAGCTCGGGCACGGCGGCAGGGAGCACGGCTTTGATGCTCCAGCTTCCCTGCTGGCTGTGGTGGTAGTAGCGGTTGCGGGCGATGGGCAGGAGATCCACCACTCTTTCGTTGATGGCCAGCAGCGGCTTCGCCAAATCGGAAAAGCGTTCGGCAAGCTCGCGGATGCGGGCTGTTTCAAATCCTGCATGATAAACGAACGCTGGCCCTCTCTTTCCGCAGACTTTGATCAATTCCCTCGCGATAGCCTCGGAAGGGTCTTCGCCGGAGAGATTGAGACAGTCGATTTGTATCAGGTCTCCGGACTTATCGAGTTTGTGGAGGCTGAATTGAAAAACGATCTGCTGGTAGGGACGCGTGCCTTTCCAAATCGGCACGGCAAACTGCACGCTCTCGAAGTCGAGGAAGTATGCGGGAAATCCGTAGGGAGCGAGGTCCTCTGCGGCCCCTTCGGCATCAAAGCGCACCGTCCCGGCCAGCGTGTGTTCCTTCACCATCATCTGCGTGTCACCGAGCAGTTCATCAGGCACATGGCGCAAATCGTTGACGCCTTTTTCGGCGAGTTGCGTGCGTTGGGACGGTGAAAGTCGCGGCAGGCAGTCGATCGGAAATTCCGGCTGCGGGATGTCCTTGTTGCAGTAGGTGCAAAAGCCGCAATCAAACGGATCATGACATTGCGGGCCGACGGCCACCGTGGGTTCATCGGGCAAGGCCACGATCTTCTGCGCATCGGCAATCCACTCCCTGACTTCCCCCAATCGCGCAAATGCTTCTGCGGTGAGATCCGCCTCGGTCAGCAATCCGCGGTAATCTCCATCGCCCGGATAAACCCATGAACTGTCAATGTGGGCGAGCGCGACGGACTTCAATGGCACACCCGCCTCCTTCGCAACGAAAGTCTGCACCGCAATGTCGTCACGGTGATAGTCGTGAACACCGGTCGCAGATTTCACCTCGACCATCCGCCACACGGGTTGCCCGTTCTCGGATGCGGGCAACAACACATCCGCAAAAGCCAGAGCACCCGCCGCCTTGAATCCCGCTTCAAACACCGGCTGACGGAAATTTGCCACCAGCACCTTCGTGCGATCAAATGCGCCTTTGAATCCTTCGGTTTTGAAATCAATGACTGCGCCGATTCCCTCCGGATCATAGATACGCTTCGCGATGTCGCCCACCTGATAGCCGACTTCAAATCGCGCCTGAGTCTGGGGAGAGTCCTCGCGCAGGTCCGGTCGGTGCACTTCCAGCCACAGACGCTTCGGACACTGGCGGAATGCGATGAGTTTGGATTTGGAAAGCGTGGGCATGAAGTTTTGAGACATGGCGGTGTTGGCCGCCAATGATATGGCCCGAGACAGACAAAGACTGTCCTACAGTTAAAATAAGAATTTATCGGGTCACGTTGCCGCCAGAATCGCAGAGGCCGCCTTGCGGAGGCGTCGTTTCAATTCCATCGGTTCGAGCACTTTTGAATGTTCGCCCCAGCTCAACACCCAGCGCTCGATTTCCTCCAGGCTGCCGAGCGTCATACTCAGTTCCACCTCGCCTCCTGCGAGCCGCTTGATCTTTTGCGATGGATGCCACTGGCGTTCGCACACAAGGCGGGCCGCGAACTCATCGAAACGAATCACCACATGATGTTTCGCCTTTCCTTTGAAGACGCCGAAGCTGTCGCTGAGGTGGTTGGAAATCGAGAAATCCGCCGGACGTCGGAATTTCGCCCGCGTGTCGCGCACCTTGCGCATCCGTGGCAGGGCGAACGTGCGCAATTGCTGCCGCGCCAGATCGAATCCGAACACATACCACTGATTTTCGATACAGCCGAGATGGTAGGGCTGGATGCGCCGCTCCTCGTGCTGCGAACCGCGCAGTTTCTTGTATTCAAATGCAAGTTCGTGGGAGTCGAGGGTCGCCCGGCTCACCGTCTCGAACAGTTCAAGGTCTGCAACGCTGGTTCCCAGACCTTTGAACGAAATCGCCGAATCCACATCACCCCACTGAAACCCGATGCGCTCCTTGAGTCCGTCCGTGATTTTCTCAAAGGCGGTGCGCAGCGGCTTTTCAAAAGACGTGCCGCGATACTGCTCCAATGCCTTCTGCGCAACGAAGAGCGCCACCACTTCGCCCTCGGAAACTTCCACGCTCGGAAAGTGTGTAACGGGTTCGGTGTAAAAAAATCCAAAATGTAACTGGTCGTATTCAATCGGCAGCCCGAGCCGGTCCCGCATGAAATCAATGTCGCGCTGGATGGTCTTGGTAGAGACCTCCATTTCATCTGCCAGCTTCCGACAGTTCGGAAAATCGCCGGCGATCAGTTTCTTGTGCAGCCGCATCATCCGCTCCAGCGGTGGACGAGAAAATTGTGAGGCTTTGGGAAGACGAACCTGGGATTTCAAGCGCGACATACGCAGTGATGTATGGCTGTCCACAGATGCTTCTCAAGAACATTCGTTCAAGGGTCGGACAGCATTTGTCCAACTCGCCGTGGTTTCCTACGTGCGCACAAAAACGACAATCATGAAATTCCTGCTCAAAACAATCACCCGACTCATTGCTTACCTCTGCCGCGATGAGATTCCTCCGCTCCGGCAATGTGAATTCCAATTCCGCAGATTCGCAAGAGTGCCAGTTACCACGCGCTCCAGCGTGAACACAAAAAACCAACGACCATGAACAAAACCTACCTACTCAAAAACAGATGGCTCCTGACAAAAATTGCGGTCGGCACATCGCTCGCAATCGCACTGGGGCGCAAACTGCTGAAAGGCAGCCAGCATCCCAAACGATCCACCAAGCCCGCAGACGGCCTTACAACGGCGGCCTTTGAACTGGCGTGCAGCAAAGGCATCACCTTTCGCGCAGCACGGCAGGAATTTCAAAATTCCGAGGCCATTCGTGTGCGTGAGGCAAAAGCGAACGTGAAGCGCAACCGCGTGCCTCTGCTTCAAGTCGCGCTGAACTCTCTAAAGCCCGCGCTTTCGCTAGGAGCAAAAGTCTGACAGAAGCTAGTCCTCACCATGCGTATCGTGAACCAGAGTCAACTGGATCGGGCCAACTACTCAGTCACCTGCGAACTCGATGCTCATATTCAGGCGGGATACACGCTTGGTTCCGCTCGGAGTTGGACGAGGCTTTGGCCCTGTCCGCTGGTGGTCGTGTCAAATTTCTCGACGCGAACGGGAACATTGCCTGAGCGCACTACCAGACGCAGTTCGGTGACACATTGGCTCTTGCAACACCACCAAATCCCTAACAAACATCAACTATGGCAAGTGCCCCTCGCAAGGATCAAACACATGGCAGCTACCTCAAGAAAACTGGCGTCTCCAAGAAAGCCCTCAAGAACCCCTCCGGGCGAACCGTTCACAAGGACGCAAAAATCGCCACTCTGCGCAAGAGTTCCGGCTAACAGGCTACGACCCTATGATGACTCTAAAAGAAGCTGTAAAGCAGACTAGGGCCAACCGAGCCAAGCGCCGACAGTTGGTGATAGACGCTATGGCACCCATCAAGAAGGTCCTCTTAGAATACAAGAGGGACTTGGTGGTGAACGACCTTGGGATCAGGCCGGACAAGAAACAACTCGGTCACTACGTTAATAGCGTGGCGTTCGATGTGGGCTCCGGGCCGGTCGTCGCCTCGGTGGCATCTCATGCGCCGGGAGCCATCTTCATTCAGTTCAAGAATGAAGAGTGTGCCTTTGTCTCACTCGAAGAGGCGCTCCTCCATCTGGCGGAGCTGATTGTGGAGTAGGCGCTATGAGCCCGGAAATTCAAAAGGCAGCAGAGCTGTTGGAGAGGGCGTCTCCTCACCGCCCAAACCGCCACGCGCCTTTTTCTCCCACTTCGCCCTCGCCTCCAACTCCGCCATTGAACTACGGGGCGACTACCGTTTGCGTGCACTGGAGGATGGGGATTTGAAGCCGTTGCGGGATGAGCTGTGACGGGTTTTTCGCGCTTGCCTGCTACTGTCTCTGCGAATACCTAGAAAAAATGCGAACCAGCCCTCGTGAAGCTTGGAGGCGGCAGCCTTAATTATAGATTATATGGCGAATAAACGCTACGTTTGCGGTCTCTGCGGCGAAAGCTTTAATAGCGAGTTCGGATTGCAAGACCACGAACTTTTTCAGTGCGAGGGCGGGAAAGCGAAACCCAGCCCAGTCGTCCACAGATTAGTCGCTTCGAATCTTGGAAATGAGACCCACGCTATCGGTCTTCAGAACCGAACTATCTGTGGCATTTCTACAGAGGGAACAGCCACATTTTTAAGCACCATTTTCGCTTACGGCACACGTTCTACTTGGTCCTTCGTAGGCACAGGCAATCCCTCATGCTTACGTTGCCGCTCCATTCTTTGAATTTATTTTTTAGCACACAGCTAACTCCACGAAAGGTGTCAAGGTGGAGCATGAAAAAACAGGGCATCGTCGGGAGTGAAATAAGCTTTGCGATCGCCCGAATATTAGCAAACGTAAGCACGTGGTTCCTATGGAGCCAAGACACGCCCTGAAAGGCGTGAGTTCTTTGACACCAAATCAATCTTGGTTTTCATGGATGGAGGCATTCCAAATGCCTCGTGAATAATTGATGGGACGGTTTCGATCTGTCGAGTGACCGATTTGAAACGCGGGGGAAAGAGCAGAGAGATAGAAAAAAGAAGGAGACAAAGATGAAAACAACAACAAAAATCGCCATAGGAATTGGTGCAGGTGTTCTCGCCGGCACCGGCTTGGGCGTCTTATTTGCAGGACAGATAGCGGCTGCCCTAGGCGCGACCGGTATTCTCGGCGCAACAGCAAGCACAGGGACAGCGATAGCAACGCTATCAGGCGCGGCCTTGACGAATGCTTCACTTGCAGCATGTGGAGGCGGTGCCTTAATCGCCGCCGGAGGAGGAATGGCCACGGGTGCCACAGTAATCGCCAGCTCTGTCGGAGCGGTTGGTGCCATGGCAGGCGCAGCGGGTGGAGCTAAGGCGTGAGCCTCGACGAACGGACGCCGATGAGCGTCGAACTGATCGCGGAAGGCATGTTCGGACCAATCCGCGCATGCGGAAAGATACGGTATCCGGACAAAAAGTCTGCTGTCAGCCAAATCAACCGGCTCGTAAATACAAGAGGTCGGCGACGGTGCTTCCGGAGCCTTACACCGTATCCCTGCGAAGACTGCGGAGGATGGCATCTGACGAAATGAGGACACAGATGAATATCGAACGGGCACTGAGGCTCGTGATTGCGGGTTGCAACGCCACGATGGCGGTGCTCGCATTCTTGAAACGCTTGAAGAAGAGATGAAAAAAATTCATTAAACATTAACCAGCCCCGTCGGTGCTGCCGAGCGCAGCCACCGGCGGGGCTTCTCTTTTTTCGACGAATGTCCCGCTCCGCGTTCCGCCTGTTGCGAAACGGATTTCAATTCATAATCAGATTCTTGGGGGCACGGCAGGAATTTAAAAATTCCGAGGCCCTTCGTGTGCGTGAGGCAAACACAAACGCGAAGCCGCGTGCCTCTGCTTCAAGTCGCACTGAACGCTCTAAAACCCGCGCTTTCGCCGCGAACAAAAGCCTGACAAAAGGTAATCCTCAACATGCGCATCGTGAACCAAAGCCAACTGGATCGGGCCAACTACGCCGTCACGCGTGAGCTTGATGCACACGGTTTTTATGATGAGCATGTTCACGCGGTGAATACTCGTCTGGTTCCACTCGGAGTTGCTTACGGTTGGCACTCGTTTGGCGGCTCGGGCGACATCAGCATCCCGCGAGTGTCGCTTGCGCGCCTGTCTCACATCTGGAGGGGAGGCTACACGTCGCTGCGTGATGTGCTGCGGCATGAGTTTGCCCACGCAATCGCCGACACCCACCGCGGCCTGTTCCGATCCGCTTTCTTCTCCGATTCATTCGGTGCAGGTCATCACTGGGATTTTGAATGGGAATACGACCCAGAACACCACGTCAGCGAGTATGCAGCCACGGCGCCTGGCGAAGATTTTGCCGAGACGTTCATGCTCTACATCCGCCACAAAGGAAGACTACCCGAATGGCACACCACCAGACCAATCGTGCGCAAATGGAAGTTCATCCGCCTGCTGTCGGAGGCCATTTCGTGCGGTATGCGCCGATGGTGAGCGAATAGAGGGCTAGGACTGCATTTGTCCCACCAGTGCGTTCAGCGTTTGCGCATGAACACGATCCTGCTCCCGACACAACCCCC
>CAIYUV010000281.1 GCA_903929475.1 uncultured Spartobacteria bacterium
GTTCATGAAGCGCTGCGCGACCTCGTGCGCTGGAATGTCCGTCCACAGCGAGCGGATTACCGCGATGTCGTCAATTACCTCGCCGAGCTTCGGGAACACCTCGGACACTTCCACTCCACTCTGCCCCATCTTCGTAAATTTAAATGGCGAGCCGAACGCGACGCCATCGTGACCGGGGATGCTCTTGCCGTCGAATTTCGCCAGCTCCGGTTTCGGGTCCCACGTGTCCACCTGCGTCGGGCCGCCCGATGCGAAGATGTGGATGATGTGTTTCGCCTTCGCTGGAAAGTGTGGCTGCTTCGGTGCGAGGGGACCCAGAGCCTTTGTAGGCGCGGCTCCGGGTGCGAGCGCCTCAGCACCTTCCGCGAATGGATTGATGCCGAAGAGCGCCGAGAGGCTCATCGCGCCAAAGCCCATGCCAGTGCGCATGAGCATGTCGCGTCGCGTGAAGATCGGATCGGCGAAATCAGAGGAATGTTCGCGGATGTATTTTTCGCTGAGATTTGGATTGCTCATGGTGGTGTGCGGATTTGTGTGCTGTAGGAGACGCACGGCAGTTTGCCATGGAAACAACCCGTAGCAATGGAGATTCTATGGAGTTTCTGTCAGAAAGGAATAGTTTGTGAAAAATTTCACAAATGAAGCTTGCCGCCGATTTTGGAGTTCGTTTTACTCCGCCCGCTGTGTCTCGCATGGCTGCCACATTCACTCTTTCCATTCTCGCTGCTGTGTTCGTTTTAACGGGCTGTGAGAAGCGTGTCTCGGTGGAAAATATCGAAACACTGAACCGCCAGCAGGATGTGGCCATGAAACGTGCAGGCAGCGTGGAGCAGGTGAAGGAGGGATTGACGATGAAGGAAGTGGAGAGCGTCCTCGGTGCGCCGGAGAAGGTGACACAGGGGAAGATCGGGGTGGAAGTGAAGAAGGACTTCGCGCTGACGACGTGGACATACAAACAGGACGGCAAGAAAATCGAATTGAGTTTCATTGATGGAAAACTGCAGGGCCGCGTGCCGAAGTTTGGGGAGAAAATTGACCCGCAGGCACCTTTGCACATGAAGCCGGAGGCGCTTTCAGCCGCGTCGGACAAAGCGAACTAATATGGATATTCCCGCACCGCTGCTGGCGAAGATTGACGAGGCGATTACGCACTACCCGGCGAGCAAACGCTCGGCTTCGCTGCCGTTGTTGCATTTGTGGCAGGAGCATTTTGGCTATGTTTCGGATGAAGGTGTGGCGTGGATTGCGAAGAAGCTGGAACTGCAACCGATCAACATTCTGGAACTCGTCACTTTTTATCCGATGTTCCGTCGTCAACCGGCGGGCGCGACGCACATCCGCATCTGCCGCACGCTGAGTTGTGCGCTGGGCGGGGCGTATGAATTGCGCGAGCGGGTGGCGAAGGCGGCGGGGATTGATCTGGCGGCATTTCTCGAAGGGCAGAAGAAGACGACGGAGCACGGGCATCCGCACAATCCGGGGCATGGAAACCCGATAGCGGTGTCGCCGGATGGAAAATTTTCGATGGAGTTTGTGGAGTGTCTCGCAAGCTGCGGCAGCGCGCCCGTTGCGATGGTGAATGACAATTTCAAGGAGGCGATTGATCTCAACAAAGCCGCCGAGTTGCTGAGCGTGAAGAAGAGCGATGCGACGACGCCGAAAGTCCTGCCACCGCATCCACGCGAGAAGCGCGTCGTTTTCAAAAACATAGACGTGGCGGGCTACACGCCGGACGTGGAATGCTATCTCAAGCACGGCGGCTATGCGGAGTTGAAAAAGGCGCTCGCGATGAAGCCGGAGGAGGTCGTGGATGAGGTGAAAAAGAGCGGCCTGCGCGGACGCGGCGGCGCTGGTTTTCCGTGCGGTGTGAAGTGGGGATTCATCAAGCGCGGCGGGCCGAAGCCGACGTATCTCATTTGCAACGCCGACGAATCGGAGCCGGGCACTTTCAAAGATCGCTACATCATCCATCAGGATCCGCATCAGCTCATCGAGGGGATGATTATCTCGTGCTTCGCAGTGGGTGCGAACCTCGCGTATATTTACATCCGCGGAGAGTTCCCGGAAGGCGCACAGATTTTGGAAAAGGCGCTCGCTGAAGCGCGAGGCAGGGGATTCCTCGGAAAGAATATTCTGGGTTCCGGCTTCGATTGCGAAATCTACGTGCATCGCGGTGCGGGCGCTTACATCTGCGGCGAGGAGACCGGCCTCATCGAATCGCTCGAAGGCAAGCGCGCCTACCCGCGCATCAAGCCGCCGTATTTCCCCGCCGTGCTCGGCCTCTATCAGTGCCCGACCATCGTGAACAACGTCGAGACGCTGTGCGACGTAAAGCACATCCTCGCGCTCGGCGGCGGCGCGGAATACGCGAAGCTCGGCAAGCCGAACAACACCGGCACGCGCATCCTCTGCGTGAGCGGCGACGTCGTGCGGCCCGGATATTACGAGGTGGAAGTGGGCAGCCTCACGATGGGCGAACTCATCAACGAGGTCTGCGGCGGAGTGAAGCCGGGACGCAAACTGAAGGCCGTGATCCCCGGCGGTTCGTCGGCGAAAGTTTTGAAGGCGGGCGAGCGCTACAAGCTCAAGGATCGCGAAATCGGACTCGAAGACATCCCGATGGATTTCGACACGCTCGCAGCGTGCGGCTCGATGGCCGGCAGCGGCGGCGTGATCGTGATGGACGATTCTCGCGACATGGTCTGGGCGCTGAACAACATCAACGAATTCTACGCGCACGAGAGCTGCGGCCAGTGCACGCCGTGCCGCGAAGGCGCGCAGTGGATGCGCAAAATCACCGACCGAATCGTCGCCGGCGGCGGCACCGACAAGGATCCCGAGACGCTCGTGAAAGTCGCCGACAACATCGCGGGCAAAACGATCTGCGCATTTGGCGAAGCCTGCTCGTGGCCGGTGCAGAGTTTCGTCGCGAAGTTTCGCGAGGAGTTCACCGCGCGCTCCGTGAAGCCGATACCGCCCCCGATGCCGCCGGAATACAATGCTGCAGAGTTGGAGAAGAATCCGACGATCGAAGCCGTGCCGGCGCCGCGTGGAAATTCCGAGGAAATCATGGCGGAGGCCGCGACGCGCTGATTTTTCGATGAGCACCGCGACAGCCACTCCCGTGCAGATGGTCAACGTCCAGATTGACGGCGTCTGGATGCAGTTCCCGAAGGGCACGCGCGTCATCGAAGCGTGCAAGCAGGCGGCGAAACTCGTCCCGCACTACTGCTACCACCCGAAGCTTTCCTCGCCTGGCAACTGCCGCATGTGCCTCATCGAAATGGGCACGCCGAAGATGACGCCGGATCGCAAGCCCGTCATCGGTGCAGATGGAAAGCCGGAGATCGGCTGGATTCCGCGGCCGCAGATTTCCTGCGCGCAGGACGTGAGCGAGGGCATGGGCGTGCGCACGAATTCGCCGATGGTGCAGGAGTGCCGCAAGGGCGTGATGGAATTCCTGCTCATCAATCATCCGCTCGACTGCCCCATCTGCGACCAAGCCGGCGAGTGCAAGCTGCAGGAGTTTTCCGTCGAGCACGGCAATGCGAACTCGCGTTTCCTCGAGCGCAAGGTGAAGAAGCCGAAGTCTGTCGAACTCGGGCCGCGCGTCACGCTCGACGCCGAGCGCTGCATCCTCTGCACGCGCTGCATCCGTTTCATGCAGGAAGTCGCGCACGACGACGTGCTCGGCATCGTGGATCGCGGATCGTTCAACAGCATCGCGTGCCATCCGGATCGCAAGCTCGACCACAACTATTCGCTGAACACCGTGGACATCTGCCCGGTCGGCGCGCTGACCTCGACGGATTTCCGCTTCAAGATGCGCGTGTGGTTTTTGAAAGAGGCCGCGACGATTGATACAAACTGCGGCACCGGCAGCAACATCACCGTTGGCTCGCGCGAAGGGAAAATCTACCGCATCACGCCGCGTGAAAACGACGCAGTGAACGGCCCGTGGATGCCTGACTCGCACCGGTTGAATTTCAAATACGTCGCCGATGAACGCCGCATCGCCGCGCCGATCGTTCGTCCGCAACTCAGCGAATTCGCACCGAACTGGCAGCAGACGATCAATCTCGCCGCCGAGCGTTTGAAAAAGAACGCGGGGCGCGTGGCAATTCTCGCCAGCGCTCGTGCGACGAATGAAGAACTCTTCCTCGTTTCGCGTCTCGCGAAGGCCGTGGGCGCTGTTGTTGTGGATGTTTTGCCGCGCACCCGGGAGCCTGACGGGATGCTCATCGCCTCGGATCGCAATCCCAACACCACCGGCGCAAAACTTCTCGGCGTCGCCACAGGTAAACTTGCCGACATCGCCGCAGGTATCCGCGACGGACGGATCACCGCACTAATCGCACTCGGTGAAGACGCCACGAAAGCCGGACTCACCGCCGACGATCTCGCAAAGCTCGACGCCATTGTGGCGATGGACATTTTACCCAACGCCACGACAGCCGCTGCGCACGTCGTCCTCCCGGCCAGTGCGCCATTTGAAAAACGCGGTTCGATGATCAATTTGAAAGGCCGCCTGCAACGGCTCAACAAAGCCGTGCCTGCACCCGGCGACGCGCACGACGATTGGGAAATCCTTCGCGATCTCATCCTCGCCGTCAGCGGAAGCAACGGACTCCACAGCATCGAAGATGTCTTCAAAGCCATGTCCGCCGAAGTGCAGGAGTTCGCCGGCAACACACTCAGCCGCATCGGCGACCTCGGTTTGGACATCGCCGCGCAGCCGCAAAACACGCCATGATTTCGCTCCTCGCATCCATACCTTGGGAAATGCTGATTTGGTCACTGGCCAAAGCTGTGTTCGTCATCTTCCTCGTCGTGCTCCCGCTCGTCAGCTACACCGTGTATGCCGAGCGCCGCGTCAGCGCAGCTATTCAAGATCGCGTCGGCCCGAACCGCACCGGCTTCCCCACCACGCTGCTCGGCTTCAAAAAAGATTTGCAGCTTTTCCTCGGCGGACTTGGTCAGCCCGTTGCCGACGCGTTGAAGTTTATTTTGAAAGAGGACTTCACTCCAGGCGGCGTGAAGCAGTTCTATTTCTGGCTCGCGCCGTGCCTCGCGATGCTCCCGCTCGTGTCGCTCGCGTTCATTCCGTTTGGCAGCAGCTTCCTCGGCGAGAAAATGGTCATCGCCGATGTGAATGTGAGTGTCCTCGGCGTCTTCGCTGTCACTGGCTGTGGTGTGTATGCCATCGTGCTCGCGGGTTGGGCGTCGAATTCCAAATACCCATTCCTAGGCGGCATCCGCAGCAGTTCGCAGATGATTGCCTACGAGCTCTCGATGGGCCTCAGCATCATTCCAGTGCTCATGCTTTTTGGCGGAATGAAACTCAGCGACCTTGTGCAATATCAGGCCGATAACGGCTGGCTGCTGCTCCCGCTATGGGGCGGGGGACTCAGCGCGGAACGCTGGCTCATGCTGCTGCCGCTCGCGATCAGCTTCATCGTTTTCACCATCTCTGTCTTCGCCGAGACGAACCGTCTGCCCTTCGACATGCCGGAGTCCGAGACCGAACTCGTCGCGGGCTATCACACAGAATACAGTTCGATGAAATTCGCGCTCTTCTTCCTCGGTGAATACGCCGCGATGATCGTAGGCAGCTCGCTCATCGTCGTCTTTTTCTTCGGCGGATGGAGCCTGCCGTTCATCCCCGATGGTCAGGGTCACGCGGCCACTTTCTTCCAAAATATCTTTGGCGATTTCTACGCGCTGCTTCCCGACTGGTTCTGGGGCCTCGCGAATATCACCGTCTTCTTCGGCAAAGTCGCCCTCGTCCTCGTGTTCTTCATCTGGGTGCGCTGGACGCTCCCGCGCTTCCGCTTCGATCAACTCATGAAGATCGGCTGGCTCTATCTCTTTGAAATCGCCCTCGTGAATATATTCCTCACCGCCGCGATCCTCGCGTTCACCAGCAAGTAATATGGCATACGTCGTCCAACGCCCTGAACTCACGCTGAAGGAAAAAGCTTACCTACCGAGCATCATCAGCGGCCTAAAAATCACTTTCGGGCATTTCAAAAAAATGCTGAAGGGTGAAACGAAAGTCACAATGCAGTATCCCGAGGAAAAGTGGGATGCCGAGCTGCCCGAATACTATCGCGGCGCTCCCACGCTCGTGAAAGACGAGCACGACCGCGAGCGTTGCGTCGCCTGCCAGCTCTGCGAATTCATCTGCCCGCCGCGCGCCATCACCATCACGCCCGAGGAAATCCCCGCTGACAGCCGCTTCGCGAAAGTCGAAAAGCGTCCCGCCGAATTCAAGATTGATATGATCCGCTGCATCTACTGCGGCATGTGCGAAGAAGTCTGCCCCGAGCAGGCGATTTACTTGCGGAAAGATTACGCCATCAACGGAGTCACCCGCGAAGAAATGGTGCACGACAAAAAGAAACTCTACGAGCTGGGTGGTGTGTTCAAGGGGCTCGTTCATAAGTGGAATCCAGAGAAATGAACCCGCTCCTCTTCTGGTTTTTCGCCGCTATGATGCTCGCCTTTGGTGTGAGCGTCGTGCTGAACCGCAATCCTGTTGCGAGCGCGCTGAGTCTCGTCGTCAGCTTCCTCTGCCTCGCAGCGCTCTATGTCGGTTTGGATGCCTACTTCATCGGCGCCATTCAGGTCATCGTCTATGCCGGTGCAGTGATGGTGCTGTTTCTTTTCATCATCATGTTGCTCGATCTCGGCGCGGAGCAGCGTCGGAAGTTCAACAAAGTCGCACTCGTCGGTGGCTCCGCTGTAGCGCTCGGCTTTGCTGCGCAACTCGTCGGAGTGCTCGGAAAATTCCCGATGGGAAACAAGCCATTCCCTGAGTTGAAACTCCCGCCCGGTGAGTCGCTCAATGATCTTCAGCACGTCGGCGAGACGCTCTTTTCGGTGCACACGCTGCCATTCCAAGTCATCGGCGTCCTCATCCTCGTCGCCACCATCGGCGTCATCGTAATTTCCAAACGCGAACTGAAATGACCCTGACTCTCAATCATTACCTGCTTGTCAGCGGACTGCTCTTCACCATCGGTTTCGCTGGCGTGATGCTGCGGCGGAATATCATCACGATTTTCATGTGTCTGGAGTTGATGCTGAACGCCGCGAACCTCTCGCTCGTCGCATTCAGCCGCTTCAATGTCGGTCCCGATGGCCTGCCGAATTTCAACGCACAGGTGCTCGTCTTTTTCATCATCACCGTCGCTGCTGCGGAAGTAGCCGTCGGCCTCGCCATCATCGTTGCCCTCTACCGAGCGCGGCAGACGACGCACGTTGAGGACATCAGCTCACTCAAATTCTAGGATGGAAAACGCAAAGCTCATTCCTTGGTTCATCCTCCTGAATCCGCTCATCGCAGCGGCGCTCATCCTTTTCGCCACACGCCGCGATCACGGTGCGA
>CAIYUV010000282.1 GCA_903929475.1 uncultured Spartobacteria bacterium
ACAGCGCAGAATCAGCAGGATGATGTCCTCGATGTTCAGCTTCCGCTGATTGCGCTCCACGGTGATGCGCAGAAATTTCATCGCCGCCCACACCACGCGCTTGATCTGCTTTTTCGCGAGCAGATGGATGATGATCGGCGAAGCAATCCCGGCGATGCCGGCGAGGAGCCACGGATTTAAGAACGACATGGGGCGCGAAAGTTTTTCATCCGTAGCGATGCTGCCGCGTCCCCAGCCACGCCGTGAGCACATCGGCCCACGGCTGCTCGGTGTTCACGCGGATATACGGGCAGCCGTTGCGCTCGCACACGAGGCGGATGCGATCCAGAAACGCCCCGAATTCCTCCAGGTAACTCTTCCGGATTTCCGCCGGACGCGTGAGCACCCGGCCCTGATTTTCGAGACCGATGAACTCCACCGTTCCATTGAAAGGAAACGTCAGCTCCTGCGGATCGAGCACGTGGAAAACGATCACCTCATGCCCTGCGAACCGCAGATGCTGGATGCCGCGCAGCATCTTTTCCTCATCGTCCATCAAATCGCTGATCAGCACCACAATCCCGCGCCGCCGCGCCTTCCTCGCGAGGTCTTCCAGCACATCGGAAATATTCGTCGGCTCCTCCGGCTTGAACGCCGCCAGCGTCGCGCAGATTTGATGAATCTTCGCCAGACTGTCCGTGCGCTGATGATACTCGCGCACCTTTTGATCAAAGACCGAAACCGACGCCGCGTCGCGCTGGAGCAGGATGAGATACGCCAGACACGCCGCCATCACCTTTCCGTATTCCAGCTTCGTCACCTTCCCCGACCCAAACTTCATGCTCTCACTTCCATCCAGCAGCAGATGCGCGACGAAATTCGTCTCCTGCTCATATTGCTTGATGTAATAGCGGTCGCTCCTCCCGAGAACCTTCCAGTCCAGATGCCGCGTATCATCGCCCGGCACATACTCGCGATGCTGCGCAAACTCGATCGCAAACCCGCGAAACGGCGACTTGTGAGCGCCCGCCATATAGCCCTCCACGATGGTGCGCGCCTGCAAACCGAGATACTCAGCCTTCTGAATCGCCTCCGCATCCAGCAGCGGAGAAAGCGCAGTCTTTTGAGAAGATTTCGTAGCCATCGGAAAATCGGGCGCAGCGTGCCCCGCAGCCGCGCAAGGGGAAAGGAGGAAATGAAACCACCCACGTAATAGCACCGTTCCACCGCAAAGCCCCACCATGCACATACACAACATTGGAATCTATACGGATTGAGTTTTAGTCTGAATCCCGCGATAAGCAGAACAAGTCTCCTCATTTTCCACCAACACATCCCATGAGCACCTCCGACGAAATCGCCACCCTCCGCGCCGAACTCGCGGAACTTCGCAAGCAGACCGACCGTCTCCGCGAGGAGATGGACGGCCTCACCCGCTTCATCCACGTCCAACGCAACAAAGAAGGGAAGCCTTACATGAGCATCACGTGCTGGCTCATGGAGTTTGTCCATCCAGAGGATCCGAACCGCACCCAAATGTTTCTTTCCGCAGGGAAGGGAGACGATGGACCCTATATCAGCCTATGGGGAAAAGACTCGAAGGCGCGGATGATTCTCAAGCTCGAAGACGACGAGCCCAAAATCCAAGTCCTCGCACCCGGCCTCAAGCACTCGGTCCTCATCACTGCGCCGAAGGACGGACGCGGGATCGTCGGTGTCTTCGACAACGGAAATCCCCGTGCGGTGATGAAAGCCGGGCCGGACAATGCCGGTGTCGTCTCCGTGGTGCATGACGACGGCCACTCGCGCGCTACTCTTCACGGCAGCGAAGAGGAAGGTGCCGTCATGGTCGCCACCATGGACATGAAAACCGCCGTCAAACTCTCGTCCAAATCCCTGCACGGCGGTGGCACGCTCACCGTGAACGGAATGAACGGCAAACCCGCCGTCATCCTCAGCAGCCTCGATCCCTTCGGCGGTTGCATCATCCTCAAGGATGCCGAGGGCAACACCTTCGCAACTCTTCCCGACCCGGACAAATTGGGTGATAGTGCAGCGGAGGAGGAGTGACGCCTTCATGCCGCAAGGTAGCCCGACTGGTGGCCATGCCAACGGGCGCAACCATACGGCGAAGGAGGGCGTCATTTTCTGAAAGATTTTTGAAAGAATGGGGGAGGAGGGTGCGTTTTTTCCCCATGCATAAATTCGAATCAACACGGCAGAGGCGGGCGCTGGCGAAGGCGCGAGCAGAGGCGAAGTTGAGGCGGTGGCGGGAGGCGCATGAGTATGCGGAGCGGGTTTTTCTGAGGATGGTGAAGCGGTTGCGCGTGGAGCGGGAGGCGCGGGGGTTGACGATGTATGAGGTGGAGATGGCTTCGGGGTTGTCGAGGGAGATGGTGGGGCGGATCGAGACGGGGCGATCGGTGCCTTCGTTCATTGTGCTGGGGAAGGTGGCGCGGGCGCTTCGGGTGCCGTTGCCGAAGCTGCTGGTGGCGCTTTGCGCGCGCTGCCGTAGGTAAAAGCGCTTAATATATTCGACTAACGCGTTTCGCGGGGGCCGTGCTGTGATGTGCGCCGATGTCACTGCGCATTTCCATATTCGAGTCGGCTGCCGGAGGGACGGGGTTCGCTTTCGGGTTGCTGGCGGGCGCTCTGTTTCCGGGCTTTGGG
>CAIYUV010000283.1 GCA_903929475.1 uncultured Spartobacteria bacterium
CGACGCGGGCCTTAAATGCGGCTTCGTGCCGCTTACGTTTTTGTTTCATATTTTGGTGGTTCTTTGTGTTGTGTTTGAACACGCCTTCCACCGCCATTTTATAGCTTAGCCCCTGGCCCGAATTTCGGGGTCCACCTCAATGTGTCGGACAGCATGGTGATGGATCTGGCCCGGACAGCACCGAAACCCGGCATGGCGGTGCGGACGCAACCCGTGAAAGGCATCCAAACCTACGCCGCGCTCGAAGACGAAATGAAGAGAGTTATCGCTAGTTTCGATCCGGACATATCATTCAGTGTGGTGTGTTTTGCAGGCGATGTGGAGGCGTATAAAACCTCGCTGGCTCCCGCGAACGAGGGAGAAAAAGAGCGGGCGCTCCGGTTTATCCGAGAACGCAGCCCCGCGCTGGATGCCGTCACGGCGCAGCGGGCAAAGCAGCGCGCGGACGCTGGTTTTCAACAGGCCGCAGGAGCGACGAACAAGGCATCGCACTTCAACCACGCCGCCACGCGAACGATGGCTGCGCTCGACTTTGCATTTAAGATGAATCCCGACGCGATCTGCCTCATCAGCGACGGTGCGCCGACCGATGGCGGATTCGGTGGTGCGGAAATTTTGACGAAAATACAGGCGATGCAAAAAGCCCTGCCGAGGCCCATCTCGATCAACGTCGTCGCCTACCTCGCCGATGGCGGACAGAAATTCATGGCGGATCTCGCCGCGCAGAACCGCGGCAGCTTCAAAGAAATCAAGCCTGGGATGTCGAGCTTCGGATTTTGATCAGAACAGCTTTTGAGATTCACACCAGCCAGAGCGTTGTCGCGCCGTGTCCATGCGGGAAATCCTGCTGCTGGGATTCGCGATGGAAGCTGACAGGGCGACGATGGAGTTTGCAGCAGTAGCGTGCCATGCTTTCGAGATCACGGACGGTGAGGCTGGTGCAGTTGGTGGAAAGGAGGACGCGGGCGGTGGCGGTGGCGAGTTCGAGCGCGGTGCCAAGGAGATCTTCGAGATGCTGCTCGACCTGCCAGCGACGACCTTTGTTGCCTCGAGAGAAAGTCGGCGGGTCGAGAATGATGGCGTCGAATTTCTCCCCGCGATGGATGAGCCGAGGGAGGACATCCATGACATCGTCGGCGATGAAACGGTGGCGCGAGGTGGTGTCGAGTTGGTTGAGAGAGAAATTTTCGCGACCGCGGTCGAGGGATTTTTTGGAGAGGTCCACACTGAGCGTCTCCGCTCCCGCGAGCGCGGCGGCGACGCTGAATGCGCAAGTGTATGCAAAAGTGTTCAGGACTCGCTTTGGCACGACGCGTCGTAGAAAGGCGCGGTTCGCACGCTGATCGAGGAAGAGTCCGTGTGAGTAGCCAACGGCGAAGTCGAGGGCGTAAAGTGCGCCAGCCTCGGTGACAGTCGTGGTGAGTGGCAGCGTCGAATCGCCGCTAAGGAGGATGGGCGCGAGCCGATCCTGATTTTGTCGCGGGAGAAGTTTAGCGAAGATGCGGCGAGGCTGCCACACGGTGGCTTTGCTCCATTCCTCGAGCGTGGAAGTCAGACAGTCACGCGCGGCGTCGTTCTTAAAACAAACAAGTGCATCATCGCCAAGACGCTCGACCCATCCGTCGTGACCTGATGCGACACGATGGGCAGTGGTGCCTTCGGCGGTGAAGGCGGCAAGTTGTGCGGGTTTGAGCCAGTTGGCGGGTAACGGATGGTTCACGAGATGGGGAAGAGAACTGATTGCCTAGCGCGCAGTGTTCAAGTAGCTTCGCGGCCCTTTTCCCAAAAAAGTCATGCGCCGCACATTTGCCATCCTCTGTCTTCTCGCCGGTTTCGCCGCCGCTCCGCTCACCGCACACGCTCAGGGCCTCGACCCGGCGCAGGAGCAATTCGTCAACGCATTCCTCAACGTCCGCAAGGGCGAGGAGCAGGAAAACTCGGGGGACATGAAGGCAGCTTTAAAAACCTTTCGCGCCGCAGCGGACACACTCACGCGCATCAAAAGGGAATCGCCGAACTGGCAGCCGGATCTGGTGGAATACCGGCTCGGCCAGACGATGAAGGCGATTGACCGTGTGCAGACAAAAATGGGCGGCGAAAAGCAGGACGAACCCGGCTTGCTGCCACGGATTGATACAAAAGATCCGCTCGACCCGACCAACAGCGGACCTCTTCCACCTGCGGTGGAGCCAAAGCCCGTGAAGTCCGGAAAAAATCCGAAGCCCGCGCCAACGAAGGTTCCCGATGGCGCCGATCCGCTTGATGTGGTGAAGCAGCGCATCGCCGATCTTGAAACGAAACTTTCCGATGCAAACGACAAGCTCCACGAACAGCAGCAGCAGAATCAAAAGCTGACCAAGGACATCGCCGAGGCGGAAACCGCGCGAAAAAAAGCGGAGGCTGCCAGCAAGCAGGCGCAAAGTCTCGCCGAGGTGTATCAGAAAAATGTTCTCGAATTGAAAAGCAAGGGAGAGTCGGGCGTGGAAAAAGCAAAGGAACTCGAAGGGGAACTCGCAGCTGCAAAGGCGCAGTATGAGACCGCAAAGAAAAAGAACGCGGATACCGACGCCGACCTCGCTGCGGCGGAGGAACGCATCCACCAGCTTCTCGAACGCAGCCGTGCTGTCTCTGCAAAAGTGGCCGAAACGAGCGGCCTGCCAGAGCAGATCAAGCAGCTTCAGACGAAGCTGAATGCGGAGCAGAAATCGAAGGCTGCGCTGATCGAGGAATTCAAGAAGCGCGAGGCGGAGCAAACCGAGCAATTTCAAAAGCGGGCGGCGGAGCAGGCCGAGCAATTCAAGAAACGCGAAGCGACGCAGGCAGAACAGTTCCAAAAACGCGAAACCGAATTGAAGGGAGAAATCGCCTCGCTCACGAAGGATCGCGATGAGGCACGGGTTGAGATTACGCGGCTCAAGGAACTCAACAAGCAGACCGACAAGCTCATCGCGGACAACGCCACGCTTTTGAAAAAATTGGGCGACGCGGAGAAGCAAATCCTCAGTTTCAAGACTGACGCGCCGAAGAAGGACGAGGAAGTCGTCGCGCTCAGACAGCAGGTGACGGACGTGCAAAAGGCGCTCACAATTTCACAGGAAAAGAATGCCACGCTTCAAAGCGAAATCGGCAGCCTGCAAAAGAAAGTTGCCGAATATACGAAGGAGATCACGCAGTATAAGGCCGACAAAAATGCGAGCGCCGAGGATCGCCGCAAGATGGAGGAGGAAAACAAACTTTTGCAGGGAATCGTGATGCGAGTGCTCCAGGAGGATGCGAACCGCGCGCAGAGAAAGAAGATGCTGCAAAAAGAAATGGACCGTCTCCAAATCCAGTCCGACGTGATGCTGAAGCAGATCAACTACCTCACGCAGCCCGTGGTGAAGTTAAGCGGTGAGGAGCGCCGTCTTTTTAAGAAACCCGTGATCGAGGTGCAGGACCCGAACACGCTCGTAGCCATCAAGAACGACGGAAATAATCTCGCGACTGAACCAGCAGCGGCACCTGTCAAAGCCAAGCCACCAGTGGAGAAACCTCCGCTCATTCAAACGCCCGATGCGAATCCAACAGAAAAGCCGCTCCCGCCGCTTCCTGAAGTGGAAAAGCCGGCGGTGGAAAAACCATCGATTGAAAAGCCGATTGAAAAGCCCGTCGAAAAGCCAGTGCAGAAACCCGCCGTAGAAAAGCCGGTGCCTGCGAAACCCACGCCTCCCGCGGAGCAGGCGAAATTGGATAAACCTGTGCTTCCGACTCACGACCCGGAGGAAAAAAAAACTCCTGAAACTGTCGAGGCACCCACTGTGCAGACAAAATCCACGGGTGGTGTTCGCGGATTGCCCGAGGATGTGAAGCCGCTCGCAGAACAGGCGAAGCAGGCTTTTGAGCGCGACAAATATGCGGACGCCGAGAAACTTTACGACAAGGCGCTGCAACTTGCGCCAAACAATCTCTACCTGCTTTCCAATCGCGGCGTTGTTCAATTTCGCGCCGGGAAATACAAGCAGTCCGAGGAGAGTTTTCGCAAAGCCATCGCCATCGCGCCGGAAGATCACTTCAGTTGGTGCACGCTCGGGATTGTCGAATATAGTCAGGGTAAATACGACGAGGCTGTGAATGCGCTGACGAAGTCGCTAGCGATCAATCCTAAGAACTCAACAGCGCACAATTACCTCGGCATTACTGCCGCGCAAAAAGGCTGGATCGAGGCGGCGCAAAAGGAACTGGAGACTGCGATCCAACTCGATCCCAAATACGCCGATGCGTGGTTTAACCTCGCAGTAACGCAGACGCTCAAAAATCCTCCAAACAAGGAAGAGGCACGCAAAGCTTACAAAAAGGCAGTCGAGTTGGGTGCGGAGCCCGACCCAGCTATGGAGCAGACGCTCAAGTAATCCTCAGTCGTTTACTTCATTCATTCAACCGCGCGGGAGGAAGTGGGCGCGTTGTTTGGCGCTGATGGGGTGGGCGAGTTTTTCCATCACGGCAAGCATGTCCTCCCACACGCGGCGTCTCTCCGCGAGCGATTGATTTCGCAGCAGGTAGGATGGGTGAAAAGTGGGCATGAGCGGGATGCCGTCGAAGTCCTGCCAGTGGCCGCGCATCCGGGTGATGCCTGCTTTTTCGACGTTGAGCAGTCCTTCGACTGCGGTGCCGCCGAGCGCGACGAGAACGCGGGGCTGGATGATGTTGATTTGCTCCAGCAGGTAGGGCTTGCACGTTTGCATTTCCTGCGTGTTCGGCTTGCGGTTTCCGGAATCGCCGGGTGCGGTGTCGGGGCGGCATTTGAGGACGTTGGCGATATACACGTCTCTGCGACTCATGCCCATTGCTTCGATGATTTTGGTGAGGAGCTGGCCTGCATTGCCGACGAAGGGTTCGCCGACGATATCTTCGTCAGCACCGGGTGCTTCGCCTACGAACATCAACTCCGCATCGGGATTGCCGACGCCGAAGACGACTTGTGTGCGCGTTTTCACGAGGTGCGGGCATTTGGTGCAGGCGAGCACCGGCCCGCGCATCGCGGCGAGTCGCTCGGTCTTCGTGCCGGTCGCCGGCGCGAGCGTAGTTGCGTTTGCGACTTTGGTGAAAGGTGACGCTGCTCGCGCTAGAGCACGGCTTGCGGGTGCGGGAGTCACGGCTGGCGCGGCGTTCATTTGCGCCTGAAACGCGGCGCGGAGGTCGTGCTTCGGGCGCGTGTCGTCGTGCTGTGGTGTGGTGCGCGTTGGCGATGGGGCGGATTTTTGTCCGGCGGTTTCGGCAAAGCGCGCGAGTGTGTCGTTCGATGCGTGGAGATGCACGCCCTGCTCGTGGAGGGTTTGCAGGGCCGAATGGACGATGTCGGTCGCGTTCTGGCTGTCGCTCATGCGAGGAGGCTAGCGGGGGCGCTGGCACTAGCGCAAGCGACGTGCACAGTTCCTATTTCCCCTCTTCGTAAACGCGCAGTTCCACCATTTGCACGGCGTCTTGCACGCTGTTTTTGATCATGTTCACGCGGACGTAGCGTGCGTGTGTCGGTTTGAATTTATGCAGCACGCCTTTTTCCGTGGCCGGCTCGTTGTTGCCTTCGGCATCCACCACCTTGGTCCAGGTCTTTTCGTCCTCGGAAACTTCGATGGTGTATTTGAAAACCCTTTTGCCTTCCCACCATGGGAAGATGTGAACGCGATCCAGCGTGCACGTTTTTTCCAAGTCCACCTGCCACCATTGCGGTGGCTTCCACGCGCCCCACAATTTGCTGAAAGCCACCCAGCCGTCGTTGGCGTTGGCGGCGACTTCGACATCCTTGCCTTCCCCGGCGACCGATGAGGCTTTCACGGGTTTACCGGTTGTCAGGTTCTGCTCGAAGCTGCGAAACTCCTGCGTTTGCGAGA
Source organism: uncultured Spartobacteria bacterium (assembly GCA_903929475.1). GTDB lineage: Bacteria > Verrucomicrobiota > Verrucomicrobiia > Chthoniobacterales > Chthoniobacteraceae > SXWH01. Next base: position 5,868 of record CAIYUV010000283.1, read on the forward strand.
CGCCGATGTTGCCGAATTGTCTGCCATCCTTGTCGAACAGCGCTGCGCGGATGTTCAGGCTCTCGGTGGCTTTGAAAGGTTTTTCATAAAGCGGCGAGTCCTTCGTCGGTTCTTCGCCGTCAAGCCGGTAGCGAATTTGCACGCCCGGCGCTGCGGTGCTCATGCTGACTGTGATTGGGTCGCTGAAAAATCCGTCCTTCTTCGATCCTTCAAATTTGAAATTCACCGGCCTGACGATGGAAAAGGCGCGTTCGTTTTGCTGCACCATGCGGTCCTTTTGGTAGCCCTCTTCGATGACGCTGTCCGGCCCCCAAGTGCGCTCGTGTCGCTCCGGGGAACCTGGGAGGTAGCTGTGCACGAGTGCGACTTGATCCATCTCCCACATCGGGCGGCAGTGTCCCAAAACTTTGTCCTGCTTGGATAGCATATCGCCGTTGCAGCTAAAGATGCTGAACTCCGGGAAAGGCGGCATATCCCACGGAGTCGTAATGGTTGTGTAGCCGAAGTTCAGCGCCTCCCGCGCACGGCCAGCCCTCGGGAA
>CAIYUV010000284.1 GCA_903929475.1 uncultured Spartobacteria bacterium
CGACGCGGGCCTTAAATGCGGCTTCGTGCCGCTTACGTTTTTGTTTCATATTTTGGTGGTTCTTTGTGTTGTGTTTGAACACGCCTTCCACCGCCATTTTATAGCTTAGCCCCTGGCCCGAATTTCGGGGTCCACCTCAATATTCCTTGAGCCAAAATGCTGATTGAATCGGCGAAAATGCTTTTCGAGTGTCTCAATGTGAGAAGGGGTGAATTGCGATTTCTCGGTTTCGATATATTTAGCCGCACACTCTTTGACCGTTAAAGGTTTGAATTTCGATTTAGGGCGGTGGCAAATGTAAAATTGAACCACTTCACGCAGGGTGGCTCCATCGCCATTCGTTTTTAGAAGTTGCTCAAGCTCACGATAATTCTGAACGCTGCCATCAAGCGGTGCTAGTGAGATCGAATTGGAACGGTCTGTATCCAGTGTTCTGAATTCTCTATCGAGGTGAGCCACAGCTTTTTCAAAAGTGGAGAAGGTTGTGCGTATCGGCTCTCCAGCGTAGCGAAAATATGTCGCGAATTTGCCTGGTGGATGAATGGGCAGGCGACCCACGCTTCGAACGCCTCAAGCCACAGATTCAGAAAATCCGCAGCCGTCTTTCCGTTTTTGTGCAACAAGGAGACAAATAATATTGAGCAACCATTGCAGATTCTGTTCTGCGGAGGGTGGTGACGAGATCTTCTGTAAATGGCGTTTGTATCAAGTCGAAGGCGTGTGCCTACTACACTGGGCGTAGACGGGGCGGCTCTTCGAGGATGTCCAGCAACGCTTGTGCGCAGAAAACGCGATCACGTCGTGCATCGCCGACCTGCTTCACGATGCGCAGCCTGACAAGGCGACCCAAGGCTGTTGCGGCAGTGTTGTAGGCCACGCCGAGTTGCGCTTCCGCTTTCCGCATGGTGATGAATGGATTGGTGCCAAGCAGGTCGAGCAGTCGCAGCGCAACGCCTGATCCCGTGTTGCTCACGCGCATCCTCCACTGATCGAGTTGCTGATTAATCCGCTCCGCACGGCTGAGAGCGTCTTCGCTCTGCCGCGCGACGCCGTTGAAAAAATAGAGCAGCCAGTCTTCCCATGCGCTACGTTCCGTGACCGCGCGCAAGCTTTCATAATAGTCACGGCGCGTCGCTTCAAAGAACGCGCTCAGGTAGAGCAGAGGGAGGGGCAGCACGCCGCGCTGCATGAGCAGCAGTGTGATGAGGAGACGACCGACGCGGCCATTGCCATCAAGGAACGGATGGATTGCCTCGAACTGGTAATGCATCAGTGCGGTCTGGACCAGTGGCGGCAGCGTTTCATCATGCAGGAATTTTTCCCATGCCCCCAAGTAATCAAGCATCTCCTCGTGTGGCGGCGGCACGTAGGTCGCCTGCGCTAGTGTGGAGCCTGGCGGGCCGATCCAATTCTGCGAGCGGCGCAGTTCGCCCGGTGTGGCATGGTCGCCGCGCACGCCGGTCATGAGTTTTTCGTGCAACTCGCGCACGAGTCGAATGGAGAGCGGCAGGGTCTTGAGCCGTGCGATGCCGTGTTCGAGCGCGAGCACATAATTGCCTACCTCGCGCAAATCTTCAGGGCTGCGCGCGAGGACTGCTCCGGCGTCAGATGCGAGCAGTTCGCCGAGCGTGGATTGCGTCCCCTCGATACGGCTGGAAAATACCGCTTCACGTTGCACAAAAGGACGGATGAGAAGATGTGGATTCGGCAGCCGCCGGCCCTCACCGGCCAAGCGTCCGAGCAGTTGGTCTGCGTCTGAGAGCGCACGCACGAGTTTGGGTGTCCAATTCAGTTTCGGTGGTAGCGGATCCGGGTGAAAAGCACGATAGCCCTTGAGCGTTTTGATCCATCGGCCTGAGGCAGTTGGTGCGTTGGCTGTGTGGCGTTTCACGGTGAAATAACTTTCTGCTCTATTTCAATTAGTAGCTTTGGATTGAAATAGCGGTTCCCCGTATTTCCGTCAACGTCTCCGTCTCCCAGTGCGCTATGAGTTGTCTGATACGCCGCGTGATGAAGATGAAATCTCAAAACTCGCAAGCGTGTGACCATAAGGGTAGGGGACAAAGGCAACTCCTGACTAGTGACTTCCGACTCCGACGAAATTTTGGCCAACGGCAACGATGGCGTGCTACAGTCACGCGTTGCTGAACTCGCAGCGGAGTGTGCTCGGTTGCGACTGGAAAATGAGGAACTGCGGAGGCGTTTGGGTGTGGAGGCAGAGATAGTCGCGCCGATGCCCTCCGTTGTGCCAGACCCCACGCTTACGCACGGCACTGGCAGAATGACGAATGCATCGCCTGCAGCCGAAAAGCTCTCGCTGTTCCGCCGGTTATTTCGCGGACGAGAGGACGTGTTTGCGATGCGGTGGATCGGGAAGGACGGGAAAGCGGGCTATTCGCCGGCCGCATTGAAAGATTGGTCGCAGCTTGATGAGAAGGGGCGTCCAGCCCGGACGTTTCTGCCGCTGACGGACGAAGATGTTGTCGCACATCTTACGGGTCGACAGACGATCGGTGTGTATCCGCTCCTGTGCGATGAGACTTGCTGGTTTCTCGCGGCGGATTTCGACAAGACAGGATGGCAGGAGGATGCCCGCGCATTTCTCCGCGTGTGCAACGAATGGAATGTCGGCGCAGCACTCGAACGCTCACGCTCCGGGCGCGGTGGACATGTGTGGATGTTTTTCGCCGAGCCGATCCCTGCAGTGCTGGCCCGTAAACTCGGTGCTGCGGTGCTCACCCGCGCCATGGAGCGAAGGCATCAGGTCGGGTTGGATTCGTATGACCGCTTTTTCCCGAATCAGAACACGATGCCGAAAGGCGGCTTCGGAAACCTCATCGCACTGCCGCTCCAGTATGCGCCGCGGCAGGAGGGCAACAGTGTGTTCCTCGACGAAAATCTCACGCCGTTTGCGGATCAGTGGGCATTTCTCTCGGGCCTCTCGCTCGTGGCGCTGGACAAAGTGCAAGCCATCGTCGGCGACGCGGAGCGTGGGGGCGATGTCGTCGGCCTGCGGTTGGCGCTCACGGATGAAGACGAGGGCGAGGATCCGTGGCTCCGTCCGCCGTCGCGGCGGAAACGCGAAGTTCCCATCACAGAACCGTTGCCGAAGGAGGTGTGCGTGGTGCGCGGAGACCTCGTGTATGTCGAAAAGGAAGGTCTGCCGTCAGCGATGCTGAACCGGCTGCTGCGTCTGGCGGCGTTCCAAAATCCAGAGTTCTATCGAGCGCAAGCGATGCGGCTCTCGACATTCGGAAAGCCTCGCGTCATCCGCTGCGGCGAGGAACTCGGGCGGCACATCGGTCTGCCGCGCGGATGCTTCACCGAGGTAGTTCAGCTTTTGAAAAGCCACGGCATCTCCGCGCGAGTGCGGGATGAGCGTTTCGGCGGGCGCACGCTCGATGTGCGCTTTCACGGCGAACTGCGCACTGAACAGACCGCAGCGGCGGAGGCGCTGCTCGCTCACGACGATGGGGTGCTCGCGGCGACGACCGCGTTTGGCAAGACAGTCATCGCCGCGCACTGCATCGCGCGGCGCGGCGTGAATACGCTCGTGCTCGTGCATCGGCGGCAATTGCTTGACCAGTGGCGGGAGCGACTGGCGTTCTTTCTCGGGATCGATGTGAAGGAGATCGGCGTGATCGCGGGCGGGAAGAAGTCACCGACCGGCAACGTGGACATCGCCTTGTTGCAAAGCCTCAATCGAAAAGGGGTCGTCCCCGATTTTGTAGGCGACTACGGCCACGTCGTCGTGGACGAATGCCATCACCTGTCCGCATTCAGCTTCGAGACGGTCCTCCGGCGCGTGAAGGCGCGATTCGTCCTCGGCCTCACCGCCACACCGATTCGCAAGGATGGGCATCATCCGATCATCTTCATGCAGTGCGGGCCAGTCAGATTTCGCGTGGATGCACGGAAGCACGCGGCAACCCGGCCTTTCGATCACATCGTCATCCCATGCCCGACGTGTTTTCAAACTCCGCCCGGTATTGAACCGCCTATCCAGCAACTCTACGCCGAACTCATTGCCAACGAGCGTCGCAATGCACAGATCATCCGCGATGTGCTCGCGGCCATCGCCGAAGGCCGCTCACCACTCGTGCTCACTGAGCGGAAATCGCACGCGGACGCGCTCGCTTGCGCGCTGCGCGGAAAAGTCACGCACGTCGTCGTGCTGCAAGGCGGCCAGGATGCGAAGGCCCGTGCTGCCGTCGCGAGTGAACTCGCCGCGATCCCGCAGGATGCGCCCCGCGTCATCATCGCGACGGGGCGCTACATCGGCGAGGGCTTCGACGACAGCAGGCTCGACACACTTTTTCTCGCGCTGCCGATCTCGTGGCGCGGCACGCTCCAGCAATACGTCGGGCGCCTCCACCGACTTCACGCTGGCAAGACCGAGGTGCGAGTCCACGACTACATTGATGGTGCGGTGCCAATGCTCTCGCGGATGTTCGACAAACGCCGCCGAGGCTACGAAGCCGTCGGTTACACGATCCGTGACGACAGATCGCCCGCTCTCGCTCCTATGCCGAAGATTTGAGGGCACAATAGCGAGTCACGTTTTTTAAGCGAACCGTTGCAGTGAGCCACCACGTTGCAGGACTTCATTTCATCGCGCATCACGATGCTCTCGAAGAGTGTCTCGATCAGAGCCCATCCATCGTCAAATTCCGTGTGACAATTTGTGACAAACTCGATCCTCATGGACATTTCTGTTTTTGCGCAAAAGTCATTTTTCTCTGATGGATGACGTCACGTAGCGTGTTTCAATGTGCTTCGCACAGGTTCAACTCCCCTCGCCTCCACTTCCTTGAATATCAAGGATTTAAGTTTAAGATTACGTCAAACGTAGAGCAAAACGTAGAGTGATTTCATCTATTTCCATCGTCGTCCACCGGCGTGCGGGGCAACAAAAAATAAAGGGTGGGGGACAATGCAATGGATATGGCATTGCACATCCCGCTCCTCCGTCTCCTGTCCGCAAGAATCATCCCGCAGACCACACACGATGGCATCGTGGCTCCGGACGCGCGCGATCCATTTTCACCCAGCGCTCGTCACACACTTCGGCAATCCACGCATCGTTCTGCGCGTGGATTTTTACTGCCGCATCCTCAGCCCACTCTCAACCGTTGTTCTCCGAGGGCGCCCCGCCGAGTGAACGCACCACCTCGTCGAGCAGTGGAGCCTACAATCTTTCGTTGCTAACAATCTCGGGCGATCCGGCGAAAATTGCGTCAGCCAAATTGAGCCTGCACGCTATTCGGTCGGAAGATGAGTGACGCCGAGAGAGCGCCCAAGAGTGATGAGGTGATAACCCACACCGTCCAAATGGTGGCCCTGACTTATAAGCGATTTCGTTTACGAATTTTGGAAACAGCTCGTTCGATTGCCTTGAGTTTTTTGTAAAGTCCGGGCCGCCCAGCAAATTGCTCGAGGGTTTTTCGGTGGCGCAAATAGAACATAAAAGTTTCTGCAAAGTCCTCCTTCGCGAGCGTGCCGGCATACTCAGAAACGAAATCGCCCTTTGGTGCTTGTTCCAAGAAGCGACATAGGCGTGCCGGCTTCAAAGACTCCAGTGCCCGCTGAAACTTCCGACTTCTCTCTTTTCTCTCCCAGAAAAGGTCTATGAGTTTAACTTTCCTTTCTCTATAATCCAGCATGAAAGTCTGGGTAAACCACGGCTCTGAAAAGAAATCTGGATCGAGCCAATACCAAGCATGGGCAAACTCGTGCCGAATCGTGTTGAGCATCGTCGATCTCGGCAATTCTGGATCTTGAGGTATATCACTCGGTAGGTAGATGACGCCGGATTTAAAAAAAATGAGTCGATGAAATAAAGGAGTGCCTTCGTCAAAAACGTATCCAGTTTCCCCTCGGCTAGGAATTGCTGAAACTACCAAATCAATGTTATCGAGGTAGATGCCCTCGCCAAGCAGACCG
>CAIYUV010000285.1 GCA_903929475.1 uncultured Spartobacteria bacterium
CCGCCTCGTCACCTTCTTTTTCCCAGCATACTCTCCCTGCGCGAAACTCATTTGGTGTTTCATGCATCCCTCTCTACCAAACTCGCCCTCCAATGACTCGCTTTTTCTGCGGCACTACGCGATTAAATCAGCGTTTCCCTAACCCGATGATCATTTCTTTTGCCAGCCATGCAGACTGTCGCTATTTTCCGAGCCCGCTTATGACCAAAGCCGCCATCCACCATATCACCGCCGCCCTTTGCGCAGTTGCATTAATGTCCGGCTGCGCCACTCACAAGCCCGTGCAGAGGCTAACTCCGGTCAAGTCGAAATCCGCGTTCACGTGGGACGCCGTCGCGGAAAAAACTGCCAAAGGCCCTGCATCCATCATCGTGAACATCACCGAGCAGCGTGCATATTTTTACAAAGGCGACACGCTCATCGGCGACACGAAATGCAGCAGCGGCAAGGGCGGATTCGACACCCCGCCCGGCGAATACAAAGTGACCCAGAAAGATCCCAAGCACGAATCGAATCTTTACGGCGATTTTGTGAATGACGAAGGAGAAGTGACCAAGCGCAACGTGGACATCAGCAAACAAAAGCCAAGTGATGGCGAGACTTTCATCGGAGCGAAAATGCCATTTTATATGCGCTTCACGGGCGGCTACGGCTTGCATGCTGGCATCGTGCCCAATCATCCCGCCTCCCACGGTTGCGTTCGTCTGCCACGGGTGATGGCAGAACATTTCTACAAGAACGCAGAAGTCGGCACGCTGATTACTGTGCAGAAATGACACCGCCGCCGTGATTATATCCTATCATTCTTCGGCGTCGAAAATCAGATCCTTCCACGCTGCCCCGTTATACGTGCCGCAGGAAAAACCTCGACTCCCTCCTCGTCCGAATCGCTCAGTCTCTCCTTATCCGCCGAAGTCTTCAATGGACGGGGCTGCAGAACAGGTGACGGTGGCGGATTCGCGCGCCGCAATTCCGCCACCTGCTGTCGTAACGTCATAACCTCGAACTTCAACTCCGCTATCATTTTGTCTCGTTTATCAAAACGCAGACTCTGCTGCTCCTTCTGCGCATTCTCCGTGGCAAGACTTTCCATGACGCCGTCGAGTTCCACTTTCAACCTGTCACGTTCCGCAGTCACGCGGGCTAACATGAAGTCCAGCCCCTGTGCCCGCATCGCTTCATTGGCAAGCTTGTGTCGCTCCACACGCAACGCTGCAACGCTATCCTGCATATGCCCGAAGTGTGACTTTGTTTGCTCCAGCAAAAACTTCAAATGCAGTAACTCCTTGGATTTTCCTGCAAGCTGTGCCTCCAACTCTATCGTTAAATTATTCGCCTGCTGCAAGTCATCGTTAACGGCGGCACCGCCCTCCCGCAACGCCACGCTTAAATTGGGTTTTATCGGTGATGGTGCATCACCAAATGCCTGAGGAGCGCTCCCGGTTACGTGCTCTGAAATCTTGCTTGATTCATTCATTGGTTCTGGATCGCTATGACTTGCTGAAATACGAATTGGGATCGCCGCCCTTGAATCCGCCTTCTGCTGAGAGCAACGCGATTAAACATATAGCTGTGGATAGCAATTCAGGTGCCCAACGATAAAAGCAACGTTGATAACATGCTTTGAAACAATTATGGTCAACGTTTCAGCACTCCTAAAGAATACGCTAAACCGAGCGGCAAACCATGCAGCCTGCAGCGAGTATCGAAAAAACACTCTATGGGCTTTTCAAAGCCACAGAGTTTTGCTGAGTTTCCTTTCCATCGTTTGCAATATCCCGCATACCATGTCGGTCTATTACGCGCAGAAATTCAAATCTGGAAATAGTCGTAATATTTTATAGCAAGCGAATGGGCGGTTAGCTCAGCGGTAGAGCGTCTCGTTTACACCGAGTTGGTCGTGGGTTCGAATCCCTCACCGCCCACGTCTCTTTTTCACACGCTCTCACACGCAGAGCGTCGCCGCATTCCGAACAGCAAGCCAAGTCCACCGAGAAGCAATGCAGCAGAGTCTGGTTCGGGGATAACCGCGAGCATCGTCAACGTCACAACGCTTTCGCTGCCGTTGCCATTGTAGGAAATCTGGTATGCTTGGCCTCCGCTGAAAAAGTAGCCGTCGTCGGGCAGTCCCTCAAAGGTGCCACCGTTCCACACTCCGCCGTAGGTGATGAGCGGTGCCGGGATGTTAAAGATGGATCCGGGATTCGTGCCGATGTCGGATACGTTTATTGTCGCGCCGCTGGCGATGTTCAAATCGCCACCAACAGCGATTCCGTCCACTGCCAGCGCATCCGAGTTAAAATGGACTATGAGAATTGATGAGCCATTCAGGTTCAGTGTGCCGTTGACTGTAAGTGCACCGATCCCAATGCCGCCCGGTGAGAGTTTTCCGCCGCTGTTCACTGTCACATTTGCTACGTTGCCGTTGTCGCCTGCGAGAGTGCCGCTGTTGTTCACAGTCACGCTGCCGGAGATAGAACCGTTCACGACGAGCGTGCCGTCGTTCACGATGGTTGAGGTGGACCCCGAAATTCGGGCCAGGGGCTAAGCTATAAAATGGCGGTGGAAGGCGTGTTCAAACACAACACAAAGAACCACCAAAATATGAAACAAAAACGTAAGCGGCACGAAGCCGCATTTAAGGCCCGCGTCG
>CAIYUV010000286.1 GCA_903929475.1 uncultured Spartobacteria bacterium
CCTTCATGAGCACGACGGCGAATATTTTCTGAAAATCAACGGACGCCAGCTCATGAGCAGCACCGCCACGAGTTCCGAACTCCTCCTCGCCGACCTCGCGTGCAAAGGACTCCATCGTGAACCGCATCCGCGCATCCTCATCGGCGGCCTTGGTCTCGGCTACACGATGAAACGCACGCTCGAACTCGTGGGCCGTGGAGCCACCGTTCAGGTCGCTGAGTTTCTGCCAGACGTCGTCACATGGAATCGCGATCTGCTTCGCAAAGTGAATGGCGCACTGCTCGACGATCCGCGCGTCGAGATTTTGACGGGCGATGTTTTTGAAATTATCCGCCGCTCCAATCCCGGATACTACGACGCCATCCTGCTCGACACCGATCACACGCCCGCATCGCTCGTCCAGGCGGGAAACTCGCACCTCTATAATCGCAACGGATTTCAACTCGTCGCCCGCGCGCTGAAACCCCGCGCCAAAGTCGCCTACTGGTCCGCGTGTGAAGAACCCGCTTTCATGGCGAAGCTGAGCCGCTCCGGATTCTACGTGGAAGCCTTCCCCGCCAAGGCACACGAGCGGGCGAAACGTTTTGCCCACATGATCTACGTCGCCGAATACTCGCCGCAACTCGAAGAAGAAACCCCCGCCCCGCAACCGCGCCCTCCATGGCGGGGACGATTTCAGGGCAGGAGAAATTGAGAGGAAGTGGCGGAAGGGGTGGGAGGTTATCCCGCCTGTCGCGCTTCTCTGTAAATCAGCCTCCGCAGAGGTCGCAATGTGTGCGATGTGAACCATTGTTGTGTGACACAAAACTGATTCATTGGCTACGAGAATCGCTGCGATATAGTCTTTGCTTTTATGCCACGCCGTTATCTCCCCGCGCTGAGTTTTGAAGCTCCTGTTTCCGTGGATACTGCGCGGCAGGATAAAATCGAAATCGAAACACAACACGGAGGAATCATTGGCGATGCAGACGACAACGATCACGGCAATAATGCTGCCGGGGAGGTCGCAAACTTCCTGAATTTTCTAGGCTCCCCACCTCGCGATCCCGGTGAGCCATCAGCTTTCGGTCGCATCTTTACCCGTCCGCGCCGACTAGTGCGGCCTTTTGCAAATCAAGCGATTAGAGGGACAACAAGAAATCAGTCGCACCCTCCCCCGCTTTTCAGCGGTTCACTTCGGATTAAACCATTGCCGGAAATGAATTCAGCGTGGAGGCTTTCGAGCCTGCTTTCCTTCAACCCCACACGGTTTGTGCGCAATCAGCCCTTTCCCGTGCCCGCTTCACGCTTGCTCCAAGCGAGTCCGCCTTTCGTTCACAGCCTTTTTCAAAGAGCCTTGGAGCCAAGCGAGCATGATGAGTTCGCGTTAGTAGAATCCGACAATTGGATTCCAGAAAGTCGCCTTTGGAGCCTTTTCGCTTCGCCGAGATTCTGGCCCGTTCATTTGCGAAACTACCTCACGAGTTCAGTGGAAGAAATTAACCGCGACTTGCAGCGTGC
>CAIYUV010000287.1 GCA_903929475.1 uncultured Spartobacteria bacterium
CATGCTCGGGATCATTTGGAAAAACCGCGACAATCTCCCCTACGCCTACAAGGTGATCACGAAGGGCGTTTGCGATGGCTGCGCGCTCGGAGTTGCGGGGCTGCATGACTGGACGATCAAAGGCCCGCACCTTTGCATGACACGGTTGAATCTGCTCCGGCTGAACACCGCGCCCGCGCTCGATCATCGCCTGCTCGAAGACGTCTCGCTTTTGAAAAACAAGCGCAACGACGAGCTGCGCGAGCTGGGCCGGCTGGCGTTCCCGATGGTGCGCGAACGCGGAGCGAAGGGCTTCCGGCGCATTTCATGGGACGACGCCATCGAACGCGTCGCGCGTCGCATCCGCGTCGCCGATCCAAAGCGCGTGGCGTTTTTCGTCACGTCGCGCGGCGTGACAAACGAGATTTACTACATGGCGCAAAAAGCTGCGCGCTTCCTCGGGACAAACCACATTGATAACGCCGCGCGCCTTTGCCACAGCCCGTCCGGTGCCGCGATGAAGAAGACGCTCGGCGTTGGCGCGAGCACTTGCAGCTACAAGGATTGGTATGGCACCGACCTGCTCGTGTTTTTCGGCAGCAACCCGGCAAACGACCAGCCCGTCTCCACGAAATACCTCCACGAAGCGAAACTACTCGGCACGAAAGTCGTGCTCGTAAATCCGCTGCTCGAGCCCGGCATGAAACGCTACTGGGTGCCAAGCACGGTGAGCAGCGCGCTCTTCGGCACAGACATCGCGGACTACTGGTTCCCCGTCGCGCAGGGCGGCGACATCGCTTTCATCTACGGCGTGCTGAAAGTGGCGTGCGCAAATGGCTGGATGGACGAGGCTTTTCTCCGCGAACGCTGCACCGGCTGGGACGCCGTGCGCGCGAAAGTCGAATCGCTCGACTGGCCGATGCTCGAACAACGCGCGGGCCTGCCGCGCGCGAGCATGGAGGAGTTTGCGAAAATGATGCACGCCGCGAAGACGGGAGTGTTTGTGTGGAGCATGGGCATCACGCAGCATCCGCACGGCGCGGACGGTGTGCAGATGATTCTGAACCTCGCGCTCACTCGCGGCTGGGTTGGACGCGACAAATGCGGCGTGATGCCGATTCGCGGGCATTCGTCCGTGCAGGGCGGCGCGGAGATGGGTGCGTATTGCACCGCATTCCCCGGCGTGAAATCCGTGAACGCCGAGAACGCTGCGTGGCTTTCGCACGAGTATGGCTTCGACGTTCCATCGTGGCCGGGCATGACGGCGGTGGACATGGTGGATGCTTGCGGGCGCGGCGAGTTGGATGTTTTTTACAATCTCGGCGGCAATTTCCTCCGCACGCTGCCCGAGCCGGACTACGTGGCGCGCGCGATGGAAAATGTCCCGCTGCGCGTGCATCAGGACATCATTCTCACGGATCAAATGTTCATCGAAGCCCGCGAGGAAGTGCTCTTATTGCCCGCAAAGACCCGCTACGAGCAGGACGACGGCGGCACCGAGACGAGCACGGAACGCCGCGTGATGTTTTCGCCGGAACTCACCCGTCAGGTCGGCGAATGCCGCGCGGAGTGGAAAATCCTCCGCCAAATCGCCACCGCGACCTTCCCTGAGCGCGCACAACTTTTCGGCTGCGAAACGGGACAAGCCATGCGCGAGGAAATCGCGCGCGTCGTGCCGTTTTACGATGGCGTGCAGTATTTGAAAAAAATCGGCGACTCCTTCCAATACGGCGGCGCGCACCTTTGCGCAGGCGGCGTTTTCGAGACGGGCGA
>CAIYUV010000288.1 GCA_903929475.1 uncultured Spartobacteria bacterium
CAACGTGTCGCTCTACAACCAGAGCCCCGCGGGCCCCATCGATCCCACGCCGACCGTCGGCATGGTCGGCATCATTGACGACGCGAAGCACATCACCACGCAGGCGTTCAAGTCCGCGGGCGACGTCATCATCCTCGCCGGCCCCGTGCTCGATCCCGCCGCAGGCGATCTCTCACTCGGCGCGTCGCACTACATGAAAGTCGTGCATGGCCAGAAGGCCGGACGCACGCCGCGGCTGTCGTTCGATTTGGAAAAGCGCGTGCAAGCCGCCGTGCTCGGCCTCATCCGCGACGGACTCGTGAAGAGCGCACACGATTGCAGCGAAGGCGGCCTCGCCGTCGCGCTCGCGGAGAGCTGCATCGGCGGAAAACTCGGCGCGACCGTCGAACTGCCGAGCGGCCCCGCGCTCGACAAATATCCCGCCCACGCCGCCCGCGCCGCGCTGCTCTTCGGCGAAAGCCAGAGCCGCATCATTCTCGGCGTCGCTCCCGAAAACGCCGACCGCGTCCTCGCCGACCTCGCAAACGCCAAGATCCCGCACAGCCGCCTCGGCACCGTCGGCGGTGACAAGCTGAGCATCACCGCCCACGGCGCGACGCTCTCTGCGACGCTCGCGGAAGTGAGAGACCCATTCGAGCACAGCATCGAGCGGGCGATGGAGGGGTGAGGGGAGACGGAGTGAAGAAGTGTGCTGCGCATGAATGAATCTTTCACGAGCGCATTCCCGGTCAGGCAGCTTGCGGAAGTCAGTCGCCTCGGTCCACTCGTTGATCCGCCGACTGGTCGAGATGCCTCGCATACCTTCCATGTATTCTGCGATGGTGAGAGCCTTCAAATTCCGCAGCGCATCTACCGGCCGGTTATCTCATACAGACAGTTCGCGTCGCTGAATTCCGTCGAGCAGGCAATTGCCTGCTGTTGGTTCACGCGCCATTACGATGGATACGTCCGCGAGAGATTCCTCCGTGCGTTGCCGGTTTACGACACGCCTTGGGTTATTGCCTACATTGTCACGTTGTGCGGCGAATATGTCGTCGAGTTGCTCCAATACATTTGGGATCACCGCGAATTGTTTGAGACCGCCGTCTTGGGTCGCTGGCTCCGCGACAACAAAGATTTTTATTCGCGGACGCGCGATCGGATCGTGAGTTACTGGCACTGCTATCAGCGTTCGTCGTGCGCGCGGTTCGATGCATACGTAGGAAGCGCACTCATCACGTATTTTGATGAGTGCTCTTCTAAAACTGCAACGTAACTCAGCGCCCTACCCGAGCACCTTGTTCCACTTGCCGAGGTTCGCCTTTTGCGCGACGAGCTAGGCCAGCAGCGAGATGAGCGCGAGGGGGAGGATTTGGTAATCCGCTTCCTGCGATCCTGATGCGTCCGCTGCTTCGTTTGATTCGGGTGCTGCCTCGGACTCTTCGCCTTCAGCGGTGATTTCCTCTTTTTCGTCCGGCTACTGCTGCGCTTGTTGCTGGGCTTCCTTTTTCGTGGGCGGGAGTTCGAGGGCGCCGTTTTGGAATTCCACGCCGTAGCCGATTTGGATGAGATAGTGCAGGTAGGCTGCGAGGGCATCCATCTTTGCGGTGGCCTCGGGGCTTTCCGGGGCGATGCCGAGGAGCAGGACGTGGCGAGTGCGGGGCGCTTGATGCCGGGGTTTTCGCCGACGGTGGTGAGGATGGCGCTGATGCCGTCTCCAAAGTTTTCACGCTCGGGGCTTGCAGTTAAGCGTGGCATTGTCCCTATTGGCGGGCTCCCTTTCCCACTTACCTGAAATGCCTTCATCCGATGCGCCCAGCCATAATGCGCCGCCTTTAGCGCGCGTGCTGCCTACTGCCAGGCTGGATCGTTTCAAGGCCATAGACATTCTGCGCGCGGTGGCGATTTTACTTGTGATGGGAAGACACATGCCTGTGTGTCCGATCGAAACAAGTGCGGTGGCACATGTGATTTCGAAAATTTGGTGTATGGGCGGATGGATCGGAGTTGATTTGTTTTTTGTGCTCAGCGGCTTTTTGGTGTCGCGGTTGTTGTTTCGTGAGCACGAGAAGTTCGGGACGATTTCGCTGAAGAATTTTTTGTTTCGTCGTGGTTTCAAAATCTACCCGCTTTTCTGGTTGTTGATTGGGGTGACGATTTTGGTGACATTCGTGAGCGTCGGGAAGATTCGGCCTTGGGACATCATGTGCGAACTTCTCTTTGTGCAGAATTACGGAGGTGCGTTGTGGAGTCACACATGGTCGCTGGCTGTGGAGGAGCATTTTTACATTCTGCTGGTATGCCTGCTATGGCTCCTCACTCGGAATCGTGGAGAGAATGTGTTTGGGAGATTGCCGATGATTTGCGCCGTGGTTTGCATATCGTGTTTCTTGATGCGCCTGACGACTGGGTTGGTTTTTCCGTTCAGCAGCAAAACGCACATTTTTCCTTCGCATCTGAGGCTGGATTCTTTGTTTTTCGGGGTCTTGATCGCACATTGGTATTCTCGAAATCCCATGCGATTTTTGCAAATCGGGGAGCGCTATTGGAAGAAGGCTGTAGTGGCTGGAGTGCTATGTCTTGTGCCTGCATTTATTTATCCGATTGATGCACCGCTGGTCTCCAGCGTCGGTATAGCTTCCTTTTGCCTTGGGGCGGGACTGATTTTGTTTGCGATGCTTTCGATAAAAAGTCCGCAGGGGAGAGTTTCTGACGCGCTGGCATTTATTGGCAAGCGTTCATACTCGATCTATTTGTGGCACTATCCGGTGTTGAAATGGCTGGCACCACGCGTGGGGATTTGGCTGGGCACGAACAATTGGTTTGTTTTTATCGCGGCTTATTTTGTGGGATCGGTTGTGGTGGGGAGTGTAATTTCCAGACTGGTGGAAGTGCCCGTTTTGAAATTAAGGGATCGGTGGTTCCCATCACTATTGAAGCAATAAAGCGGCTGTGAAAAGTGCTGCCGATTTAGGCTGGTCGTTCGGCGAAGAGGACGGTGACTGCCGCGAAATGACTCATGCCGGGGATGGCAAGGAGCAGAGCGTCCAGTTTGAGGAGCAGCGGGTTGAGGAAGCGGGGCAGGACGCGGTCGAGGCGGCCAAAGAGGCGGAAGTGTTTGCGGGAGTGGATGGTGAAGTATTCGCCGATGATTTTCAGATCGGCATGGGTCAACTGACGTTCGTTGGGGCTGATGTCTTTTTCGACTGGCGTGCGGTCGCGGAGCCAGCGGAGGGTTGCTGAGTAGGCGACGGGTTCGATGATGATGACGCGGCCGCCGGGCTTGACGTGTTTGCGGATGTTTTCGAGGCACGGGCGCAGATCCACGTGGTGGAGGACGAGTTGAACGAGGACGAGATCGAAGGTCTGTTCTTCGATGGAGACGTTGGAGCCGTCGGCTACGAAAAATTTCACCTTGTCCTCGACGCCGTCAACTCGGGCGCGCTCCTTGGCGAGTTGGATGTATTCCGGGGAAACATCGAAGCCGGTCGTCTGATAGCCGAGGAGGGCGAGCTGGACACAGATCTCGCCATCGCCGCAGCCGAAATCGAGGACGGTGTCGGGCTTGAGCTGATGGATGAGGCGAAAAGTGTATTCCTTTCTGTCAGCGCGGTGGTTTCTGCATTCGCGATAGCGCGCGATTTTCTCCGGAGAGTTTTTTTGGATCGGGCTCGCGGCCGCGGCGTGGCGCGCTTGATATTCAAGCTCTGCGGAAATGTCTTTGGTAGGCTGCTGTGAGGACATGGGAGTGATTAGCTGGCGGCGAGGGATTGCTCGCACTGTGAAACGAAATATCTCGCGAAGGCTCGCGGCGACCATTTCCTTTCGTATGCGTCCGCTCTTGCGCGGGCATCGTGCGGGGTGGTGCGTGTGGTGGCGTAGATTTCTCCGAGTGCGGAGGTGATGCCGGGCCAGTTCACATCTTCGTCCAACTCGTAACCCATGTCGCCAATCTCTCGGACCTCAAAAGGCTCAAAAGGCTCATGCCATCGAATCGCGAGCGTGTCGGTGGCCATCATGCCGCCGGTGAGTAAAGTGTCGCATAGGCGGTAGGGAATGCTTCGGCGGAGTCCGGAAATGTTGACCACCGTCGAGGAGATGGCGCAGTGCCGGACGTATTCGGTTTCCGAAAGCGGAGGCGCGTAGAGTGTCGGATCCTTGGTGCGCCAAAGTCGTGCGTCTATGTCGGGCTTGTTCATGTTGCGCAGAATTTTCACCATCCGTGCGCGTTTTTGATTTGGATGGTGAATTTTTCCCGGGTAACGCGCGAGAAGCGTGGGCTCGCTGAAGTAATTGTATTGCGCGGGCAGCGGAGTGCGCGTGGTTCGCGGCGCGGGGTGGTCTATCGTTCCAAATGACGCAAAGATGCTGCACGTCTTCGGTGTCTGCGCTAGCGCCTCCCATTGGCGCAGGACGCGGAGATTGCGCCTGAGATTCAAACCGTGGCCGAGCGGGCGTCCGAGCATTCCCGGACGGATCTTGTTTTGAAATGTGAAGACATCCGGATGATAGGGAGCGCGGACGTGTTTGTTGATGGGAAAGCCGGCAGGCTCAAAGGTTTTTGGGCACTGATATTTGAAATAGAGATCCACCGATTCCAGCAGCGCAGTCGCAAACACAAAGGGGGAGTCCGTGATGTCCACGGCAAAATTCATGACTGCGTCCTTGTATTCAAAACGACCTGTGATGCAGATCGCATCCACCGGCGAACAGAAATCCACGAATGCCGGCGACAGACGGTGAGCGATGCGCATCGCCCTGGGATGGCAGCGGAGCAATCGATCCCACCAATGCCCGCTGTATTCGATTTCGATGGCACCGGATTCCTTCAGCAACTCCAGTCCGGTAATCAGCCAATCATAGTAGGCAAGCGTTCTTGGCGGGAGACTGAAGATGGTGATTTTTGGGACGCTGGACGGCATATTTCAGGACGGGCAAACATCATTTAATCGGACAAGTCGGCAAGCCAGGATCGAACCAGTTGCAATTCCTGCGACGGAAAAATTTCGTTGGCAACGAGACATTCGTAGCACGCCAAAAGATTCGCACCCATGGCGTCCGGGCTTTTGTCCAAATCCAATTTTGTGAGCAACGTGGCTATTTTGTCGTTCTGTAAATAGCCGGGGACTTCGTCCTTAAAATCACGCATCAGGTCATGCACATTGCGCTCTTGAAACACTTCGGCGTTGTGAAATGCGACGTTCGAACCAAAGGCCCATAGGCAGCGTTGGGCTATAAAGCTGCGCCAGATGTCCGTCATCCGAAATGAACAAAAACTTGGCAGATAAAGCAGCGGAAAAGCAGAACTGCACCACCACGTGCTCTGGCTGTTGAATGGGCACCATTGCCCGGCGGAAAGAATCACGCTGCCGGGATTTTGAAACGTGATGTTTGAATCAAGGATCAGTCTCCAGATCGCATCCACGTCCGGCGAACCGTTGGCGAGGCCTTGCTGGATTGGGGAGACAACTGTGCGCACGGGACCGCCGGGTTCAAGTTGGGGTGTGGTCCGTGTGTGGGGAAGGGGGAGTCCGCGCGGCCAGATGATTTCGGATGAAAAGAGGTTGTAAACGTTCATCCATCCGGAGCCTGCGAGAAGCCGTGCTTCGATTTGTGGCTTGCGCCACGACCATGAATCCAATGGCGCATTATCGTCGTCGGTTTCGTAAAGCATCTCCGCTTTGCGACTGTTTGCGATGAGATATCCCAGATTTTTCCGGCTGTAGTGCCCGGTTGGCAGTTGTGTCGCGAGGCGATAGGGGAGTTTCAATTGTGCTTCGTAGGAAAAAAATTCCGATCCGGACAGCGGATAATATTGCGGCCCTTTTTTGTCGCCGACGACCAATAGTGGACAGTTTGCCTCCGCAAGTTTTTCAACCAGCCGCACCATGGATGGCGTGGGCTGCTGGATAGTTGTGATGACGGTAAAACGTTGGGACTGGAAATCGGGCATTACAGAAGGTGGTGGTTAAAGGGTGACGGGATTTTGGGATAAAATGGGCCGAGGTCGCTAGCCCCGGCGATTCAATGAGTCGAAAACCGAGTTATCCAGCGAGGACTTAGATCCAGCGTTTTTCTGCATGGCCCATTTCTGGGAGGCACGACCGGTAAGGAAATCAAAAAAAGCAAGGACGACCATCGTATTCAGGAAAAGGAAACCAGCCGGCCAACTAAATATTTTCGCGCGGCTCCTGCTGATGAGTCCCGCCACCGCAAGCAGGCTGCACAGCACTTGCAAGCCAAAGACGATGCGGAAAAATGGCGATGGCCAGAGCGCGATGGTGCTTGCAGCAGCACCGAGGAGCATGAACGGCGCGAAGATCCGCAGGTATTTGTGTGCGATGATTCGCCACCACAGACGATGGCCGATTGGCAGGAGCCACGCGGGGTAACGAAAGAGCATCTGGAAATTGCCCGCGAGAGTGCGGCGTTTTCGACGGCTTTCAAATTTAGGATCCTGAGGCTGCAGATCGTAGGCACGTGCGGTTCTGTCGTGCAAAATGCGATATCCTTTTGCGGCAATCCTCAGGGGAATCACTACGTCATCAAGCAAAGTGTTTTCGGGCACACTAGAAAACAGGCTGCGGCGGATCGCGTAGCAGGCCCCGGTGCAGCCTATGCAGGAATCACGAGTCGCCTCATCACTCCTCAACTGTCTTTCGTGCTCCCAATACGATCCGATGCCCGCTCCGACGGTTGAGGAACTCGATGCGATTTCCAGTTCACCGCTGACAGCGCCCACCTTGGGATCTGAAAATGCGCTGGCGAGCCGTCGGATGGTATCGTTGGCGAAAGACTGTCGCGCGTCGCCCAAAATACAAATCTCGCTTGTGCTGGCGGAAATCCCGGCATTGAGCGCCGCCGGTTTGCCTTTGCGCTCGGCAAGGTGAATACAGCGCACGCGGGAATTTTTTAACGAATCGAGCACGGATTGCGTGGCGTCCGTGGAGCCGTCGTCCATAATCAAAATGTGCATCTTTTCCGATGGATAATCGGAACCTAGGAGATTTTCGACGCGTCTGGGCAACCGGGTCGATTCGTTGTGTGCTACAATGATGACGGTGACAGATGGAAGTGGTGTATCATCGCACTGTATGGATGGCCGCGGAAAACGGCTGGCGACCCACCGGCAGACCAAAGGATAGAGCACATAGGCGCTGGCGAGGCCGGCAGAACTTGCCCAAAAAATGATGTGAAGCCACACGGTGGACATCTGTGCGGTTACATATGGTGGATGGAATAGACCCAGACCATTTCGACAGCTTTCTGGAGCGCCAGCACGATGACTATATCAATCCAGCCAATGCCCTGACTGGTTTTCTTGTTTTCGTCATTCACGGTCTCCTCATTTTCACCGCGGAGCGGGGTCGGGCTTTTGACCTGCATGAATGCAAGATGAGGAATCCCGGCGATGGCGGGAGTTGAGGCGAGTTGCAGGGGCGGGCCAGGCATGGCGAGGACGGGGGCCGCAGGCGCATGTTTCCATTTCAATGGTTCGGACTCGGCATCTGTCTCGTCTCTTTCCTTGAGTAGGAAGAGGCGATGCATCACGGCGATTGCCGCAGTGAAAAGGAAGAAACTTGGGCGGTAGGCAAAATCCACCATCCAGCCCGAGAGCGCGTAGCTGAGCACGAGGGCGAACAATATTCGTCGCGCTCGCTCCTGCTCGGCATTCTGCGTCTTCATAAAAATCAACGTGCGGAAATTTGACCACATGATCAGCAGGAATAGAAACATGCCCGGCTTTCCCTGCTGCGCGCCGATGGCGTTATAGACGGAGTGCGGTGCCTTCATCAGTTTGAAGTCGGCATACTGTTGTCGCATGAAATTCCCAATGCCCACACCGGCACGAGTGTGCTGGTAATAATTGTAGCCGTGTGTGAACGACAACACGCGTCCTTGAATCGCTGGATCGGATTTTGCGCGGTTGAGTTCATTCATGCGTGGCAACGAATAAAGGAGTGCCGAGCCGCCCATGATCAGAACTGCACCAATCACGATCTGCGCGGATTTCGGCCGTCCAAAAGTGAACATTGCGAAGATCGTGATACCAGTGGCCAAAAAGCCGCCTTTAGACTGTGTAAGAAAGATCGTAATGGTGATGAGAACGAGCCCTAGAATGCCAAGGGCCTTCAGGAAGACGGAGCGCTTCCATATTGTGCAATAGTAAAGCATGGCGAGGCCCGGCGCGAGCGCATGGGCGAGCGCATTTGGGTTGTTCACCATCGAGAGATTCAACACCAGGCGGCCCTTCATACGGCCATTCGTAATTTCATGACTGCCCAATGGGTCCCAAAAAAATTCACCGGCGATGGCTAGGAATGCAGTAATGACGAGAAATGCAGTCCACCACCCGAGGAATTTATTTAATCTGGTGAGCGAAAAAAGTGTCTGGACAGTGACGATGTAGAAAATGGCGCGATTGATGACTTCGTCCTTGAGAGTCTCCAAAGGCGTGGGGCTTGTGATGAATATCCAGATGAGAAATCCAATAACCGCCCAGTCGTGCGGAGTGCGGAAAAAGTCTTTCGCCTTGAGGCTGCGCTCGCGGAAAAAGAGCGTGCCGAGCGCGCTCATCATCGTGAGTTGGACGAAGTGAATCGCCGCGAAGATGGGCGTCCACTCCTGCGGCTTGATATAGTAGAGGGCCAGAAACAGAACGATGCACGTGAAGTCCATGCTGGTTCAGTCGGTGCGCACATGGGCGCGGTAAAGTTGTGCGTAGGCTTCTAGCATCGCGTTGAGCGAAAAACGTTGCTCAAGAGTTGTGCGTGCACGGCGCCCCATGTCAACGAGGGCTTGGGGGTATGCTAGTAATTCGCTGATTGCTGAGCATAGAAATGGTGCGGTAGTGAGGTCGGCTAGGACGCCCTCTTCCCCTGTTGTGAGTAACTGTTCGTGACCGCATCCCAAGTTCCCAAGAACAGGCACAGCGCAGGCCATTGCTTCGAGGGCGGCGTTTGACATGCCCTCGTTCACCGAAGGGATGACGAGCAAATCAAGTGCGTTGTAGAACGGTGCGGGGTCGCGCTGAAATCCGGTGAGGTGGATGCGAACGCTGTGAGGACTGGCGGCGGAGAGTTTTCGGATGCGTTCCTCTTCACTGCCTCCGCCGCCAATGAAAAGAAGATGAACCTCCGGATGGCGTGGTGCGATTTCCTCGAACGCCGCGAGGAGAACATCGTGTCTTTTGAACGGCCCGAAACGACCGACAAGTCCAAGCACTGTCGCATTCGCAGGCAGACCGAGCGTGCTGCGCGTAGCGATGCGGTCGGTCGGGGCGAAGCGTGTGATGTCCACGCCATTCGCGATGGCGTTAAGTTTTTCGCGCGGAAAATCGAGTTGGATCAACTCATCAAGCTGGCTCTGCGAGACGGTGTGAATTGCGCGGCAGGCCCGATAGAGTTTGTGGCGTTGGCGGAGGCGTCGCGGAGCAAGCTCCCACGGGGCGAGGCGGCTGTGTTCGCCATGAAGAATGGGGTAGGTGCGACCGCCAAACGTAGCGATTGCTGTGTATATAAGCGGGCCGAGATTGTGTGAGTGGACGATATGCGGTCGCAGACGCCGAAGTGTTCGCATGAGTGCCCACACGGCACGCAGGCTGAAGCCGCCACGTTTGCCGAGAACATGGACATTCGCCGGCGTGAGCAGTCTGTCTGCAAACGCGCCGCGTCTTTCCAGACAGGCGACGTGTGTTTCAAATCCGAAAGAAGAAAGGCCGTTGGCAAGATTGCATACACCGTTTTCCATCCCGCCCGGTTCGAGCGACGTGACGACATGGAGGACGCGCGTGTTCACGCTTGATGAGCGTTCACCGGGGTGAGCTTTGGCGAGGAGGCGACGCGAAGCAGGAAGTGTCGTAGAGCACGAAGGCGAAAAAGGGGAATCTCACCTACATTTGCCGGGCGCAGAAAAAAAGGATGCAGCAAAAACGAAATGGCGAGGAAGCGCAGCGCCGTAGCGCGGTGACCGGCGGAAAAGTGTGTCCATGCGCTTTGATATTCAAAATAAGCACGTGCTCTGGACCAGAACAGCAGACGCCAGCGGCTGACAGCGCGTGCATGCCACGCCTTGCCCAGAACACACAGGGTATTGCTGCGCATCCGTGCCGCATTTTTGCTCATGTTTTCGCCGTGGCGACGAATGTGCGCGAACGTTTGCGGGATGTGCGCAGCCCGATGGTGTGTGGTGATGCGTATCCACATGTCGCGATCCTCGGAACTGCGCAGTTGGGTGTCGAAGCCGCCGCATTCGAGGAGAACGGAGCGCCGCGCGACAACGGCTGAGGGAAACATTCTGTTGAGCAGGATGAAGTCGCTTGCGCAGAGAATTGGAGGGGGGTTCACGAGTGTATGCGGCTGCTCCACGAGGCGTCCGTCCACGGTCATTCGCTGGGAACCGGTGGCGACGATTGCAAAATCATCCGGCAACTCGCGGAAGCGCGACATTGTCACCGATAGAAAACCGTCCGCCCATCTGTCATCGGCATCCAAAAAAGCGATGAACGGATACGTTGCTTCGCGGATGCCCGTGTTGCGCGCCGCAGACAGGCCGGCATTTTGCTGCCGGATAACGCGGAGTCGTGAATCGGTAATTTTGGCAAGGACGGATGGTGTTTCATCCGTGGAGCCGTCGTCCACGATGATGACTTCCAGCGGGGAATAAGACTGCGCCAGTGCGGAGGCAATCGCCTCCGGGAGAAAGCGGGCGTAGTTGTATGCAGGGATCACGACTGAGACGCCGTATGCTGTGGAATTGAACTCGTTCAGTTCAGAGGCAGCCATTTTTACCGGAAAAGTGCGGGCCGTAATGCGCCCGCATCGTTTGTTCACGAAAGATCAGATCAGGAATTTTCCAACTGAGTCGCTGGCTGATACTGATAATAGTAGTCGTGGGAGTAGTAATAGTATTGGTAGTAATTTGCCGTGGTGCTGAGATCCAAGCGATTCAGAACGAAACCGTAGAAGTTTGCACCGTTACTCTGAAGCATTTCGATGGAAGCCTTGACGGCTTTGATTGCAGTATGACCACTCCAGATGACGAATAAAACGCCGTCTACCTGACTCTGTAGAACGGAAGTCTCGGAGAGACCGAGCACGGGAGGCGTATCCATAACTACGCGATCGAAGCGTTTCCGCAATTCGTTCATGATATCTGTGAATCTCTGCGAACCCAGAAGCTCTGTCCCAGCGTCCACATGCTGACCTGCGGAAATGATGGAAAGGTTTTCGTGCGGGGTCGGGCGGATTGCCTCCTCAAGATTATGTTGCCCCAGGAGAACGCCGCTGAGACCTGGTTGCTTGCGATAACCAAACAGACGATGCAGTCGTCCACGGCGCAGGTCGGTGTCAACCAGGATGGTTTTCGCACCCGATTGAGCGAAAGATAGCGCAAGATTTGTCGAGACGACAGTCTTGCCTTCCTTGGGCATCGCACTTGTGACCATGAGCACGCGGGGAGGTTTCGAGAGTGAGCCCATGCTCAAAAGGTTTGTGCGGATGACCCGGAAATTTTCCAGCAGGCTGTTTTTATTTACCTGCGGATGCAGAAGGAGCGATATGGAAGCTTCGGCCAACTCCATTTTGGGAATGATGCCAAGACCCCGGAGACGAAAGGTGGATTCGACCTCTTCGAGATTGGAAAGTGTGTCATCCAGATATTCCGTGAGGAAAGGAATGCCGATGGCCATGACAAACCCGAGCAAGGTGGTGTATATGAACAGTGAAAGGCGATTCGGTGAAATAGGCAGGTCTTTGAATTCGATCAAACCGGCATAGGTGAGGTTGATTTTTTCGCGATCAAATGCGTAGTCGTCCTTCTCCCTTTGTCGCATTCGTGCGGCGAGGAGTCTCTCCCATTGCATCTGTGAACTCCTTGCCACTTGCTCCTTATGCTGTGCCGTCTTCAGTTCATTTTGCCTCTTGAGATAGTCGGGGAACTTGCTCACGAGATCTTTTTCGCGGTCGAGCATGTATTTAAACTCTATTTCGATCCGATTGGTTGAATTCCGAAGTTCACCATCCAACTGAGTGTTGACTTCGTCTATTTGCTTTTGCAAAGCGCGTATTTTGGGATGGGCGGGCAAAAAATTCGTGCCGAGCTGGTCTCGTTGTGTTTCCAGCTTTTGGAGTTTGTCTGCGACATCACGCCATGACGAAACGGATTTAGAGATTCCCGGCGTTACAATTTGGACACTGACAGAGTCGTTGTGGGAAGCCGGGGCTGGAGTAGTTGGATCAACTGGGGCATTCGCATTTTCATCGCGAGGGGTCGAAGAAGGAGTGATGTTGGTTGTTGTGGTGCCGACGGGAAGATTTTCAGTGACTGCGGAAATGCGGGAGAGTTTCTCTATGGTCGTCAGTTCCGGGTTGAGAATTTGCAGACGCGCGAGGCCAAGTTCATCCAGCCGTCGCCTGATCCGGACAAGCTCAACGGGGACGTCCGCCAGCTGATCGAATTTCAGCTTGGCCTGATCAGTGTCGAGCTGGCTTCGTATTTCGGTGACGCTCACTTTGTCTTCATCAATAAGTTTCTGCATCTCATCAATGTCGCGCTGCATATTTGTGCGGCGCTGCTCCCATTCCTCCGCACGGCGCTGTTCGCGGTAGTCCAAATACTCTTTTACCATCGTCTCACACCAGCGTTTGGACCAATCCAGATTGTAAGGATAAATTTCAATCTCGATGTGATTTTCAGAGTTTTTTACCGCGACTATTTTCTTGATGTATTTCCGCAGCAACTCGCGGTATTCGCACACGACACCGAGCCTTGCAGCAGTGCGTTCGACGATGTGGGGCGCAATCAACTGAGCCTTGATGCTGTTGAAACGAACCGGCTCAGAAAATTCTTTTTCCGCCGAGAGTTGCTGATCAACCAGATCAACTTTAATTAGAGATCTGGAAAAATATACGGGGCGCGCATAAACGTAAAAAACAACGCCCGCGAGCCAGGAAAAACAGACGAGGAGCGCCATCAATCGAAGATGTTTTCGAAAGATGGCGACATACATGACCACGTCATGAAAATTGACGACGCGTTTTTTTAGGCCTGGTAGCATGATATCACGAGCTTGAGCAGATAGCGCGGAAGTAGGTAGGTCAGGGTCGGCAGTTTTTCAAGTTCCGCTATGAAAATTTAGCAACCATGCGGTCATTCCACGCATCGGTCGCAAAATTCTTGTGACGGCAAGTTCAGAGAGCGACTACAAACTAAACCATTTTTCCGGCACTACAACGATGTCGTTGGCCTGAAGAACAATGTCTGGGCGGCGTCCTTTCTCGACGTCTTTAATACTGCAAGGGAGCTTTGCTTTTGTTCCGTCGGGCATGCTTCGAAGAATGTGAACCCCGGATTTATCCGCAAAATGATCAAAGCCGCCGCTTTGGAGGATTGCTCCATAGGCTGTGAGTTTTTCCCCTTCATTTACCCGATAGCTGCCGGATTTTTTGACCCGACCAGTGACATAGATAAGGTTCATTGTGCCGCTGGGTATGACGATGACATCACCCTCGGTGAGCGTGATATCCTGAC
This sequence comes from uncultured Spartobacteria bacterium, assembly GCA_903929475.1. GTDB lineage: Bacteria > Verrucomicrobiota > Verrucomicrobiia > Chthoniobacterales > Chthoniobacteraceae > SXWH01. Next base: position 13,510 of record CAIYUV010000288.1, read on the forward strand.
CGAGACCACCGGCAGAAGGATTGCCTTCTAATATCTTTTTGACGTTCACTTCCTCGACCACACTCCTGTTTGCGGCCATCCGCATGACTTTGACATGGGTTAGATCCGCACGGTCTGACCATCCGCCGCTGCTTAGCAGGACGGATATGAGCGTTGGTGACGTCCCGGCAGGAACGCGAAATGGGCGTGGATTTTTGAATTCTCCCGAGAGGTAAATCAGCGGACCGGGTTCATCGGAGATTCCCTCAAAGCGCTCCACCATCACGCTGGCATGTTTAAGTTGTGTGGCTTGAAGGGCCTTGCGAACAGCATTCTCCACTTGGGAAATAGTTTTTCCGGCAACAATCACACGTCCTATTTGCGGGAGGATGATGTAGCCGCCGCGGCGCACTTGATAACGTCCGTTGAAAGAAGTGTCTTCGTTGACCCAGACTTCAAGATTGTTTCCCGGAAGGATGACCTCCTCACCGTTTTGCAACTGCGGGGAAGATTCTGTCTCGTTCCCCTTTTTAGATTTTCCAATTTCATCTTCAACTTGAGCAAGCTGCTCGCGATTGTTGTTTATGCGCGCCTGCCACTCTTTGATTTCGTTATTCATCCGCTCCGCCTCTTCGGATTTGCCCAGTGATTTAAGAACCTCGGCACGCTTCTTCGCGGTTTCAATTTTATTTTTTCCGTATTTGATTTCCCCCTCGAGGGAATCGCGGCGATCCATCAATTCCTCCATGAGGTTTGCGCTTTTGGCGCCGCTTGAGTTTTCAGGCTGAAGAGTGGATTCGCCAGTATTCAATTCAGCGGAGGGCACACGGAAATTCACAGATTTTCCTGTCTCGACTGCTGCAGTGTTTCCTTTTGGAATCGTGTCTTTTTCAGACGCGACATTTTCTTGCGCAAACGAAGGTAGAACAGCTGCAAAAAATGCGGAGAACCATGATGCTTTGGCGCGAAATTTTATTGTGTTAAAGATGGGCATGGAAGAGTTTCGAGTCAGGAGGCTCGATGTATTTGAGGATTTTTTGGAACATCTACACTAAAAGTCTAATTTTATCAGTCAATTGCAGAGTGAAAAATGTTTTTTGGAGACGGGAAGTTGTCATTGAAAAAGCCAAGAGAGGCTGAGATAGGCGAGATTTTCGTCGTATGCGTTGGAATTTATTTTGGCGTTGCGTCGCTCGTATTGGTAAATGAATTTGGCCGTGAGGCGCTCGATGAAGCGATGCTCACAATCGAAACGGGTCAGCCATGATGATGTGGATCCCGAATTGTCATTGTAATTCACATCCGCATATTGCGTCCGCAGGCTGAGGTGCGTGCGCGGGCTCACGAGATATGAGAGTTGCAGACCAGTGCGCCATTCTTTTCGATTTGAGCCCACCCCATCAATGTTTTCAATTTTGTTGTAGTGCAAGTAGGCGGAACTTGTGAGATCCGGCCCAAGGGTCTTGGTGATTTGGTATCTTGCTCCCTGGGAAATTTCGTCGTGAAAATCAGAAACCTCCCGGAGGTATTCCAAAGTATGTTTCGTGTAGGGATTGGGCGTGTGGTGCAGCCCCAATCTCCAAAGGAGCTTGTTGCCTCTGCTCTTCAATAAATAGCCAAGCTCGCCTCGAAAATTGAGCAAATCCGTAATCGGACCTTTGGCGCCCATTCGTATTGTTTGATCCGTGCGTTCGGGATTGTCGCGGCGGTGATAGTCATAGGTGACAAAGGGCTTGAAGCGGAGGTCTTCGCGCACGGATTCGATACCGAGAATGGCGCGATCCCGCTGACTTGGAAGGCCCTGTTGATTAGAGCGATTATCCAGATACCAGAGATTTTCGTGGGATGCTCGAAAATGGAGAACGTTCTGGCCGGGCAGATTGGCACTCGTGGAAAGGCTGACTTCGTTGCTGTAATAGAGGTGGTCGTTGCCAGTTTGATTATTATTATTTGCAGTTCGACCGCTTGTGCTGGGGCTTCGGGCACTAAGTGTGTAGAGGCCCTCACGAGTTGTTGCGTCAAAATCCGAATTGTCGAACAAGACAAAATCGTTTCGCACTGAATTTGAGAAGCGGAGCAAGCCCGTTTTAAATTCGTCAGCAATCACGAATGGAAGTCCAAACGCTGTTGGCTCCCATGCGATCTGGGTCTGTGCCGTGGGCGCGCCCGAGATCCCAAATGAATATGGCGCTTGAAGTTCGAAACCTGAAAATCCAGACCGACCCTCAAATGGAAAATAAACAAAATTGCCCGCGACCGCTATGTGAAAGCCTTCGCTCAGTTGCGCCATGATTTGACCGCCAATGCTGAAAATACTGAGCGATCCAGACTCGCGGTTGTCAGTGGTCCGATTGATATTGTCGCTCAAAAGAACCGCTGTCGAAATATGCCGAAGTTTAAAGTAGAAGGGTCCGGCTTTTAAATCTGCGTTCTCAGGTGCAAAACCTCGCTGCAACAATGGAAAGCGGCCCCGAAAATCCGGTAAATCCACTTGGGCACCTCCGCCTACGGTCTCGGCTGGAGCGAGCGTCGGCGTAAGACGGACATCTCGCAGGTTGTTCAAATAGGGTGCTTTCGTATCTCGAAAAAGGCTGCTATACGGGACTCCGAGTGCCGGAGGAGTGCTGTAGGCATCACGAGGTATTCTTTGAAGATTGTCCGTGGGTGTAGGTGTGCCGTTTTCGTTGGACGGTGCCTCGCCGATGTATTCAGCCGCATTGGCACGAAGTCCGCAGAAACAAGCAATTGCAAAGGCAGACAGGCGGACAGTCATAGTGAGCTTTTTGGGGGAAGGGAGCGTTGGGTGTTTTTCTTCCGCTGTTTCGAAGAGCCCCGGATGAGGAAAGCCGTAGGCAATTCATCGCTGCGGATTGAAAAAGGCAGGTAGGCAAGCAGGCCAAGGATTGGAATGCACACTACGATGGCGATCCATGCGAAGCGTTGTCGTTTGTTAAACGGCTGGGCGCATACGCTGGCAATGGCACAAGACAAAACTACAAGCCACAACAGAACGGCAAAAAGCCAGATTTGCGTGGTGAGTTTTGATTCTTGAAAAGTGAAGCGGCTAAAAAGTTCGCGCATTGGATTATGCCAATTTTCGTTGGTAGTATTGTGTTCTTGGGTGCGATTGGGAACTGTGTTAAGCAGAGAGTTTTCACCCCTGCAATCACTTTTGCGTAACGATTGTGCGGTTAATGTTAAAAAGCCGGACTCCTGTGGAGTCCGGCTTTTTTATGAATGTGAGACCTGGCGAATTATCCGTTCTTAGTGTCGGTTTCCTTGTCGTTCACCGAGCCGGTTTCAAATTTCGCCGCGCCTGCTCCGGTGAGCACATCCTGAAATGCTTGAATTACGTTGTTGTAGTCTGTCGTGTTCTTCTTACCTGCAAGTTTGAGGAAGGCTTTTTCCAACGCTCCCTGTGTGTGTGTTCCACCATTAAGAACGCCAAGCAGTGTATTTTTTTGTGCAGCTGGAACCAGGGTGTTGCTGGCGGCGAAAATGGTTTGGGCGATGCTGCCGGCAATATCGCGTGCCTCGCTCTGATCGGCGAGAGCGGTTCTGGTTTCGTTCACCGGAATTTCAGAAAGCGTCTTGAGAACGGCGTTTCCCACCGCTGTAATTAAACTGGACTCTTTTTTCAATCCCGCTGTGTCACTTCCATTTTTTCCGAGTATCCCGGAAACGATGGCGGCTGTCACTTCGCCAAGTTCGTCCATACGATTTGTTGTCTTTACGCCGGGCTTGTTTTGAATCGCCTTTGACAGAGCGGTTGCGAGTGTTGCTGCGGTGGAAAGTTTGATGGGCTTTCCCGCTGTTGTTCCGTTGTTGCTCATCGCGTTTGCGAGGGTGGCGCCGATGTCCGCAGCTTTTTCTTCATCAACTGCCGAGGCGACTGCTCCTGCGATTACGGGTGCATTTGCAAGTGCCGCAACATCGCCAACCAATTTGGTTCCAACGAGTGTCACATCATGTGTGATGGCGCGATAAGTGATGGTTTCGGAGTTTGTCGGGTCGGTGATCGAAATTCCCACCGCTGCATTTTGGACGAACTTTTTATTCTTGTCCGAAATCAATTCCGCAAATGCAGCGCGGTCGGTGATGGTGCTGAGTGCGGAAATTTGTTGTGCAATATCAGTGGCCGCCTTGGATCCTTTTGCCATGAGCGCAACGGCGATGTCTGCAGCGTCGTTCGCCTTGTTTGCGCTGTCAGCGATGTTACGTTCGGCAATGGCTGATGCCATGTAGCCTGCAGCTGCGAAGCTCTTCACTTTCGCTACATTGTCTGTTCCGAATTTTGTGCGACTGGCGTCATCGGTGAATCCGCCTCCAGCGCTATCAAAAATGGCTTTTGTTGCCGTATTGGCTGCGCTTGGCGTGGGTGTGCCGATGGCCCCAATCACGGCGGCACCTATTTTGGTCTTGGCGGTGACATCCTGATTATCAGAAATCTTTTTTACGATTGCATCCAACTTCGTTGCGTCACCTCCATTGCCGACGGAAACGATTCCTGCGAAGCCTGCACGGTCAGCTACGCCGCCAATGACCGCGTTGATGATTCCGCTGACATCCGTCGAGGTGCCTGCACGGAGAATTCCCTGCACGATGAGTGATTTTGTCGGGAGTTTCTGCGCGGGGGCAAGGTTGGTAAGCGTGTTTGCGAGGGATGCCTTGTTTGTATGGGCGCCCATTGTGGTGGCTAGAATTTCGCCGTATGCCTTTGCGAGTTTGGCATCGCTGAGAAAGTCTTGAGCTAGGGTTTGCAGGCCCGTGTCGCCGGTGTATTGGCTGTTGGGGTTATTCAGCACGAGCCCGCCATACAGGGAGCCTGCAGCAGAAGGATTGGTTGCGGCGATTTTTTCCGCCACCAGTCTGGTGAAGGCCTGACGGTTTCCTGCAACGACTGCTCCTTGATCAAAAAGCCCATCCACAGCGTTTTGAAGCGCTCCCGAGGCTGCGGCGCTGCTGGTTCCTAGCGCTTTTGTAGTGTTGGTGAGAAGGGTGGCTAAATCGCCGCTGTAGACTGTTGCGACGGCCTTTCCTATGTCGTTGCCTGCGCTGTCGGTTCCGGTGGATTTGATCGCAGCAGCAAAAGCGATGGCTTTTCCCGCGTCTGTGAGTCGGAGCTTTGTATTTAAGTTTGCTCCGTTGACGTTGAAAACGGCTGCGGTCACTGAGGCCAGTTGCGCAGCATTGCTGGCGAGGTTGCGCGATGAAATTGCTGTGGCGATGATTTGTCCTGCGACTTTGTCTTTGTCCGAGCGTGTTTTTAGCGATGCGCTGGGCTCAAGTGCTCCTTCGGCGATCTCGGCTGCGGTGAGGCCTGAATTGGCGGGATCTTCCAGTGCGAGCGCGAGCGCGAGTAGAAGGTCTGGCTGCTTGGCGGTTGCCGCGTCGTAGATTACCCCGACGTTTAATGTGGGGATATTGGCAGGGGTGAGTTTGGCGTTGATGGCTGCGCGGCCGGCGACGGAGGCCAGCGCGTTTCCGCCTGTGAGTGCGAGTGTGAGCACGGCAAGGGCTGGAAGTATGCGCGATACGCAGGGTGAATGGGCGGATTTTAGTGTGGTCGTCATGGCTTTGGAAAAGTGGCTTTGCTGGAGTTGGGGTATTTTGTTTTTTGAAAGTTGCCGAATGTGTCGCGGAACGCAATCCGTTTTTTTTATTTATCTCGGCTGCTCGGCCGGGGCATTCGGCGCTTGCAGCGGGCCGTTGAGAAAGGTGGAGAGATTTTGCGAGGTCAACTGCTGGCCTTTCGCAAGGATTTCTTCGGCTTCGCTCTCGCGGCCAGCCGAAATGAGATGCTTTGCGTAGTAGGCGTAGAGGATGCCCAAATTGGGATCCAATTCCAGGGCGCATTCGTAGGCATCTCTCGCGTTTTTGTAGTCACCGAGTGCATCGAGCGTCTGCCCGAGGCGGATCCAAAGGTCTTCATCCTGCGGGAAAAGGACGAGTCCTTCGTGGAAGGCTTTTTCCGCCTGCTCAAGACGCGTTTTGCGCGCGCTCCTCGGTGCTTTCATCGCATCCAGCCGGTGCGCCTGGCCGAGGTGGTAGTATAGAAAGGGGTTTTTCTTTTCCGTCTGCAATCCACGTTGCGCGAAATCAACTGCTTCGCTGTAAAGGCCATCGCGCAAAGCCACCCGGGATTTTTCACAGAAAATCTCGCCGCGTAATTTTGGCAGGCCTGCGACCGCCAGCCAGAGCCCGAGCGATGGCAGCAGGAGGCGCGGAAGTAATTTGATGGGTCGCTTTGTTTCCGTCTCCCCGGAAGTGTCGTGAGTTGGGCTGGGATTGACGAGGATGCCGAAGATAAACCCGAAAAGAAGCGCGTTGCCGGGCAGGTGCAGATTGAAATCCACCACGGAGTGCGCGAGGTAGGAACTCACCGCAGACAGCGCGCCCACTTGCAGCGCGAGATGGATGGCAGGGCTGTGGGGTTCTTGCGCGTGCTGAGTCACAAATTCGTTATAGCTCCGAAGGCCGCGGCGTAGATGTGCAAACAAAAAAGCAGCCATGCCGACAGCGCCGATGATTCCATACTCCGCCAGCAATTCGAGATAATCGCCGTGTGCGTGCTCAGGATCCGCCTGCAACGGTGGACGCCGGTAGAGGCGCCCATAATAGAGATGTGTTCCCGAGCCCGTCCCCGCCCATTTTGCCGCCCTCCATTGATCAAGCGCCGCCTGCCAATTATAGATGCGAACATCATAGACCCCCTTTTTGCGCACCTCGACAATGCGACCCATCAGTTCCATTCGCTCGCTGATCATTTTGCTGCGTGCTCCCAATAAAAGTGCACCAGTCATCAACAGCGGAGCAATGAGCAGGGTGAGATAAACTGCCATCGGGAAGAACGCCCGGTTTGTTCGCCGTAATACGCCGAGGGCAAGCACTGTGAAAACGCCGAGCGAGAAAATCGTGCTCAGCCAGCCACCGCGACTCCCGGTGATTCCCACACCGAAATAACACAAGAGCGCTGCGTAGCCCGTCATGATTCGCAACCACATTTTTTTCGAGCCCCACAGCGCCAGCGCCAGCGCAAAAGGCCCCATCGCTTCCAGAAAACCCGCCAAATGGATCGAGCTGATAAACATCCCGCTCGCCCGCTCGCCGCTCGGCGGGCGGACGAGGCCAAAAGGCATCCACTCGTTTCCGTAGGCAAATTGCTGTGCGCCGATCACCACCTCCGCCACCACCAGCCCAAACAGCACGATAAAAATCGCCACCCGCAAGCGCCCGTCTGTCAGATATCGCGCCGTCAGCAAATAAACAATCAAGCACGCGAGCACCATGAGCATGTCCGTGCGCGCCAAATATTCCACCGGCGACATCGTCGTGCGCACGAGGATGTAGGTAAAAAAAACCGCCGTAACGGCCAAGCACGAACCAGCGCGTGAAATCAGGCGTTCCGGACGCCCCCAAAAGGCCATGATGCCAGCCAATGCCAGCAGGCCATAAGCAGGAAGGCTGAACGCCATCCGTGTTCCGCTGATATAACACTGAATAAAAACAAGTGCGGAAACAAATACTGCGGCGATCAAGGAATTCACAAGTGCCGTCACAGTATTTCAAAGCCGTCTCGTGACAATCACGGAAAAGCTGTAGAAGAAAAAAATCGTGCATACCCTCGCGTAGCTTTCATGTTGCAATACCGTGCTGCATGACGTCAAAGCCGCCCGCCCTGAATTTCGCCGAGATCAAACTGCCTGCTCAAAAAAAAATAAAAAAAATTGACACCACAGACATTTTGATAAAAGTGTCACGAGTCTGCACACAGCAGGTCCCAGAAATCGAAATCACCCTATAACAATCTCCTCAAATTAACCATCACCCTAAAAACCCAATGAAACCACTCAGTAACCTACGCATCACCAAGTTCGTCGCAGCAGCCGCACTCGCAGGCATCAGTTTCGTCAGCGCATACGCTGCTCCAAATTACTTTACTCCGCTCTACGGTCCAATTGACACCACATCGCTAGTGTCCGTTTCCACTCCGCTGAATAATTTCAATGGATATCTTCAAGCGATTGATGCTCAGTTAGCGGGCTCTGGAACGCTTCGCACTCCGGATCTAGGTGGCGGCACTGTTCCGTCTGATGCAGACTTCGTGGCTGCCGTTGCCTCTGCAGTCGCGGCGGATACGGCGCACGCTTCTGAGATAGTGTCGGCTGGTGTGCAATATAAACCAGAAAAAGCCAAAGATATCCTCATTGCTGTCGCGACTGGCTCGCCGACTGCATCGTCGGCTGCAGTTGCAGCTGCATCCATAGTCGCTCCTGCCAAGGCGGCGGATATTGCGCTGGGAGCAATCAAAGGTTTGATTGTTAATGGTGCCAATAACGGCCAGATGGGTGACGCGGCTGCGGCTGCTCTGAATGCAGACACTCGGGAATTGATTGAAGGAGTTGCCAAAGCCGCAGTTTCTTCAACCAAGAAAAGCTCGACGCAAAACACATCGGCTAAAGAAGTTGCGAGCGCCTTGATGGCGGCGCTCTTGCTGGACGCAAACACAAGCAATGCTGAATTGTATCTTGATGACGTTGCTCGCGGTGCTGTTGCGGGAGTTGGCGGGTTCGCGAGCACCTCAGCCTCCGACATTGCAACTGCTATGGCAGCTAAATTCGCGACTGCTCCTTCCGGTGTGCAGACAGCAGCCAACAAGGCTTTGTTCGCTATGGGAGCTCTGAAGTCTTCCATTATTAATGACGCTGGCACCAGTGGCTTTGTGGCAGTTCGCAATGCACTTACTGCTGCGCTGGCTTCATCCTCGGCAGACATTCTTGCTGGCGCAAAAGTGCAGCAATACCTTCGTCAACAAGATTTGCTTGGTCATACGGATGCGCAGCTTATCACAGACTACCAGCTTCAGTTGACTGCTGGAGACTATGAAAATGCATATGCCTTTATCACTGGAGCGCTCCAAGTGAAGAAAGGACTTGCTGCGGCTCTAGTGACGGCCTCATTCACTGACGCTCAGGCTGCAACAGGATTCACTACGAATGCAGATGCTAAAAAACAGGCATTTGTTGCCGGCGCAACCACAGCAAATATAGGTGCAGTGGGTGAAGTTGTGTCTAATGCTATTACTGCAGCGGGTGGACTGGCTCCTGACCTTGCTGTTGCTGCTGCAATTCCTGCTGCAACAGATTTGCAAAGTGGTCAGGCGGTTACTGCTGCGATTAAGAACGGCGGTAGAACTGCGTTATCAACCCCTGCTGCTCAAGGCGTTCTGAGCGCTGCTATCTCAGCTGCAAATAGCGCTGGTTATCAAAGAGCGCTGCCTGATATCGCGCTTGCTGCCGCAAAGGCACGCAAAGACATTGACGATGACCTCGTTGCAACGGCAATCGCATCTGTTCCATCTGGATGGGAGGAGGCTGTAGCCGCATTCATCGTTGCTCCAAACTCAAAAGAAGCAAGCGTTAAGGCTGCCGCTATCGCAGCTGCGACTACAAAGAACCCGGCCCTAACGGCTAGTGTGACTTTGGCGTTAAACATTGCCATCGCTGGGAAAGCCAACTCCAAGACCCTCTATGATGATGCTATCGCATCCCTGAACGGCGGCGGAAGCGCGCTGCCACGTGCTGTCATCTTCGGTGCAGGGGCGGTCAATACTGAACTCGCAGTGCCACTGATGGCAGCAGCGATGCGCCTCAAGACTGGCGGAGATACAGACGCTGCCTTGTATAATTACGCTCTTTCTCTGAATAAAAAGAACGAAACTGCCATGAAAGCAGCATTTGAAACCGCGCAGGATGCAATTGCTCATCCAGATAATTTGTTTGACTTGGTTGACCACAAAGCTCTGACGAATCCGAAGTCTTCGGTTGAAATTGCCACGGCAGCAGCAGCAGCACGCCCTGAGTATGCCCACTACGTAGCGAGGGCGGCTTCATTCCGCTCGCCTGCTGATGTAGGCAAAATTGCCACGGCTATTATTCAGTTCGCACATATGCGCACAAATCACGCGGATGACCCAGCCGCAGTAGCTGCAATTTCAGCTGCAACGGTTCTTGGGCTTAAAGATGCGCATTCTTCAAAAGAAACCACTCTGATGGCTTCGGCTATTTCAGGATTAGTGAAAGGTTGCTTGCTCTTCACCAATGATTACAACGCAGGGAAAGATGACAAAAATGGTCTGCAAGGAGACACTGCAACTTTTGACGAAGCAACTGGTGCTGGTAACACAATTGCAGATGTAGTCTCCAAACGCTCCAAAGGCACTGCCGGCGTAATTACAGGTGCAGTAGCCCAGTTGCAGGCTACAGGAGCAACTAGTCTGGATGCTCTCTCGAAAATTGCTCTCACAGCGGCCGCTAAAGCAATTAAGGATCATGGTCTTGCTTTCGCACAAGCCGCAGGTGCGGCTGCTCAAGCAGCAGCAGCGGCTGGTTCAGCTATGTTCACTGACTTCGCCGGTATCGCCGCAGCACTTGTTGCAGGTGGCGCCACTGATACAGGGTTTGCTAACGCGGCACAGGTTGGAGCTGCTCAATACACGGCTCACTACTACGGAGCAGGTGCCGCTGGTATTATGAATTACGCTCACCACAGTGGCTTGAATTCACCGGTGACAAGCTTGTCCGACTTTTAAACCTGATATATTTCAGCCAAACGCCTCTGCGACCAATAGGTTCGCAGGGGCGTTTTGTTTTCCGTAGGTTCACTCAAGATATAAAAATTCATCGTCCTATTCCTGCCAAAGCCTGATCGTGCTTTAAGAGTTTTGGTTTGCATGCATAATTTTGACTGACGATTTGTCGCCAATGCACGAATAACATTTAAAACAAAGTTTTTCCATCTCTTCCCAATCGAATTCCATGCATCTCCTGATCGCCTCATTTCTTTTGCTTGGACTTTGCATCTCTCAAATACTAATAGGCGGGGTCAAATTGCTTTATGGCATTCCAGCATACCTGGCCATTGCCGTAGCTTCGATAATTCCCCTCCTGATTTCCGCCCGCAAGCAGAGCACAGGTGCCCGTGTGTGGCCGGTGTGTATAACTCTGCTGCTCACTGTCTATTTGCTCATACGCAGTCAGCTCTCGCCAGTGGACTATCTTGCTCGAACTGATTTTTTTATGATACTGGCAGCGTTCGCAGTTTACCTGCTCACTGCATTTTATATTACGCGCCCGCGTCAGAGACTGGTTGTTCTCTACGTCTTGTTCACACTAGCGATCATCCACACGCTGTGTGGAATTCTGCAATTCACGCGAAATGACAACTTCATGCTGCTCTCCCTGCTTCCGGACGGCTCGCCTGTGCCAAAGTTTATTCGGCCTGATTACGGATGGCGGGCTAGCGGTTTCTATATTTGTCCGAACCACCTTGCAGGCTTGTTTGAGACGCTCGGCTTGCTGGCCATCGGCGTATGCTGTTTTGGCGGTCATAAATTGTGGCGCCGCGTTGTCATTGGATATGTCGCTCTGAGTTGTATCGTGGGCATCGCACTCACTGGAAGTCGTGGGGGCTATATCAGCACAGTATGCGGAGTGGGTGTCCTGCTATTGATTACGTTGTGGGTGGCTAAAAAATTACGCCCGGACCGTTTCTCGATGACTTTGATCGCAGCAGGCTCTATCGGTGTGGTTTTGATTGGTTGCGCGATATTTGGTATGTCGCAAAGCACGGTTATCGAGGATCGGATGGGCAAGGTGGTTGATACAGGAAATATGCGTCCGCTGATGTGGCAGGCGGCACTCAAGCAGTATCAATTGAATCCTGCCTTCGGAACCGGGAGCGGCACCTATCTCTATTACGGCCGCCATTTCCGTGATCCGAATGTGCAGAATGACCCAATGCACGTGCACAACGACTATTTAGAATTGCTTTGCGAATACGGGTTTGTTGGGGCGGGTCTGTTTGCGTATTTTTTAATACTGCACATTGGCTCTGGCTGGCGTGCGATCGTCCGTCTGGTGAACCGACGCCTACTGCCCGCCGGGCATACTGCGAACGACGAACTGGCGCTCCTCGCAGGGACCCTAGCTGCGCTTGCAGCCCTAGTGATTCATTCGGTCGTGGACTTCAATTTTCACATTCCCGCGAACACACTTTTTTTCGCGTTTCTATTTGGAATACTGGCAAGCCCCACTGCGGACGCGGAACTGACACCGTCCCAGCCCACCCGCCATATGCGTCTGGCGAGGTTTGCGCTGCCGGTCTGCGGTGTTGCGCTTGCTGCGCTCTCTTTCCCGTTGCTTCCGGGCGAGTATTTTGCGGAATGGGCACGTATCAACCTGCGCAACATGATTTTTGTGGATCAGATTGCGAACACCAGCACGGCGGTGGCGATCAGTTTGCCGGGAACAGGCATTGGCCAACTGTTGCCGGCGGGAGGTGTTGAATCAAACTGGGCAAAGGGCTACGAACAGCAGCACCTGCTCGCAAACGCCCTTTCCTTCGCTGAGCGCGGCATAGAGAAGGAAAAGATGAATCCGGATCTCTACTACTATCTGGGCGAGGCTCATCATTTCTATGCTGTCTTCGAGGAAGCGTCTTTAAAGAAGCTTCTCGGTCACGCCGCCGCAGCTAGGGCATACGAGCAGGGGCTTGCGATATTTCCAAACGATGTCCGATTGCAGCTAAAGCTCGGGCGTGCCTACGACAATCAACGGCTCTACGATCAGGCAGGAGAGATTTTGATGAAAGCAATGCGCTTTGATCCGAACCTCGGAAATACATACGCCAGCTTTGGCTATCATCTTTGGTTGCAGCGGAAAATCAACCGCGCAGAGGCCTATTATCAGAAAGCGCTGGAGTTAGATTCTGGCAATGAACTCGCCAGAGCGGGGATGAATGATGTTCAGCAAATCCGGGCGCTGGCGCTAAACACCCAGTATGTCGAAATCAACGACGATCCGCTAGAAGGGATGGATGCCGAGGCGGTAACATCCGCGGACGAGCAGTTCGGTGTGCATGGCGTGACGGCGAATGAGTGACACTGGTGCCGCCTGCGTCCCCCGCTTTCATCGTTTGTTGCGAGGTCTTACTATCGCCTGTGCAATCGTTCTTTCCCTGTTGATCGTCTCCATCGAGTGGAAAGCGGAGGCGTGGCTCCCTCTCGGGCTCCTTAGCTTTGCGCCACCTGTCCTTTTTGCCGTCCCGCTTGCGATTCTCGCGCCATTCTCTGTTTATGCGAGGTGTTGGCGTTTGTGCGTTGTTCAAGCTGCCTGCATGGCGCTGCTCGTTTTTGTTTTTATGACGTGTCGCCTTCACGGGCCGAAATCCAGTGCGGCACTCACAGTCATCACGCACAACGTGGGGCAGGGGAATCGTGCTGCTTTTGTGGATTCTTTTCCCGCAGAAAAACCGGACGCCGTGCTCCTTCAGGATGTAGCCAATGCTGATTATCGAGAAACTGAATATCGCCGCCGCTATCCGTCCTACCGCAATCGCGGCGTGGCACAATTCATCCTTCTAACCCCGCATGAAATAGAAATTGCTGAGCCGGTGAGAGAGGCCTTGTGGCGCGGCAAACTCGTCGCGGCGCGCTTTGTGATCAAAGTCGGAGAGCGTTCGGTCGCGATCTACAGCGTCCACCTTCCCACGCCGCGTAGTTCGCTTAGTCATGTTTTCAGCCCGCGTGTTGCGCTCGAAATGTTCTGGCTATCGAAGGCTCCTACCGATGGTTTTTCCAGCTACCGCGAATGGCTAGATGCGAGGATCGCACTTGCCCGCACGCTTGCCGGTGTTTTAGAAAAGGAACCGTTGCCATTCATCGTCGGCGGTGACTTCAACATGCCCGACCACGGCATCGTTTATCACACTTTCGCAAACCGGTTCACGGATGCATTTGCCGCCAGCGGACGCGGATGGGGAATGACGTTCCCCGGAACGCACGACGGGCGCATTCCCGTTCTTCTTGGCCGTTGGCTGCGGCTGGATTATTGGTTTGCCGGACACGGCTGGAAGCCTGTGGACTGCCGCGTCGGGAATGACACCTTTTCACAACATAGTGCCGTGCTAGCCCGCTTTGATCCCGTGCAATGAAAACAAAACTCAACAACCTCATCTTGTGGCTCATCGTTTTCGCGGCCGCATTTGACGTCGCATTTCTCCTGCAAAAATTTGGCGGTGCCTACGAAAGTGAGTTTGGCGCGCATCCCGACGAAGCTGCCCACTACGTCACGGGGCTTTTCGTGCGTGATGCAATGAAGACGCTGCCTTCGTGCGTCGCGCAGCGTTCCGCAACTCCGCTGAAAGCGTTTGGGCCCACGGCTCCGGGCGGATTTTACGAGCATTATCCCAAGGTCGCACTCGGCGTCTGGCCTCCGTCATTTTACCTTGTGCAGAGCGCATGGACGCTGCCCTTTGGTGTTTCGCGCACGAGCGTGTTGTTGCTCATGGCTTCGCTGGCGGCGGGAGTGGCCACGTTGATCTATGGCGCGCTGAGACGTGAATTCGGCGCCCTGCCCGCCGCCGCTGCCGCGCTGCTTTGGCTCTGCGGCCCGCTGGCGCGTGAATACTATGGCATGATCATGGCAGAGACCCTCGGCACGCTCACCATGCTCGGTGCCACACTCGTGTGGGGCCGTTTTCTTGATGACGGACGCAAACGGGATGCCATCTATTTTGCCCTTCTCGCATCTGCTGCGATCCTCACCAAAGGCAGCGGGCTCGCCCTCGTGCTCATGTGCGCGTTTTCGTTGCTCCTGATGCGCCGCTGGAAAATATTCGCAGAGCCCGCACTTTGGATCGCCGTGGTGATGGTTGCAGTGCTCGCTGGCCCGTGGACATGGTATTTCCGCAAGGAAGGAATGCGAGTCGGCGGCTGGGAGGACAACAGCGGCGGGGTTTCCTGGTCATTTACTTCGCAGGCCGTGCCCTACTACCTGCAAAAAATGAGCAACGCCATCGGGATCGCTGTCGCGGCCTTTGCACTCATCGGTCTCGTTGCCCGCGCACGCAGCAACGGCAGGTGGGCGGCCATCAGCTCGCTGGTGATGGGAATCTTCATGTTTCAAAGTCTGATTCCAGTGGGACGCGAGGCGCGGCACATTCTCCCCGCCACTGCCGGGATTGTATTGCTCGCCCTCGCGGGGCTTTTCACCATCGCTCGTGCGCGCATGTTGCGCGCGGAGGGTGCCGAGCAACATCGGCGCGAGCAATTATGGGTCGTCCTGCTGCTTCTACTCACGCTGCCCTTCGCGTTCATGCACCATCAGCAGAAATGCTATTCGGGTTTCCGGCCCATCGCCAGCGACATACTGCAACGTGCACAGTCTGGCACTCACATCCTCGTTTCGTCCGATGCAAGGGGGGAGGGGATGCTTATTTCAGAAATCGCTATGCGCGATCATCGTCCAAACCTTTTCATCGAGCGTGCGAGCAAGGCACTCGTGGATCCGAATGGCCGCACTTGGGACGGGAAAAATCTCCGCGAGAAATTCAGCGACGACGAGCAACTCCTCGCTTTTTTCACAGGCGGAAAAATTGAATACATCGTCCTCGACGACGCACTCCCCGAGGACAAACGCGCCGGCTACCACGATCAACTCCGCCGCGTGATTAACGATCACATCGGCATATTCTTTTCCGTAGCAGAGACCACAGTCATCCGCGATGGCGAGTTGCAGTCCAAACCGTTGCGTCTCTACCGTGTTGTTCGCAGGTAGTGACCCGCGCTTGCCAGACGCACATCTCTTAACAACATTCCGCGCTCCCATGCCCGCACCTGTTTTCACCAAGCTCTCCATCCTCATGGCCGCCTACAATGAGAAGGAAAGCCTGCGTGATTGTATCGCGGCAGTGCTCGCGGCGCCTTTGCCGGGTGGGCTGAAACGGGAAATCGTCATTGTCAATGACGGCAGCAAGGACGCGACATGGGAAGTTATGCAGGCGCTTGCAGCGGAGCACGCGGATACGATTCGCATTTTCTCACAGCCAAAAAACATGGGCAAAGGCGCAGCCATTCGCCGTGCCATTTCAGAGATGACCGGCGACCTCGCGATTTTTCAGGACGCCGATCTCGAATACGACCCGAACGAATACCCAAAAATGCTCGGCCCGATCCTTGATGGCCGCGCCGAAGTCGTCTTCGGCAGCCGCTTCGCGGGCGCAGAACGAAAGGTTCTGCTCTTCTGGCATCAGCAGGTGAACACACTTCTCACCTTCCTCAGCAACATGCTGAACGACACGAACTGGACCGACATGGAGACGTGCTACAAGGCGTTCACCGCCGCCGCGCTGAAATCCATACCGTTGTTTTCCAATCGCTTTGGCATCGAACCCGAGATCACCGCGAAGGTCGCTCGCAATCGGTTCCGCATGTTTGAAGTGCCGATCAACTACAACGGACGCGGCTACGACGAAGGAAAGAAAATCAACTGGAAGGACGGCGTCGCCGCACTGTGGTTTATTTTCAAATACCGCTTCAGCTCGAAATATAGCGACCCGGGAAAAGTCACGCTCGACGCCATCGAGCAGGCTCCGAAATTCAACCGCTGGATGTATGAGCGCGTTAAGCCATTCCTCGGCAAGCGCGTCGCGGAACTCGGTTGCGGCCGCGGCAACATGAGCAACTTCTTCCGCCGCCATGATACGGTGATGCTCACCGACTACCGCGACGACTACCTCGACCCGCTGCGCGCCAAGTGGGGGCAGAAAAGGAATCTCGCCTTCGCAAAACTCGATATGACGCAGCGCGATGACTACGCCGCGCTCACGAAGTTCGCGCCCGACAGCGTCGTTTTTCTCAATGTTCTCGAACACATCGAGGATGACCGCGCGGTGTTGAAAAATCTTTTCGACCACGTCCCAGCAGGCTGTCGCATCATCATCCTCGTTCCATTCGGCATGAAGCTCTACAGCGACTTCGACAAAGAGCTGGGCCACTTCCGCCGCTACGAAAAAGGCGAACTCGAAACAAAAATGAAGGAGGCGGGTTTCGAGGTTGAGACGCAGTTCTATTTCAACAAGGCCGGAAAGGTCGCTTGGTATCTCGTCAATACCCTCGGCAAACAGCGCAAGATCACTGCGGCGAAAATGCGCATCTATAATTTCCTCACACCAGCCTTCCGTCTCTGGGATAAAATCATGCCCGGCACCGGTCTCTCCACCGTCGCCGTCTGCCGCAAGCCGTGATGCGGCTCCTGTGGCTCAAGTCCGGCCCGCTCCACCCGCTCGACACCGGCGGCAAGCTACGCACCTACAATATGCTCCGCGAGCTTTCGCGCAGGCACGAGGTGACATTCCTGGCGCTGTGTCCGCTGGGGACACAGCGAGAGATTTTGGAAAGCGCACGCGAATACTCGGCCCGGCAAATCTGGGTGCCGTGGAGTGAAACCAAAAATTTTTCACCCGGATTCTTCGCCGAACTGCTCGGCAACCTCTTTTCCCCGCTTCCATACGTCATTTCAAAATATCGCTCCCGCGAAATGACCGCGCGCCTCGCTGAACTCGAAGGCAAGTGCGACGTTGTAATCTGTGATTTTCTCACGCCCGCCGTGAACTGGCTGCCTTCACACGTTCCTTCGCTCCTGTTTCAGCACAACGTCGAGGCACGCATCTGGCAGCGCATTGCGGAGAACGAAACACGTCCACTGCACCGCTGGTTTTTTCGCAAGCAATGGCAGAAGCTCCGACGGTTCGAAGCGGAGTCGTGTGCACGTTTCGATGGCGTGGTGACGGTGAGCGAAGAGGACGCAGAGGCGCACCGCCACGAATACGCACTCACCAACGTCCTTGGCGCAGTGCCCACTGGCGTGGACACCGAGCACTTTCACAACGACGCCCGCTCGCCGCGCCCGCGTTCGCTCGTCTTCCTCGGGAGCATGGATTGGATGGCGAATCAGGACAGCGTCCTGTGGTTTTCCGCCGAAATGTGGCCCGCGCTCCGTGCGCAATTTCCCGACCTCACGATCACCATCGTCGGACGCAACCCGCCCGCAAACATCCGCGCCCTCGCAGAGCAGCCCGGCTGGACCGTCACTGGAACTGTGCCGGACGTGCGTCCGCATCTGGCGGAATGCGAAATCCTCGTCGTCCCGCTCCGCATTGGTGGCGGCACACGCATCAAAATCTACGAAGGCATTGCCGCCGGACTGCCCGTCCTGAGCACGCGCATCGGCGCCGAGGGCCTGCCGCTGCGCGACGGCGAGCACATTGCCATAGCCGATACTCCCGCCGCTTTTGTCGAGGCCATCGCCTCCCTTCTCCGTGACGACAACCGCCGCAACGCTATCGCAGTGCAAGGCCGTGAATATGTCCGCGCCAATTTCGGATGGTCGGCAGTGACGGATGTATTCGATAAATACCTCACAGCCGTTACGGCAAAACGTGCCGCTTGACTCTCCTCGACGAACTATTGAGCACTGAAAACTCCATGAACCTCTCCATCTTTGGCCTCGGCTATGTCGGCACCGTTATTGCGGGTTGCTTCGCGAAAGCGGGGCATCGCGTGCTTGGCGTGGATACCGAGCAGACGAAAGTTGACCTCATCAACAGCGGGCGCTCGCCGATCATCGAGGCGGAGATCGAAGACGTCCTGCGCGACGCTGTGGCGAATGGCAGTTTGCGCGCGAGCACGGATGCGAAGGCGGCGGTGATGGAAACCGAACTTAGTCTTTTGTGTGTCGGCACTCCATCGCAGCCGAGCGGGGAACTCGAACTCACTTACGTCCGTCGTGTGTGCGAGGACATCGGCGCTGCGCTGCGCAAAAAAACGTCACGCCACGTGGTTGTCGTTCGTTCGACTGTGTTGCCGGGCACCATCGAGAGCATCGTGATTCCCGCGCTGGAAAGTTCGTCCGGCAAAAAGTTTGACCGTGATTTCGGCGTGGTGATGAATCCGGAGTTCATGCGCGAAAGCACAGCGGTGCGCGATTTTTACGCCCCGCCCAAGACTGTCATCGGCAGCACGAACGCCGCCGACGGCGCGCTGGTGGCGAAGCTCTACGACGGGCTGCCCGGTCCGATGATCCACACCGGAATCCGCGTCGCCGAGATGGTGAAATACTGCGACAATATTTTTCACGCGCTGAAGATCACCTTCGGCAACGAAGTGGGCATGCTCAGCAAGGCGCTTGGCGTGGATGCGCACGAAGTGATGCGCATTTTCTGTCAGGACACGAAGCTCAATCTCTCGCCCGCCTACTTGAAGCCCGGCTTTGCCTACGGCGGATCGTGTCTGCCGAAGGATTTGCGCGCGATGACCTGGGCGGCACGTTCGCGCGATGTGGAAATCCCGATGCTTGCCAACATCACCACAAGCAACGACGCACAGATCAAAAACGCCGTGCGCCTCATCACGGCGGATAGGCGCAAGCGCATCGGCGTGCTCGGATTCGCATTCAAGGGCGGCACTGATGATTTACGTGAAAGCCCCGTCGTCACCGTCGTCGAGACGTTGCTCGGCAAAGGTTGCGAGCTTCGTCTTTTCGATCCACACGTGAACACCGCGCGCCTCGTCGGTGCAAACCGCCGCTACATCGAACAACACATCCCGCACCTCGCCCGTCTCATGGTGGAAAGCGCCGCCGCTGCCGTCCAAGACACCGACATCGTGCTCCTCGGTAACATCAACGACACCTACCTCCCCGCATTGAAAACGCTGACCGCCGAGCAGCGCGTAATCGATCTCACCAGTTCAGGCCGCACGCCCGAGACCGCTGCGCACTACGAGCGTCTTTGCGGATAGGTTTAAGCAGTTCCATGTTGCCACGGGCGGGGCGGGGCGGCAGCTTCGGCGGCCATGACTGATACCCGCATCATCCTTCACACCGACAAAGGCAGCATCGAGGCCACGCTCTTTTCGAGCAAAGTGCCCATGACTTGCGCAAACTTCCTGAACCTCGCAAAGCGCGGTTACTACAACGGCATCAAATTCCACCGCGTCATCCCGGATTTCATGATTCAGGGCGGCGACCCGACTGGCACTGGCTCCGGCGGCCCCGGCTACCGGTTTGCCGACGAGATTGACAGGTCGCTCAGGCACTCAAAGCCCGGGATCTTCTCGATGGCCAACGCGGGTCCTGCCACGAATGGCAGCCAGTTCTTCATCACCCACGGCCCCACACCGCACCTTGATGGCAAGCACGCCGTCTTCGGTGAAGTGACGAAAGGCCAGGACGTGGTGAACGCCATTAAGCAGGGCGACAAAATCAAGACCATTGATGTGCTCGATTCCACGGACGAGCTTTTCGCCGAGGAGAAGGCGAATCTCGACAAGTGGAACAAGGTGCTCGGCTAGTCGCGCACACTTTCACGATAGAAAAAAGGGCGGGCCTCCGATTTGGAAGCCCGCCCTCTTTCTTTTAAAGGCGACTATTTCTTCGCGTCGTAGCTGCGGACGTAGTCAATGCACAGCTTCACGTCGTCGAGGTTGTTGTCCTGCTTGTATTCGTATTCGACGGAGATTGGTCCTGCGAAGCCCTGCGCTTTGTATTCATCGAGGATGCCTTTCACGTCGCTCACGCCGGTGCCGTAGGGAACGTCGTGGCCGCTCGGGAGCGGCGCGTGGAGATCCTTGAGGTGGCTGCTGACGATGTGGCCTTTGAGGATTTTGATGCAGTCCACGGGTTTCAATCCCGAGCGCACCCAGTGGCCGGTGTCGGCACATGAGCCGATGCGCACGTCGCGATCCTTCACGACGGAGAGGATGTATTCAGGGTCCCACATTTTGTAGTTGGGGTTGTTGGGCTGCTTCGGGTGATCGTGGAAGCCGACCTTGATGTCGTATTCCTTCACCAGCTTTTCAAACGTATCAATCGCGTCCACCGACTCGGTGTTGATGACGCGGATGCCGAGCGCCTTCGCAAATTCAAAAACTTTGCGGCAGCTTTCCTCGCTTTTGGAAAGAGGGACCACGCCGTAGGCCATGGGCGTGATGTTGTGCTGCTTCAGTTTGGCCTGCACCTTTTCCAAAACTTCCTTTGAGACGTTGTGGTCGAATTTCACATTCGGTTCTTCCTTCGAGAGGCGCTGGCCGGGAAAAAATTCGATGACTTTTCCGCCAGCCTGCTCGGTCTTTTCGATGGCTTCAAAGACGGTGAACTTGTTGAAGGTCCAGGCCTGACAGCCGATGGCGAAGCCACCTTGCTTGAGGTTTTCGGGAATGGGATCGGCGGCAAAGACGGGCAGTGCCAGCGCAGCGAGTGTAAGGAGTAGTTTCATGCAGGCGCGGATTGGCATCTTGCGGCGCATGGAAGTCAAGCGCGGCACTTGTGAAAATGATGCGGCGAGTAAATCCACCACCCAGCCGACACGATGCAGATGAAACCACAAAGACACGAAGAACACGGAGGAGCGGGATAGCCTCATCGCCTCCAAATTCAAAGAGCACGAAATCCCTTCGAGGACTTCGTGCTCTTGTTGGTTTGAATGGTTCGTTCCGATTTACGCGGGCTTTGTCAGCTCGGCGAAATTGGGCACATCTTTGCGCGAGCTTACCACTTCGTCCACGAGGCCGTATTCCTTTGCCTCCGGGGCGGACATGAAGAAATCGCGGTCGCAATCGTGGTTCACCTTTTCCACCGTCTGCCCAGTGTGGCGGGCGATGATGCCTTTGGTGCGCTTGTTCAGTTTGTAAAGAAACTCGACCGTGCGCTCCACGTCCGAAGCAGTGCCGCGTGCTCCGCCGCTGGCCTGGTGGATCATGATGTCGCTGTTTGGCAGCGCGTAGCGTTTGCCCTTCGTGCCTGCGCACAAAAGCACTGCGCCCATGCTCGCGGCCATGCCGATGCAGTAGGTGTTAATGTCGCACGTGAGGAATTGCATCGTGTCATAGATCGCGAGGCCCGCGGTGATGGAGCCGCCGGGGCTGTTGATATAAATATGGATGTCCTTTTTCCCGTCTTCCATTTGCAGGTAGAGCAGGTGGGCGATGATTGCGTTCGCCACGAGGTCATCAATTTCGGTGCCGATGAAAATGATCCGGTCTTTCAGCAGGCGCGAGTAAACGTCGAACTGGAAAACGCCGCGTCCGTCCTGCTCGTAAATCACCGGGCTGTAGATGCCGGCGCGTGGGGTCATGATGGTCTTGTCGTGTGGTGGTAAAAACATGGTGTGTTACTTGGCTTCTTCGTTTGCCGCTGCGGTGACGGTTGCATGAGAGGTCACGAAATCGAGTGTTTTTGCAGTGAGCACTTCCTCGCTGATTTGATCAATCGCGCCGCGCTTCTGGAGTTCCTTGAGCATTTTGTCGAAGGTCATCTGGTATTTTCGGGCGAGCGAGCTGATGCGCTGGCGCAGTTCCATCTCGGTCACTTTGATGCCTTCCTGCTCGGCGATGCGCAGCAGCACGAACGTTCCCTTGATGCGATCGCGCGCACTCTGCGCCGCGCTGCCCACCAGCTCACGCTCGTGCTCTTTCATCACATCCTCGGTTACGCCGCGTGTCGTGTTTTCGCGGACGATTTCGGAAAGGATTGTCTGCGTCTGGCTGCGCACCATTTGCGTTGGCAGTTCGCATTCCACCTTCGAGATGAGGTGCGACATCACGCCGTTGCGCTTGGCCGCATCAATCTGCGCGTGCTTCTGCTTTTGCAATTCCTCGCGCGCCATGATGCGCAGTTCCGCGAGCGTCTTGCCCTTCGCCACCGTGTCGGCGAACGCATCGTTCAGATCAGGCAGGGTGCGCGCCTTCAGCCCCTTTAGCGTCACCTTGTAGTGAATCTTCGAGCCGGGCATCCCTTCCACCGGGAAATCCGAAGGAACCTCGATGTCGAACTCGCGAGTCTCGCCGACATTCATCCCGACGACCTGCGCGCAGTAGCCGGGGAAAAACGCCTCGTCCGTCATCTTGATCCAGAAATCCGTATTGTGCGAAAGCGGCTTGCCCGCCTTCGGGAATTTCACGTGCGCAGGCTCGCCTTCGATGAGGCCGTCGTAGTCCACCACCACGAAATCGCCCATCGCCGCAGGGCGCGCAGGCTCCACATCCGGGAAGTCCGCCTGCTGGTCGCGCAGGTTTTCGAGCGCCTCGTCAATTTCGCTCTCCGCCACTTCCGCGCCCGGAGCCGTCACCGCGATGCCCTTGTAGTCCGGCAGATCAAAGTTCGGATGCAGCACCAGCGTCGCGCTAAATTTCAGCGACTTGTCATCGCCCCACACCACGTCCTGCACTTCGGAAAGCGAAAGCACGCGCAGGCCCTTGTCCTTGATGGCCTCGCGGCATGCATCCGTGAGCACCTGCTTGGTGACCTCCTCGCGAATCTCCTTCGTAAATTTCCTCTCAACGACCGAGCGCGGAGCCTTGCCGGCGCGGAAACCCGGCAGCTTGGCTTGTTTGAAATACTGGCCGGCCACGCCATCCCAGGTTTTCTTGACTGAATCCGGTTCCACTTCGATGCGAAGGGTGGCGAGACAGTTCGGTAGTGGTTCAAAAGCGACGTTCATGATGTTGTTTGCGTGGTTGAAAAGGGGGGCGAAAATAGCGGGGACTGGCCGCTTGCCAAGCGGTCAATTCGAGAAAATCACATTTCATCCCGGTCCGGAGCGCGGCAGATGAAACTACAGAGGGCGCAGAGAACACGGAGGAGAAGCGCGTGATTCGCAAAAACGTTAACAGCAAACGAAAAGGCGAGGGCAGATCTTAAGCCGCATCCTCTTCTCCGTGCTCTCTGTGCCCTCTGTAGTTAAAAAACAACAGCATCACAGGACACCTCATCCTCGGCGAATTCCGTATTGCCATGCTATCTGGAGGTATTACCGTTCCCGCATGAAGACGATCACCATCAAGCTGCCCGACTTCCTGAATGCCTCTTTGGACGCGACCGCGGCGAGCCGCAAACAGACGAAATCCGCGATTGTCCGCGATCTCCTTCTACAGGCGATGCCCGCGCATCCGGTGCCGCGAAAAAAGGCGCGCCCCTCTCTGCACGAACGCCTGCAAAAATATCAGGGTGCCGGTGCGACGGGCGTGAAGGATCTCGCCTCGAATCCCAAGCATCTCTCCGGCTATGGCCGCAAGTAGAGGCATCCTCCTCGACACCGGCCCGCTCGTCGCGTGGCTCGCCGAGGACGAACAACTCCACGAATGGGCGGTGGAACAGTTCCGCCAGCACGACGGCACGCTCATCACTTGCGAGGCCGTCGTCAGCGAGGCGTGGTTCCTCCTGCGCCGTCTTCCGCGACACCTCGCGCGACTGCGCGCGATGCTCGCGGATGGAGTCTTCGACCTGTCCTTCCACCTCGAAAACGAGGCGGCGGCGATCAGCGCGCTCATGGATCGCTACGTCAACGTGCCGATGTCCCTCGCCGACGCCTGTCTCGTGCGCCTCTCCGAACTGCACCCGAAGCTCCCGCTCGTGACGCTCGACGCCGACTTCAAAGTCTATCGCCGCCACGGCAGGCAGTTGATCCCCGTCATCTGCCCTGCGAAGTGAGCGCCGCCCCTTGTGAGTAGCGAGTGTCGGGAGGCGGGAATGGAGCGGAGCGACATCGCCTGCCGCAGGCAGCCCGAAGGGCAGCGCTGGAGGGCGCTGGCAACCGTGTCGTCCCGACGGGTGGGAGTCTGCGTGTTTGCGCGGCGTGATGACGAAGAGACATGGCTTGCTCACTCACCTCCCACCCGTCGGGCAAACACGCCACTCGCCACCCGTCTCTCGCCACTCGTTACGGGCTCACCGTCACCTTCGCCACATCCGTCCAGTCGCCGTTGGGCGTGCCTTTGTCCCAGAATGACATGCGGTATTCGCGCACTTCGGGCGCGGCGGGGTTGAGCAGGGGGCGCTCGTCCGTGTAGGGACTCTCCGTGTCAATGCCGAGGAACTCCCACGCGCCGCCGTTGCGGCGACTTTCCATAAATACACCCTCGTGGGCGTATTTGAAGAACCCCAGTCGCACCACCTGCGAACCGCCGATTTGCTGCACCACGGCGGTGAATTTCGGCACCGCATGGCCCGCATCCTCCGAGCCGATGATGCCCAAGTCCGTGCCCATCGCCTCCGTGTAGGCCGGATCCTTTTTGATTCTCGCCACCATCGCAAAGATGCGCGTGAGCGCGCCCGGCTTGCGCGGCGCGGCACCGTTGGGCAGCGAGGGCGGGGTGAACGTCGGCAGCACCATCGGGGAATTGCCCTCGCCCGTGAGCATGGCATCCAGCGCATCCGTCGAGGCGGGTGAAAAGGCTCGCACCGTCGCGATCCAAGTGCCCACCCCGTAGGCGCACCATCGCGCATCATCAATGCTCGCCCCCGTGTCCGTCGGCGAAATGGAAAGGTCTGGCGCGTGGATGGACAGGGCGTTTGCGTAGTTGGTCAGCCATGTCGGCTGTCCATCCATGCGGACGGGGAAGTAGTTTTGACGTTTCATTTCTTTGTTTCCTTATTTGATTTGGTTTGTTTTTAGTTTGTTTGGTGACCGGGTGGAAAGGGAGCGACGCCGCAGCAGCGCCAGCGGCAAATCGGATGGTGCCAGCGGCAGGCAGCACAGCGCCCATGCGTGAAAAGGTAGCGCCCCCTCACGGAAAGGTAGCGCCCCCGTGC
>CAIYUV010000289.1 GCA_903929475.1 uncultured Spartobacteria bacterium
CCATCGTCTGCTCGGCGTTATTGATGTTGTAAGCGCCGACGGCGAATTTTCCGTAGGCGACTTTGTATAGTTGTGCGGTCGTGACAATCATTGCACGCAGAGTGGAAGAGCAACAACCGCCCCACGGCAAGCGCAGAGTCAGGCCGGGCCGGCTAATTCAGCAGCCGATACCAGTTGTTCCTACGATGCGGCTTATAGCCGGCTTCGCGGATGAGGCGTTCGATCATTTCGGAATTCAGGCGGAAGGTGGTGCCTGCGCTGGAGACGACGTTTTCCTCCATCATCACGCTGCCGAAATCGTTTGCGCCGTAGCTCAGCGCGATCTGGCCGATGCGCGGCCCTTGTGTGACCCACGAGCTTTGGACGTTTGGGATGTTGTCGAGATAGATGCGGCTGAGCGCCTGCATCCGCAGGTATTCGCCGCTGCCGACAGTCGGGGCGCGGAGCTTTGTGTGACCGATGCTGGTGGCCTCGTCCTTGATGTCCTGAAAAGTCCAGCAGATGAACGCGGTGAAGCCGCCCGTTTTGTCCTGCTGGACGCGCAGGCGGTCCAGATGTTCGAGCCGGTCTTCGAGCGTCTCGACGTGGCCAAACATCATCGTGCAGCTCGAATTCAGCCCCAGCTCGTGTGCGATGTGCATGACCTCCAGCCACGCGTCGGATTTGCATTTCAGCGGGGCGATGCGGTTGCGCACCGAGTCCACGAGGATTTCGCCGCCACCCCCGGGGATGCTGCCGAGCCCGGCGTCCTTGAATTTCGAGATGACCTCGCGCAGCGGCATCTTGAACACGCTGGCGAAATGCTGGAACTCCGGCGGGCTGAAGCCGTGGATGTTGATGTGCGAATACTTCGTGCGCACGTGCGAGAGCATGTCGAGATACCACTCGATGCCGAGCTTCGGATGGTGCCCGCCTTGCAGCAAAACCTGCACGCCGCCGATGGCGGTGAGTTCGTCGAGCTTCTGATCGAGCTGCTCGCGTGTAAGCACATAGTGGTCGTCGTCCTTTTCCGTGCGGTAGAACGCGCAGAACTTGCAATACACGTTGCAGACGTTCGTGTAGTTGATGTTGCGGTCCACGATGTAGGTGACGATTTCGTTGCCGCGTCCGTCGTGATGTTCGGCGTGGATGAGCTTGCGTCGGGCGTTCGCCAGTTCGCCGAGTTCGGGCAGCGGCAGGCGGTAAAGTTCACGCGCGTCTTCGATGGTGATGCGCTCTCCGGCGAGAACGCGCCCGGCGAGTGTGTCGTCGAGAATGGCTGTGGTGCTCATACGTCCGACACTATTGCTGTTCAAAGTTCACGCGTCCAGCGCGAGCAGGCCGCGCAGCGGGATGTCGAGCCAGTCGGGGCGGCTGTTGAGTTCATAGAGGATTTCATAGAGCGCTTTTTCGAGCAGGAAAAGACGGAGCAATTCCGCATCGTTGGGCGTTTCGATGAACGATTCCGCAATCGCCGCGCGCCATGCAGTCAAAAATACCTGCTGCGATCTGCGCGCCCAATGCTCGGCTTGTCCGACGGTCACTTTGGCATCCGACTTTCGCCCGGCGTGCGCAGCGTAGTGGAAGGAACGCAGCATCCCCGCGACATCGCGCAGTGGCGGATGTTTGGCACGGCGTTCATCGAGCGAGCGCGAGGGTTCGCCTTCGAAATCTATAATCACAAAATCTTCGCCTGTATCGAGCACTTTCCCGAGATGGTAGTCGCCATGCGTGCGTGTTTTCATTCCGCTGATTCCGCCGACGGCAGGCACGGCTCGCACTCCGTTTTGCAGGACTTTCTCAGCGAGTAATCGCGTTTCACCTTCGAGAGAATCCAGACGCTCGCGCAGCAATGCGCTCACTCTTGCCGCGAGATGCGTCACACCCCCAACCACACGTGATGTGTCTGAATCTTCGAGATGCTCGGGTGCAAATTCCGACTGCGACGCATCGCTCGCCAGGGCGAGGTGCATTTCGCCCGTGCGAAGGCCGAGCAAATAGATGCGTGTGGTCCAGTCGGCAATCGCGTCCGGGTCCTGGATGCAGTGTGAAAATTCACGCACCGCGAGCGACCACGCGTTGCCGTGATTTGGCACCACGGCAGTTGCCAGCGCAAGCGAAGCGCCCGCCCATTCGATGGCACCGCCGAACGCGGCGACGTGCTTGAATTTCGCCCGTTCGCTGAGAAAGCGCGTGATTTCCGCGTCGGGATTTATGCCCGTGCTCAGCTTGCGGTAGAGTTTCACAAAAAGCCGCTCGCCATAGATGAGCGATGTATTGCTCTGCTCCGCATCGAGCACGCGCGATTCCGGCGCAACGCCCTCGGGAAACATCGCTGAGAGAGCACTGCCCGCCTCACTACACAATTCGCCATCACGCCCGCCGCTCTGGAGCAACCGGAAGAGCGCTGCGCGAAAATCCGCATCGTGCGTGGCATCGTAAAGCACCCCGTTTTCCAATTTCGCCACGACCGCCTGCGGCTCCGCATCTGCTGCAATCGTGAGCGGCACTGCGTATGTTTCCGAACCTCCTTCTGCGTAGCTCACCTCGACAGCCAGCACTTGCGCCGGGCCAATCACGACCTGCCGGACGATACGAAACACGCGCTCCGCCCGCGCCTTTCCCGCAAACCAGCGCTGGGCAGGCATCCACGCAGGTAGCAGTTCCGCTTCGAGTCGGCGCACTCCGGCGGGTGTGGTGAAAAGAGGATCGTTCATCGCGCATAGCGTAGGCAGAAAACCGGCAGTCCGTCCGCATATTCCGTGAGTCTCTGTTTGCGTTTGGCGGCAGCTACATTAGAAATCGCGCATTATGTCACGCGGACTTCTCATCGGCATCTCCCTGCTCGTCATCCTCATCATCGGCGGTTGCTCCAGTTGCAGTAGCTACAACTCGATGAACTCGCTCAAACAAGGCGTGGATAAAAGTTGGGCCGATGTGCAGAACGTTTACCAACGACGCGCAGACCTAATCCCGAACTTGGTGAAGACCGTCGAGGGCGCGGCAAATTTTGAAAAGTCCACGCTCACCCAAGTGATTCAGGCCCGGCAGCAGGTGACGAATCTCAAGGTGGACCTCACCAGCGCGCCGAATGATCCCGAAGTGCTCAAACGCTTCCAAGCCTCGCAGGAGCAACTCAGCGGCGCGCTCTCGCGACTATTGATCACGGTTGAAAAATACCCCGAACTGAAAGCCACTGCGGGCTTCCGCGATTTGCAGGCGCAACTCGAAGGCACGGAAAATCGCATCACCGTGGAGCGCGGACGTTTTAACGAATCAGTGATGACTTACAACACGAAGGTGCAGAGCATGCCCGCCCGACTCTACGCGGGCTTCTTCGGTTTTGCTCCCAAGCCCTACTTCACTGCGCGCGAAGGCAGCGACGTGCCACCGCCAGTCAACTTCGACTTTGGCAACAAGCCCGCAGGCACCCCGGACGCCACGAAGTAAATGACCATCCAAAACTGCCTGCTGCGCTTCTGGCTCTGGCTTGCAGTGGTTGCTGTTGCTTCTGCGGCGGAAGTGATGCCGCCGAAACCGGCGCAGTGGTTCAATGATTACGCGGGGGTCGTTCCTACCGACACCGCCTCGCAACTCAACGCCAAGCTCCAGCAGTTTGAGCGTGATACTTCCAATCAGATCGTCGTCGCCGTCTGGCGCGACATGCAGACGGATACGTCGGTTCAAGATTACACGTATCGAATCGCTGAGAGCTGGAAAGTCGGGAACAAGGATCGAAAGAACGGAACCATTCTGTTCGTTTTCATCAATGCCCGAAAGATGTTCATTCAGGTCGGCTATGGACTTGAGGGCGCGCTACCGGATGCGCTCGCCAAACGAATCATTGAGGACGAAATCGCGCCACAGTTCAAAAAGGGAGACTTCGGTGTAGGACTCGCCGCTGGCGTGGATGCAATCCTTGCGGCAACAAAGGGCGAATATAAAGGGAGTGGACGCAGTGCTGTTGAAATTGAACACACACCTGGAATAATTTTTAGACTCATTGTGCTTTTCTTCGCATTAAGCATCCTCTGTTTGATCATCTCATTCGCCCGATCGGGAGATGTAATTTCCAAGCAGGGTAGAAGAAGGAATGTATCATATGGTGGCGGATGGAGTTCGGGTGGATCTAGCTCAAGCGGTGGGCGCGGTGGTTGGAGTTCGGGTGGTGGAGGCGGATTCAGCAGCGGTGGTGGAAGTTTCGGCGGCGGCGGCGCAGGAGGGAGCTGGTGATATGAACGCGAAAGAATTTATTTCCAAATTGGAACAGGAAAAAGTCGTCGCTGCGATTGCGGAAGCTGAGCGGCAGACATCCGGTGAGATTCGCGTTTACATTTCGCGGCACCATCGTGCGGACGGACTTGTTGCTGCGCAGATCCGCTTCAAAAAACTCGGTATGCACAAGACGCGTGAGCGGAATGCCGTGCTGATTTACGTGGCTCCGGTTGCTCAGACATTCGGGATTGTCGGCGACGAAGCAGTGCATACGCGCTGCACGGAAATTTTCTGGCAGGATGTGCGGGATGCGATGGCGGTGGAATTCAAGGCCGGGCGATTTACCGAAGGACTCGTGGCTGCTGTGAATCACGTCGGAGCCGAGTTGAAACGACATTTTCCCCGACATGCCGGTGACAAAAACACACTCTCGAACGAAATAGATATCGAGTGAAACGTTTCTAAGCTCAGTCCACCATGTGGCGCGTAGCGCCAGCCACTACGGTAGCCGTGGGTGAAGCGCAGCGAAACCCACGGAACGATTCACAAACGGCAAGCGCCGCGTAGTCGGCGCGACCTTTACGCGACACCGTAGTGGTTGGCGCTACGCGCCACTTACTTCGAGCAAAGTGTTTATTGATATCAAGTGACCTTGCTGTTGCGAAAACCTACTGCCACTCGTGCTTCGGGTATTTTCGGGAAATCCCCCATAAAAATAAAAGGGGAATATGGAATAGGGGTCCGTGTTCAACTTTTGACAACTGAGCGGAGGAAATAGGGACATTTGGATTATCGCACTCACGCTTTAGTCATACGTGGAAATATTCGTCGCGCCAACCTTGTTTTCCTTCTTGTCCAGCACATCGCGCGTGCCCTCCCAAGTGTTCGTCACCGTAGGTGCCGGCCCGGTCAGGCTCGTTGTGGAACTGATCTATTTCAACGTCAGCGCAAACACCGGCGAGCAGACCTTTCACACACTGAGCCTGCACTACAAACGCTCGCAGCCTCCTGCGTGCGGGGTTTGCCCCGATGAAACGAGGGCGAAATTTTTTCCAGAAAAGCCCTCGCCAGCCGCAAATGACCGTGGCAGCTTCCGCGCCCTTTCGCATGAAAACCAACCGCACTCGCACGCTCACACTCGCAATCACGCTCGCCGCAGCCACCGTCGCCATCGGCGCAGATGCTCCTGCAAAAAAAGACAAAGCCGCAAAGGCCGCACCCGCCAAGAC
This sequence comes from uncultured Spartobacteria bacterium, assembly GCA_903929475.1. Taxonomy (GTDB): domain Bacteria; phylum Verrucomicrobiota; class Verrucomicrobiia; order Chthoniobacterales; family Chthoniobacteraceae; genus SXWH01. The sequence goes on from CAIYUV010000289.1 coordinate 5,424, forward strand.
CGCACCGGCAGAGCCAAAAGCCGAAGCTGTGAAAACCGAAGACAAACCCGCAGCTCCTGCCGCACCCGAAGCACGGCCCACTGTAAAACTCCCCGACGGAATCCTCGCCACCGTGGACGGCGAGCCAATCAAGGCGGAGGAAGTCGAGCAGTTCTTCCAGCGCGCCATGGCCCAGCGGGGAATGCCCGCCGATGCCATCCCACCCGAGCAAAAGAAGCAGGCCTACCAGATGATTATCGAAAACCTCGTCGCCGAGCACATCATCACCAAGGCCTCAGCCGACACAAAAATCGCCGACGCAGAGGTTGACGCCGAGTTCAAAAAAATCAGCAAGGATCGCGGCTCCGAGGAGGACATCAAAAAGGAACTCGCCAAGATGGGCATGACCATCGAGACCGTCAAAAAAGACCTTCGCGGCCAGATGCAAAAGCAGACATGGATGGAAGGGCAAATCAAAGGGAAGTTTGCCAAGGCCACTGATGCGGACGCGAAAGCCTTCTACGAAAAGAATCCCCAGTATTTCGAGCAACCCGAACAAGTGCGCGCGAGCCACATTCTCTTCATGGCAAAGGCAGACGCCACGCCGGAGCAAGTCACCGCTGCCTTGAAGAAGGCAGAAGCCGCAACCGTTCGCGCGAAGAAGGAAGATTTCGCCAAACTCGCCGGAGAACTCAGCGAGGAGCCCGGTGCCAAGGAGCGCGGCGGCGATCTGAATTTCTTCCCACGCAAAGGAGCCATGGTCGAGCCGTTCGCGGAGGCCGCATTCAAGCTCAAGAAGGACGAAGTCACCGCGGAGCCTGTGCGCACGCAGTTCGGCTACCACTTTATCAAGGCCACTGACCGCAAGGCTGCAAGCAAGCAGCCGCTCGAAGCAGCGAAGGAAAAAATTACGGGCTTCCTCACCGACGAGAAAAAGCGCGAGGCGATCACCAAGCTCGTCGCCGACCTGCGCTCGAAATCCAAAGTGGAATTCGCCGAGGTGAAAATCGAGGCGGCACCCGCTGAGGAAAAGAAGGCAGTCGAGGCCGTGACGCCTCCGGTCAGCGCTCCGCCAGCCAACACGCCAGCCGTGAGCACACCGCCGGTCAGCGCTGGTTCTGCCGCGCCCGCACCAGCGGAAAAGGCCGACAAATAAGCGTCGCCCGACGCTTTCGATCTCCGGGAAATCCTGACAGGCACACGAAGCCTGCTTGCCGCATTTGCGTGCGTCTGCTGCATTGACCGCCACATGGATCTCCATCGCAATTCCGGCAGCAAAAACATCGGGGTTATCGGCCTCGGCATCATCGGCTCGCGCGTAGCTGCCGGCCTGCGCAGTCAGGGCTGGAATGCATTCGTCTGGAATCGCACGCCGAAGCCCGTGCCGAACTTTCTCGGCTCCGCCGCAGAAGTCGCCCGCACGTGCGACATCATCCAGCTCTTTGTCGCCGACGCGCCCGCCACGATGGAAATGATCGAGGCGATGAAAGACGCACTCACACCGGAGCACGTCGTCCTTTGCCACGGCACCATCGGCCTCGAAGGCACGCTGGAAGTCGCGCGCCGCGTGCAGCAGACCGGCGCGCAGTTTCTCGACGCGCCATTCACCGGCAGCAAAATCGCAGCGGAAAAACGCCAGCTTTGCTACTACATCGGCGGCGACGAGCAGACCTTCCAGCGCGTGAAACCCGTGCTCGAAGCCACGAGCAAATCCATCGTCTTCATCGGCGGCATCGGGCAGGCCGCAGTGGTGAAAGTCGCCACGAACCTTATCAGCGCCGCCACCGCTCAAGTGCTCGCCGAGGCGCTCGCCATCGTGAGTAAAGCTGGCGTGCAACCGGAGAAATTTGTCGAGGCGATTGAAAACAACGCGATGCGCAGCGGCGTCACCGATCTCAAATTACCGAAGATGATCGCCGCCGATTACGAGCCGCACTTTTCGCTCAAGCACATGTTCAAGGACGTGCAACTGGGCATCCAGCTCGCGAATAAATTCGCCCTCGAAATCCCCGCCACCAGCACCGTCGGCCATGCCATGTTCAACGCCATCACAAGCGGCTGGGGCGAACTCGATTTCGCCGCCGTCGCCAAGGCCTACGAAAACGGCACCACAGCATGAGCGACCTCGCCGCTGAGTATCGGACCTTCCGCGAGCGCGGCGGAGTCGTGGACCTCGCCTCGCGCGTAAAACTGCTTTTCACCGGCGCTGACCGCGTGCGCTACCTCAACGGCCAGCTCACCGCAAACATCACCGCCGCAAAAACTCCCAGCGTCCTGCCCGCGTGCGTCACCACCGCGAAAGGAAAACTTTGCGCCGAAGTCCGCGCCAGCCTCGGCCCGAGCGGCATCCTCGTGGACGCCGACGCGTCAGTCGCCGACACACTTCCCGCGCGGCTAGAACGCTACATCATCGCCGACGACGTGACAATGGAGGACGCCACAAACACCATCGCCATCGTTCACCTCATCGGCACGCCGCCCGAATCGCTGCGCGAAAGATTCATCCCCTCCAATCGCTACGGCGTCGCCGGGCACGATTACTTTCCTCCTTTCCGAAAAGACCTCGCGCCCGTGTGGGAGCAGCTCGCCACGCAATTCCCCGTGCTCTCCGACGAACTGCTCGAACTCCTCCGCATCGAACACGGCGTCCCGCGCTGGGGCTTCGAGTTGGATGAAAACACGCTCCCCGCCGAGGCCGGCCTCGACCGCACGCACGTGGATTTTCACAAAGGCTGCTACATCGGCCAGGAAGTCATCTCGCGCATCAAGAGCGTCGGCCACGCAAACCGCGCGCTCCACGGCTTCGTCTCCAGCGATGATGTCCCACTCGCGCGAGGCGCGCGCATTTTCACCGCCGACACACCGGACAAGGAACTGGGGCGCCTCACCAGCACCGCGTTCAGTTTCGCCCTCGACCGCCACATCGCTCTCGGCTACCTCCGCCGTGACACACCGCACGAATCACTCCTCGCCGCAAGCGCGGAGGCACCCGATGCGCCCGTGCCTGTCGCCATTCACACACTGCCATTTATCCCATGAAAAAACTCATCCTGCTCGCCCTCGCCACCGCCACACTTCGCGCCGACGACGTCGCCCTCATCGAACTCCGTTTCGAAGACGGCGTGAAACGCAACGTCGCCATCGAACTCCGCGAAAAAGACGCGCCCGCCACCGTCGCCAATTTCAAGAAACTCGCCGACGACGGCTACTACAACGGCTGCGCCATCCACCGCGCCATCCCCGGACGCATCGTCCAGACCGGCGACCCGCTCAGCAAAAAGTCCTCGCGCGACAAAGTCGGCACAGGCGGCCCCGGCTACACACTTCCCGCCGAGATTCGCGCCAAGCACACCAAGGGCGCAGTCGCCGCCGCCCGCCTCGGCGACAAAGTGAACCCCCAGCGCCGCAGCAACGGCAGCCAGTTTTACATCTGCCTCGCGCCGCAGTCGCAGCTCGACGGCCAATACACCGTCTTCGGCAACGTCATCCAGGGCCTCGACGTGCTCGACCTCATTTCCGAAAAACCCACCGACACCAACGACTACCCCATCGAACGCATCGTCGTGCGCCACATCAAAATCATCCCCCGCGAAAAACTCCCCGCCCCCGCAGTCGCGACCAAGCCCGGTGCCGTCCCGCCCGGACAGGGCCAGCGTCCCTTCTGGCGCAGACTGTGGCCTTGGTAGCAGCACGGGAACGCCTGATTATTTTCCACGAAAAAAATCACTCAACCCCCTTGCGTGCCAGCGGGGAGATGCGTATAAGGCGCGCCCCAAACATAAAGGGTAGATACCGAAGTGGCCAAACGGGGCGGACTGTAAATTCGCTGGCTCACGCCTTCTCTGGTTCGAATCCAGATCTGCCCACTCCCCCTTCCCTCCCTGTATTCATCGGGGTTTGAGCCCAGTTCCCAGTGGTAATGTTCATTGTAGTTTTTTCTGCCGCCGAGACGTCAATCTGCCGCCCAAAAAATTTTGAACAAAAATTAAGGTGAAAAATCTAAACTGCCCGCTCTAAAAAAGCGCCACCTTTTCATATCCTAACCACATGATCCAAGTTCGTGATTTAAAGAAGAACTTCGGCCCGAAGACTGCGGTGAACGGTATTACGTTCACTGTGGAGCGGGGCGAGGTTTTGGGGTTTCTCGGCCCGAACGGCGCCGGCAAATCCACCACCATGCGGATGATCACCGGATTCATCCCGCCGTCCGAGGGCGCCATTTCCATTGGCGGCCATGACATCGTCGAAAACCCGCTGCCTGCGAAGCGCCTCATCGGCTACCTGCCGGAAAATGCGCCTTCGTATTCGGACATGTCCGTGAGCGGCTTCCTGCATTTCACCGCCGAACTGCGCGGGCTGCGGGGCGACGCGAAAAAGAAGGCCGTGCATCGCGCGGTGGAGATGTGCTTTTTGGAAAACGTGCTGCACCAAAGCGTGGAGACGCTCTCGAAGGGCTACCGGCACCGCACGTGTTTCGCGCAGTCCATCATTCACGATCCCGAGGTGCTCGTGCTCGACGAGCCTACGGACGGTCTTGATCCGAATCAGAAGCACGAGGTGCGGACGCTCATCCGGCAGATGGGTGAAAAGAAGGCGATCATTTTTTCCACGCACATCCTCGAAGAAGTCGAGGCGGTGTGTTCGCGTGCGGTGATTATTGATCGCGGTCGCATCGTGGCAAACGGCACGCCGCGCGATTTGAAGATGCGCTCCGAGCAGGCGGGCGCGGTGACCATCGGTCTCGTGGACGGAAACGGCGAGGATGTGGCGGCGAAAGTCCGGCAGGTCGCCGGAGTCGAGCGCGTCACGGTGCTCGGCGAGCGTCCGCTGCGCGTGCGCGCTTTCCCGAAAAAAAACAGCGGCAGCGACGACATCGCCCGCGCGCTGGCGGAACTTGCGAAGAAGGAAGGCTGGCCGTTGCAGGAACTGCACGTCGAGGAAGGCCGGCTGGATGAGGTCTTCCGCAGCATCACGCTGCCGGACACGAAAAAGGAGGAGTCAAAGTAATGAGCAACATTCTCACCATCGCAAAACGCGAGTTGCGCGGCTATTTCGCGTCGCCGATCGCTTACGTAGTTATCGTGGTTTTCCTGCTCCTTTCAGGGATATGCACATTTAAATTCGGCCGCTTGTTTTCAAACGGTCAGGCTGATCTCTATTGGTTCTTTTTCTGGCATCCGTTTCTATACTTGTTGCTCTGCCCAGCCCTTTCAATGCGCATGTGGTCGGACGAGCGGAGAATGGGAACGATGGAATTGCTGCTGACAATGCCTATTACTCCTTGGCAGGCAATCATCGGGAAGTTTCTGGCAACATGGTTGATCGTCGGCATTTCACTACTCCTGACGTTCCCGATTTGGATTACAATCAACTATCTAGGAAATGCGGACAACGGCGTGATTGTTGCGAGCTATATTGGGAGTTTTTTGATGGCCGGTCTCTATGTTGCCGTTGGCGCGATGACATCAGCGATAACACGAAACCAAGTAGTCAGCTTCGTCGTATCGCTGGTAATTTTGCTCCTTCTTGTGATGTGTGGATGGCCAACTGTTACCGATTTATTCGTTTCATGGGCTCCACCACCGCTGCTTGATGCAATCGCTGGCTGCAGCATCTGGACGCACTTTGAGAGCATCCAGAAGGGCGTGCTCGATTCGCGCGACATCCTCTACTTCGTCTCGGTGATGGCGTTCTGCCTCTTCACCACCAGCACCATCATCCGCGCCCATCGCGCAGGCTAGAAACCTCAACTTTTTGAACTGATGAAAAAGGGAATCCAAAATTCATTATTCTCAATCGTCGGCGTCGCTGTGATGGCCGTCATTCTCATTGCCGTGAACTTCCTCGGCAGCCGTGCAAAAACCCGGATCGATCTCACGCAGGATCGCGCCTACACGCTCTCCGCGGGCACACGCGCCATCCTCGCCAAGCTCGATACACCCGTGCAGGTGCGCTTTTACGCCACGCGTGGCGAAAACAAGATGCCCGTGGTTTTGAAAAACCACGCGCAGGTCGTGCAGGATCTGCTCGATGAATTCCGGCAGGCATCGAAGGGCAAAATCGAAATCCAGAAGCTCGATCCCGAGCCGGATTCGGATGCCGAGGACTCCGCGAAGCTCGACGGCATCGAGCCCCGCATGATCCAGCTCGGCAGCGAGCCGATTTACCTCGGCCTAAGCGTGACGATGCTCGATGCGAAGGAGACAGAGCCTTTCCTCGACCCGCGCGATGAGCGGCAGCTCGAATACAAAATCGCCCGCGCCATTTCGCGCGTGATGACGACCGAAAAGCCCGTGCTCGGCGTAATGAGCCCGCTCCCGATGACGGGCGGCATGAACCCGATGTCCATGCGCGGCGGACGCTCGACTCCGCCTTGGATGTTCTACTCCGAGCTGAAGCGTTCCTACAATGTGAAGACCGTCGAGATGTCGGCGGACAAAATTCCCGACGACGTGAAAGTGCTGCTGCTCGTGCATCCGAAGGGAATCACCGAGCAGACACAGTGGGCGATTGATCAGTTCATTTTGCGCGGCGGAAAACTCATGGCGATGCTCGACCCGATGGCGGTGCTCGACCCACAGGCTGGCGGTCCATTTGGTGGCGGAGGTGGAAGCAGTTCATCGCTCGACAAACTGCTCACCGCATGGGGGCTGAAATTCGACACCACGAAGGTCGTCGCGGACATGAATTACATCGCGCAGACCGGACAGGGGCCGAACCCCACAGTGCTCGCGCTGACGGAAGACGCCGTGAACAAGGACGACGTGCTGACCAGCGGCATGAACAGCATGTTGCTCGCGCTTGCGGGCTCGTTCAGCGGCACGCCAGTGGAAGGGCTGAAGCAAACCGTGCTCATCAAGTCGTCGAAGAACTCGCAGTTTGTTGACCCGATGATGGCGGAGATGGGCGGCGAGCAACTCAAGAAAAACTTCGCATCATCCGGCAGCGAGCAGACGCTCGCACTGCGCCTCGATGGCAAATTCAAGACGGCATTCCCGAATGGAAAACCGAAACCCGTCGAAGCTCCGAAGCCCGATGAAAAGAACGACGAAAAGAAACCCGAGCAGCCAGTCGAGCAAGGATTGAAGGAATCCACCGCAGACAGCGTGGTCATCCTCATCGGCGACTCGGATTTCATCCAGGACCCCATCGCCACACAGGAATTCGGTTCAATCGGCGGCCAGCGTGTCGTCATGCCGCAGGGCAGCAACCTCGCATTCGCGCAGGGCGCGATTGATATGCTCGCCGGCGACAGCAACCTCATCAGCGTGCGCAGCCGCGCCGTGCGCGAGCGTCCGTTCACCGTCGTGAACAAGATGCAAGCCGACGCCGAGTCGCGCTACCAAAGCAAAATCCAGGAACTCGAAGCGGGCCTCGCCTCCGCGCAGCAGAAAATCAACGAACTCCAGCGCGCCAAGGCTGGGGAAAAGACACAGCGCTTCATCTTGTCGCCCGAACAGCAGGCGGAAATCGCCAATTTCCGCAAGAAGGAGGCCGACGTGAAGAGGGAGCTTAAGGAAGTTCGCAAGAGCCTGAACGCGGACATTGATTCGCTCGAAAACCGCGTGAAGTGGATGAACATCGCCGCCATGCCCGCAGTGGTCGTGGTGTGCGGAATCTTCTTCGCACTCAGGCGGCGCAGCAAAACAGCGGCAACGTAGGCAATTTTGACAATCGCTATGAAAAACAAGCAACTAGCCATGATGGTCGCGGCTGCCGCACTCCTCGGCGGCGCGGCTTATTTCCTCAACAAAAAGGACGGCGCTCCCTCGAAGGAGAGCATCGCTGCGGGCGGAAAAGTCATCGCCCTGCCCGTGGAAAAAATCGAGGGCGTCGTCATCCAGTCCGCCAGCGGCAAGGCCAGCCTCACGAAAAAAGACGACGTGTGGAAAGTGGAGGAGCGCGCCAATTTCCCCGCGAACTACGAGCGCGTCCACGACATGCTCACAAAGCTCTGGGACTTGAAAACCGTGCAGGTGCAGGAAATCGGCCAGAGCCAGTTTGCCAGACTCGAACTCGGCGAACCGCTCGCGGGCGCAGGCACGAAAATCGAATTCAAGGACAAGGACGGCAAATCGCTCGGCACCCTGCTCCTCGGCAAGAAACACATGAAGGAAAGCGGCGGCATGGGGTTTGGCGGTCCCGGCGGATTCCCTGCCGGGCGCTACATCGTGCAGCCGGGCTCCACGCGGGTCTCCCTTGTTTCCGAGACGCTTGATGAAGTCGAAGCCAAGCCCGAGAACTGGATTGCGCACGACTTTTTCAAAATCGAAAACCCGTCCGCAGTCACGCTGTCCGGCGCGACCGACGCGCAAAAGTGGAAGCTCACGCGCGAAAACGCCACCGCCGACTGGAAGCTCGCCGACGCGAAGCCCGAGGAAAAAACCGATTCCGCCAAGGCAACGCCCGCCGCCACCGCGTTTGCGAACCCCGCTTTCACCGACGTGCTCGCGCCCGACGCAAAACCGGCGGACACCGGCCTCGACAAACCGACCGTCATCACCATCGAGACCTTCGACGGCTTCACCTACGTGCTCAAAGCCGGAAAGGAAACCAACGGCAACCAGCCCGTGACCGTCGAAGTGAGCGGCAAATTCGTCAAAGAGCGCACGCCCGGAAAAGACGAGAAGCCCGAGGATAAAACGCGCCTCGACGACGAATTCAAAAAGAAGATCAAAGGCTTCGAGGACAAACTCGCCGCCGAGAAAAAATTTGAAGGCCGCCCCTTCCTCATCGCCAAGAGCACGCTGGACTCGGTCGTAAAAGCCCGCGCCGCCCTCCTCACCCTCGAAGTCGCCACCCCGCCCGTGCAAGCCCCCGCGCAACCAACGCCAGCGCCCGCTGCACCCGCAAACAATCCACCGAAGGAAAGCGCCCCCGCCAAAGCCCCCGCTGAAAGCGCAGAGCCCGAGACCTCACCCAAGCAGTAAGAACAGCACGCGTGCCTTTCCAAAGACCGCACGGTGACTGAAACTGTGACTGGTGATTGGTGAATGGTGAATATCGAACAGTCGCAAGCGCGCCGGATCGGGCAAGGTGGCTGACGGGTGCGGCGTGGTTGTCCCGGAGGGACTGCCGGAAATTAGCCGGCGGTGACAACCGCCGGTCCACGCGTAGAAAGAGCAAAGCCCCGGCAGGGGCGAAAGATTGCCGGGCATACCGCCATCCGCCGCCCCTCCGGGGCGATGGTTCTTCGATGGGCATGTTCCGGTGGCTGCGACCACCTGCGGCGGACTTGCCGACCGGCTAATTTCCGGCAGTCCCTCCGGGACAAGGGGAGCATCGCGTCCACCGCTGCGTGAATAGCGGACGCGGCTTGGTGAAATGCGGGCGCTGGGTGCGCGGGCGGAGTTGCCTCCGCTGCTCACATGGCCATGTGGCTGACGGGGTCGCTCCAATCGCTGCGGCCGGTGCTTCCGCCGATGGCGCGGACTTGCACCATATACGTCTGGCCGGGCGTCAGACCGTTGAATGGGATTGCGCGCGAGTTGCTGCAAAGGCCGCCGGGCTGCCACGGGCCCGGGGTGCCGTCGGCGCCGAGGAGGGCGATGCGCGACTCGAAGGTCTTCACGTTTTTCACCGCCGTCACCTGCACGAGGAGCTGTCCGCTCATGCCGGTCTTGATGGTTTTGATGTGCGGGGTCACCAGCGGCGACTGTGCGTTGTTTCTGTTCACGACGTTGAAACCGCTCGAAAGCAGCTTCGCGAGGTCGTTGGCGCAGTTGTCCTCCACATAGCGCGCGAGCTGACGCAGGATCGCGATGAGCGCAGCCCGCTTGTTGTTTTTGGCCGCCGTCGCCGCCATGCCGCCCTGCGCCTGGTCGGCCAAGGCTTGCATGAAAGCGTCGCGCGCATCTCGCAGCACGGTGGACGCCATGGGCGGCGAGGAGAAATTGACATTCCCCCACAGTTTATCGAGGACACTCCCTGCGGCGCCCTCGACGGTTTGGTCTTTCGCTTTCGCGAAGGCCAGTGAGACTCTCAGTTGTGGTGCATGGTTGCTCATATGTTTGTGTGTTTATGTGGTGTTGTTCTCGAAAGCGCCGCAGGGAGTCGGGAAAACCGGCCCCCACCGGCGCAAAGCGTTCGTCTCACAAAAAGACGCCATCTCCATCCGCCGGGAGGGACTTGTCTCCGTCCCTGACGCAACTGTGTCCGCCACGGAAGCAACTGTGTCAATCACGGAAACAACCGTCTGCGTCATGGAGACAACCGTCTGCGTCATGGAGACAACCGTCTGCGTCA
>CAIYUV010000290.1 GCA_903929475.1 uncultured Spartobacteria bacterium
GCCGAGCAGCGCAATCGTTGCCGCCCAGACGAACCATGCGAGGCTTTTGGACATGGCGGGCGTTGTAGCGGAGGGAGTGCGCGGAGCAAGGGCGCGCTACGCAAACACACGTTCTGGTGTGCGGACTTCGTTGCGCTGGGTGAGGCGGGTGATCATGCGCTGCCAGCTTTCGTGGCCGCTGATGATTTCGATTTCGACGCGGAGGTAGTAGATGGGGACTTCGAGTTTTTCCACGCCGGTGATTTTCGTGGGGAAACGGACGGCGTCTTTTTGCGTGGTGACGATGCAGTCGAGGTCACGGCGGATGGCGCGGGCGATGAATTCGCGGAGCTCGTCGTCGTTGAAGCGATGGTGGTCGGCGAAACGGGAGGTGATGAGGAGTTCAGAGCCGAGCGATTTCAGCAAGTCCTCGAAACTCTCGGGGCGGGCGATGCCGCTGAGTGCGCCGATGAATTTGCCGAGAAGGAAATCGAGGGGCTTGCGGTCGTCGGTGTCGTAGAGGTTTTGCAGGTATTGCGGCTTGTGGGAGCACTCAATGATTTCGGCGGTGCGGTTGTAGCGGCGGATGCGCTGGATGAGTGCGGCATTTTTTCCGGGCACGGCTTTGGTGATGAGGATGTAGCTGGCGCGGCGGAGATTTGACGGCGGCTCGCGAAGGGTTCCGCGCGGGAGGAGGTATTCGTTTCCGAAGGGGGCCTGGCTGTCTATGAGACAGATATCGAGGCGGTGCTCGATATCCTGATACTGCATGCCGTCGTCGAGGATGAGGAGGTCGGCGTTGTATTCGCGGATGGCATGGCGTCCGGTGCGCGCACGGTCGCGGTCAACGAGCACGAGCACGTCGCCGAGCGAGCGGGCGAGCATGAATGGCTCGTCGCCGGCCCACGCGGAATCGAGGAGGATTTTCTGTCCGTCGTGGACGACGCGTGGCTTGAATTTCCCGAACCATCGGCGGCGGAGACGGCGGAGCAGGGGAAGCTTTTTGTTTTTGTAGCCGCGGCTGAGGATGGCGACTTTGCGCCCGCCGTCCTGGAGTTCGCGTGCGAGCCGCTCGACGACGGGCGTTTTCCCCGTGCCGCCGACGGTGAGATTTCCCACGCTGACGACCATGACGCCGAGCTGCCGCGCTTTGCGAATGCGCTTGCGGTAGAGCCACAGTCGTAGTTGCACCACTCCACGAAAAATCCACGAGAGTGCGTAAAGGAACCATCGCAGCAACATGGCGCGCTTGCCGAACCGGCGTTCGAGGATGACGTCGGTGGCGAACTGCTCAAAGCGGTCGAGTGAGTCGCGCAGGGCCATGTTTTGTGACTAGTGAATGGTGAATAGTGACTGGTGGTGCAAGCGCGCTTGCGACCAGTCACCATTCACTAGTCACCAATCACGCATCCGCAAGCACACACGTTCCGGCATTGTCGGCGGAGGTGGTGACTAGGTGCGTTCCGGGTGGCGCGGTTTCGAGCATGGCGTTGGCGACGTCGTGTTCGTTTTCCAACGTGAGGCAGCAGATCGTGGAGCCGCTGCCGCTGAGGAATCCACCGAGTGCTCCCGCTTTTTCGCCAGCGGCGATTGCTGCGCTGAGAAAGGGGACGAGCGGTTCGCGGTAGTGCTGGTGGAGTCCGTCGGCGAATGCGCCGTGCAGGAGATCGTAGCGTTTTTGCAAAAAGGCGGCGGTGATGCGGCAGGCGTTGGCGGCGCTGAGCACGGCGTCGCGTCGCGGCAGGGTGTCCGGCAGGATGCGGCGGGCTTCGGGTGTGGAGACTTCAAAGTCGGGGATGAGCAGGATGAAGCGTAGCTCGGGTGCTACTTCGCAGCGCATTGTTTCCGAGCCGGCGCGTGCGACGGTGAATCCGCCGAATGCTGCGGGCGCGGCGTTGTCGGGATGGCCTTCGAGTTGGGCGCAAAGCTCGAAGAGTTGCGTGGGGTCGAGCGGTTTTCCGGCGAGTTCGTTGAGGCCGTGGAGCACGCCGAGGCGCACGGTGACGCTGCTGCCCATGCCGCGTGAACGGGGCACTTCGCCTTCGATGCTCCAGCGATATGCGATCGGTTCGATTTTCGCGGCAGCGAAGAATGCGCGTCCCGCGTCGGCGACGATGGGCGGCAATTCCTCTCCACTACCGAGGGCAATGGTGACGCGGTTCGAGATGTCGAGCGCGATGCCGAGGCAGTCGTAGCCCGGGCCGAGGTTGGCCGTGGTCGCCGGAACGCGGATGGTGATTTTCTCCATGTGGCGATGAAGCCGCAGGGATGCCGTCGTGGTCAAACGCGGAGTGCTGTGGTCAAACGCGGAGTGTTACCGCGCGGGGTAATCGTCCGTGCGGAATGGGCGCGCGGGTAGGCCTGCGCCGTTCGCGAGATTTGGCTCCGCCGATTGATTGAAGCCGAAGCGAAGCGCAACGGGCTTGGTCACACCATCGGCGGTGACGACGACGGTCTCGCCGGAGATTTCCGCCTTCGCTGCGATGAAATTTTTGTCCTCGCCAGCGAGCATAAAGTGCGTCGGCGGCTGGCCATCGCGTGTTTTCAGTCCGGCAGCGTGATCGAAAGTGACGACGGCTTTTGCACCATCGAATTTCACGTCCTTTTTCACGGGGCCGCTGATTTCGCCGACTGATTTGCCGTAGGTTTTTGTCAAGGCGAGGAGCGCGAGGCGGCGTCCGACCTCCTGTTTGTTCCTCGGGTGGATGTCCTTCACGTTGCCAATATCGGTCGTGCCGCTCATCCCGGTGTTCGGGATGTTCGTCGCTGCGGCGGCCTGTGCCTCCCAAATCATCGCCAGCGCATCGCCGCTGCCGCCGTAATTGTAAGGCGCGAGTTCAACAAAATAGAACGGCATATCCGGCATCTCCCACACTTTGCGCCAGCCGATGACGAGCGCCTTCATTTTTTCAAAATAGAGCATCCCTTCGCCGTTGTTGGACTCTCCCTGATACCAAAGCGCACCGCGAATTGCGTAGGGCACGAGCGGCGCGATGCGGCCATTGAAGAGCGCGAGCGGCGACTGGATGTCCACCCGGTTGTTGTTTTTGCCCTTCGGAAATTCGTCGAGTTTGTCGGCGATGTCTTTCAGCGCGGGGACTTCCTTGAAACCGACTGGCGGCGTCCAAGGCTCAATGCGTGTGCCGCCCCAGTTTGCGCCCAGCAATCCAATGGGCACGCCCAGTTCCTTGCGCACTTCGCGCGCGAAAAAATAACCCGCTGCTGCAAATCCACCCACGGTCTGCGGCGATGCGTTCTGCCAGCCGCCCGACTGCACTTTGTCCATCGGTTTTCCCGATCCGGGATTGTTGACTTTCAAATGCCGGATCATCCCGTCCGTCGCGGCGGCGATTTCCTCTTTCGCGTTGTTCACCTGACCGACGGTGAACTCCATGTTCGACTGCCCGGAGCACAGCCACACCTCGCCCACCACCACGTCATCGAGCGCGATGGTGTTTTTGCCGGTGATCGTCATATTCGCTCCTGCGGCGGTCGCCTTCATCGGCGCGAGTTTCACCATCCACTTGCCGTCCTCGCCCGTCTTGCCCTTCACCTTTTGCCCGGCAAATTCCACGGAAACTTCCTCGCCAGCCTCGGCCCAGCCCCAAATCGGACACGTCGAATCGCGCTGGAGCACCATGTGCGGACCGATGATGGGCGAAAGTGAAACATCCGCCCGCGCCAGCGGTGCCAGCAGCGAGAGGGTGAGGACGACGGGTGAAATGCAGAGAGAGAGTTTCATGTCAGCGACATCAATCCTGTAATCGGGATCCCCTTAGATATCTTGAATTGGAAAAAGTCCGGCAAGTGCTGCGAAACTTGCTTATTTCAACTTTTCACTTGCTCTAAAAACACCACTCATTCCGCCAAACGATCTGCCAAAAATGTCAGCCGGCATTACTAACTTTTTGAAAATGCAAACCGACTACCTTGTGTTTACAGGTGCGAGCGTCGTTGTTTTTGCGCTCATTGACATCGCACTCCGCAGATGGAAGGGGGCTAGACTTTCCCTTCCTGCTCTTGTTCTTGCAGGTGCGATTCTTGTGGGAGGCTGGTGGTCGGTGCAGCAGGCCGGGCAGAGTTCGAGGGACGACATTGAACATCTCGTATCCGCACTCGCACCGACTTATGCGCTGGAGTTGGGGCGCATGGGACATGAGAAAATCACGCTGGATACGAAGGCGGACGATCCGCTCTACCTTGAGCAAATCGAACTTTTAAAGAAGTGGGCCGCACTCAATCCGGCGGTGGCCGATATTTACACGATGCGCAAGCTGCCAGATGGGAAGGTCGTGCTCATCGTGGATGCCGAGACGGACTACAACCACGATGGAAAATTTGAAGGCGAACGCGAAAAGCGCACGCCGATTGGAGAGGAATATACTCAGGATACTACCGGGCTCATGCTCGCTTTGAGAGGCAGGCCGAATTTTGACGCTGAGATTGTCGCCGACCGATGGGGAGAGTGGGTGAGCGCGTGGGCGCCGATCTACGATTCCAAAGGAAAAATAGACGGCGTGGTGGGAGTTGATTTCGACGCCCACTCATGGCTCGCCGCGATCTCGGATGATCGTCGCAGCGCGATCTGGCATCTGGCGCTCATACTTGCGTTTATCGCGCTCGGCAGTTCGGCGCTGGCTCTGCTCAATGTAGATCTTGCCGCGCGCACGGCCGCAGAGGCACGCTACCGCAAGGCAGATGAGCGGATGCAGCTTACCATCCGGCAAATGCCCATCGCATTCATCGAGTGGGACGAGAACGATATCGCAAAAGCATGGAACCCGGCGGCAGAACGAATCTTCGGCTTCAAGGCGGAGGAGATGATCGGGAGGCAATCATACGCTGCCATCGTCCCCGGTGCAGCGCGCCCTCATGTGGACAAGCTTTGGGCTGAGTTGCGTGCAAAAACTGGCGGCTCGCACAGCGTCAACGAAAATGTTGCAAAAGACGGCCGTGCCATCGTCTGTGAATGGTTCAACGCACCGCTCATGGGGCCGGACGGAAAAGTCAGCGGAATTTTCTCCCTCGCACAGGACATCACCGAGAGGCTGAACCTCGAAAAACACGTCCAGCAAAGCCAGCGCCTCAACGCTGTCGGCCAGCTCGCCGCCGGCATCGCGCACGATTTCAACAACATTCTCACCGTCATCACCGGTCATGCGGGACTTCTGCTGGGCCAGAGCAACATCCCCGCTGATGCGCGCCCCGATTTGGAGCACATCGAAACAGCCGCGCTCCGCGCATCCAGCCTCACGCGCCAGCTCCTCGCATTCAGCCGGCAACAAGCCATGTTCCCGCGCCCGATCCATCTCTACGAGGTGGTGAAAAACACCGCCACCATGCTGTCGCGCGCAGTTGGCGGCGACATCACTTTCAAAGTCCGTTTTGGCGAAAGCCTCCTCCCCGTCGAAGCCGATCCCGCGATGATCGAGCAGGTCATCACCAACCTCGTCCTCAATGCCCGCGACGCCATGCCGCGCGGCGGCACTCTCACCGTCGCCATCGAGCGCGTCGAAATTTTCGACGATGCCGCGCAGCGCACGCCCGACGCCCGTCCCGGCACCGCTGTTTGTCTCAGCGTGACGGACACCGGCATGGGCATTGCAGCCGAACATCTCCCGCATTTATTCGAGCCATTCTTTACCACGAAAAAAAGTGGAGACGGAACAGGGCTTGGGCTCTCCGTTGTCCACGGCATCGTCAAGCAGCATCACGGCTGGATCGAGGTCGAGAGCGCGGTTGGAAAGGGCACATCGGTGCGTGTCTATTTTCCCCCTACCGACAAGCAGCCGGAGATTGAGTTTCCGCGCCGCCCAGCCGGTGGTTCCGTGTCCGATTCGAGCAGCAAACGAAAGACCATCCTCATCGTCGAAGACGAAGCGATGGTGCGCAAACTCGCCAGCACCACATTACAGCGTGCGGGCTACAACGTCATCGAGGCGAAGGACGGCCCGCATGCTTTGGAAGTCTGGACTGAGCGCAAAGAAGACGTGGATCTTTTGCTCACCGACATGATCATGCCCAACGGCATCACCGGTGGCGAGCTTGCCCATCTGCTCCTCCGCGAACGGCCGGGACTGCCCGTCGTCTATGCCAGTGGTTATAGCATGGAACTCACCGCGCCCGACTTCCTCGATACGGATCGTCAGGCATTCCTGCAAAAGCCGTATTTGACCGAGCAACTTGTCGCCACTGTGCAGCGCTGCATCAGTTAAATCAGCGCGTCACGCCTCCATCAACCCGCGCATATAAGCAGCGGGGGAGTAGTTCTCGATGAGCACGTGAGTCCTGCCATCGCGATGGAGGCGCACCTGCGGGACTTGGATGTCTGGCGTTTTCGTAGGTGAAAAGAGGATGTCGTCATGCGTCGCGTTTTTACGGCTGGCGAAAAGATCGGGCGTCAGCCTGCCGCCGAGATGATCGCTCCGGCCCGTCGCGACGTGCATCGTGCCGAGGATTTTTTCATCCTGAATGTCGCGACCGCTCACCGGCAACTGCTGCGTGCCGAAACCCAGCTCGCCGAGTTCGCCAGTCACAGGATCGCTTGTGAGTTTTGCGTTGTGTTCCGCGATGGTCTCCGCGTTTCCGCGCAGCAAGGTTGCTTTGTAGATGCGTCCACCGACAACGTGCTGGAGACCAAAACTCCCATCGTCATAACGCATGGGGAACTGTCCTTCTGCGCTCGTGGGCACGAAGTAAATTTCGCCAGCAGGGAGGTTCGCTACATCCGGGCCGCCGCGGCAGAGACCGTGGGATTTCTGCGCCTCCTGTGTGCCGAGATCGAGGTGCAGCGTGTATTTTTGTCCGTCAAAAATATAGTCAATCTCCGCCCAGTCCGCGCGCGTCATTCCTATACGCAGCTTCTCCGCATCGCGGCTCACGTCGTCGTAATCCACCGCGAGTCCGCTCGCCAGAATGATCTGATTCATCCCGTGCATAGTCGCACCGCGGAAACCGTATTTTTTTGCAAACGCTGTGAGCGGTGCCGTCGCGGAGTAGGTGGAGATGCAGAGGATGATATCGTAGTTCGGATAAATATCGCGCGAGAGGCTCAGCTTGCTGCCGTCCGGCGAGAAAGCGTCGTCGGGCAGATCGAGATTGCTGCCCCCGGTGATCTCGTAAGCGAAGAACTCACCACCGCGCAGACCCAACTCGGCCAGCACGCCGCCGCGCAGCCCTTGGTAAAAAACATCGTGCGCATTGCGCTGCACGTTGAGGTCGGGATTTTGGAGAAAGCGAAATCCCTCCACGTCGCGCGGATCGTTGAGATCAATGAGGATGCAAACGCGCTCGCCGCCCTTCGGCGCGAACACGGTGCGCAGCAGGCGGGCGAGACTGAACGGTGGGAATTTGCGGTCGGTAAAGTTGGCTGGCTGGGTCATTGTCGTGTGGATTGTAATAAGGAACGTAGAGTTGGCGAGAGCCGATCATATACTTGTGCGGCGTCATGCGGATCAAACGATTCGCAAAACAATTCAGACGCAAAAAATGGCGGTGACTTCCGCCTTGCCACGATCCGCGCCGCCGCTAATTTCGCGCCCTCTTTTAACCAAAACACACCATGAGCAACACCTCTCCTAAACTTCACAACGCAATGTGGCCCGGTCTCGTCGGCAAAGGAACCGCCGAAGGACAAGAGCCACCAATCAGCCTTGAGCACATGCTCGATCTCACCGCTGCGGCGAACGTGAACGGCCAGAAATTCGATGGCATTGATTACTTCCTATTCCTCCCGCACACGAATCCCGAGGCCAGCGATTCCGAGTTGCTGAAAATCGCGGACCTCATCGCCAGCAAAGGTTTCAGCGTGGGTTCGCTCGTCGCGCCCGTGTGGCCCGGCACCATCGGCGATTCCTCGATGGGCGACGCGGCGCAGCGCCAAAAATTCCTGAGCGCGGTGAGGATGGCCTGCCGCATCGCTGGCATTTTCAACAAGCACGGCGTTCGCAAGTATGGCTGCATCCGCATTGATTCCGCCGAGTTCGGCGTGAACAAATGGCGCGAGAATCCCACGGCGAACACCGCGAAGATTGCCGAGACTTTCCGCGAAGCGGGCAAGATCGCCGAGGTGCACGGCGAGCGTCTCGCAGCAGAAGGTGAGATTTGCTGGGCGGGCATGCATTCGTGGAAGGATATGCTCGACCTGCTCGAAGCGGTTGGAATGCCGAAGACCGTTGGTTTCCAGGCGGACCTCGCGCACACCTACCTCTATCTCCTCGGCTACAATGCGCCCGAGCACGCGCTCGTGAAGGAAGGCTACAGTGATGCGGAATTCTACGCCGCCTACGAGAAGATGACCGACAAACTCCGCCCGTGGACGATTGATTTCCACGTCGCGCAAAACGACGGCCACGTCCACGGCGCAGGCTCGCACGACAAGACCGGCAAGCACTGCCCCGCCGATGATCCAAACGGCAAACTCGATATCGTGAAATGCGCAGGCTACTGGCTGAAAGATGCCGCCGCCCGCGGTATCCAACACATCTGCTGGGATGGCTGCATGTTCCCGAATGCGAAGCTCGAACAAGCACAGACGTGGAACGCGATCCTCGACGTGATGATCAAAGTCCGCGCCGCGCACGGCTGGTAGGAGCATCGCGCAAAGCCGCAAAGGCGCAAAGAACCCGCGCCACGTCTGAGTGATCCAAGTTGATCGTTTCGACTTTGTAGCTCCGTGTCAGAAGAACGCCAACGGTGTTCCATCAATCAGCCCGGGGTTGGCGCGACAAAGGAGTGCCTACCCCGGGCGACATGACATTACGGGACAAAACCCTGAAAGGGTTTCATCCCGCAACATGACGTGCAGGATGGCTGCTGCAACCCCTACAGGGTTGTAGGCATTTTAAATCGCACACCCAGGGTAGCTCGTGCCTCGCAACCGCTGGGCTGAATGCTTTGAACACCGTTGGCGTTCACTGTCTTTGCACGCAGCGCACTCACTTCCGTCCGATCACCGTAGGCCGGCAGAAACGCTCATCCGCCTGTGGATGGTCGAGCGTGTAGTGGAGGCCGCGACTTTCGTGGCGCAGTAGCGCGCTGTCCACGATGAGCGATGCCACGGCGACGAGGTTGCGAAGTTCGAGCAGGTCGGTCGTGATTTTGAAGTCCCAGTAAAATTCCTGAATCTCTGCGGCTAGATTTTGCAGGCGCTTCGATGCGCGCTGGAGGCGTTTGTCGGTGCGCACGATGCCGACGTAGTCCCACATCAGGCGGCGGATTTCGTCCCAGTTGTGGTAAATCACCACCAGCTCATCCACGTCAGTCGCTTCGCCGCTTTTCCACTCGGACAACTCCGGCACCGTGTCGGCGGGCGGCTGCCATGCGGTGAGTGCGAGTGCCGCGCGATGAGCGAGCACCACGGCTTCGAGTAGTGAATTACTCGCCAGACGATTCGCGCCGTGCAGACCGGTGCAGGCGACTTCGCCGATGGCGAAAAGACCCGGCACCGTGCTTGCGCCGTCCGCATCTGTGGCCACGCCGCCGCATTGATAGTGCGCCGCCGGGACGACTGGGATGGGCTGTCGCGTGATGTCGAGGCCGAGCGCGAGACACCGCTCATAGATCGTCGGGAAATGCGAGCGCACAAACTCCGCCGGCTTGTGCGAAATATCCACGAACACACACGGCGCACCGGTGCGCTTCATCTCGGCGTCAATCGCACGCGCCACGATATCACGCGGGGCCAGCGCACCGCGCTTGTCGTATTTGTGCATGAACTCCCGCCCGTCTTTATCCACGAGCCGACCTCCCTCGCCGCGCACCGCTTCGCTGATGAGGAAAGTGCGCGCCTCGGGGTGAAAAAGACACGTCGGGTGAAACTGGATGAACTCCATGTTTGCGATTTGCGCCCCTGCGCGCCACGCCATCGCCACACCGTCGCCCGTTGCGATGTTCGGATTCGTCGTGTAGAGATACACCTTTCCGCAACCACCCGTCGCCAGCACCAGCCTGTCGCTGCGCACCGTCAGCACATCGCCCGTCGCCTCGTGCAAAACATACACACCCACGCAGCGGTCGGCCCCTGTGCGACCGAGCTTGCGCAGCGTCAGCAAATCCACCGCCATGTGATTTTCCAGCAGAGTGATTCGCGGCTCGCGCGAAACCGCATCCAGCAGCGCCCGCTCGATTTCGCGACCCGTCGCATCGCGCGCGTGCAGGATGCGCCGTGCGCTGTGACCGCCCTCGCGCGTGAGATCCGGCGCGCCGTTCGCCTGCTGGTCAAACTGCACACCAATCTCCATCAACTCACGGATGCGCTCCGGCCCGTCGCGCACGATACCGCGCACCACCGCCTCATCGCAAAGCCCCGCGCCCGCATCCAGCGTATCGCGCACGTGCGCCTCAAACGAATCCGCCTCATCCGTCACCGCCGCAATCCCGCCCTGCGCCCACGCCGTATTCGTCTCCGCCTTCGCCTTCTTCGTAATGATGGCCACGCTCCCCGAGCGCGCCGCCTTCAGCGCAAAGCTCAGCCCCGCGATCCCGCTGCCGATGATGACGTAGTCAAATTGAAGCATCCCGCTGTGTGCCCGCTCCCTCGGAGAAAGACAAGAATCCGTCGGGGAAAGACAAACGCTCACAGATGTGACAACCCCAACTTCGGTTTGCCTAAGAAGTTAAAACCCGCTCGTATTCCTCCCCATGTCAATCGCATCCCCGCCAAGTCAACCCTCTGTTCCTCGTGCGAGGAAACAATGGATTGCAGGAGGAGTCTTGCTGGTGATTACACTTGGTTGGTGTGCGGGTGCTGCTCACGCCATCTACTATGCGGGTGACTACATGATCGTCTTTTATCCGCTTCTACTGTTGCTCTTTCCTTATGCGGGTGCCGTTGGTGTTTCTGCTATCGTCGGACTGAGCGCGGGAAAATGGCGATTTGGTATGATGGCAGCCGTTTGTGTGGTTCTCTTGTTTATCCTCGTCTCCAATATGCGCCGAATTGAGCCTTGGGCGTGGTCACGAAGCATTCACCAGCACGAGCGAGCTAATTTGGAAGCAATCAACAAGTGCGCGGAAATCCCCGATTTGACGGATGACACAGTTGTTCAGCGCATCTGGGAGCGCGAAACGCTGCCCGTTCTCCAAGGATTCGAGTGGTATTGCGAACACCACATTGCTGCTCCGGGCGGCGCATTTCGTGTGTTTCGCTACCACGGAATCGTCCACATCAGAATCCAGAAAAGTCGGTTTAGCTATCGAGGGATAGCCTACATTCCATCACCGTCAGACAAGGTGAAATTGGAGAAGGACTCGCAACTCACCTATGAGAAAGACGCGCCAGTCGGAGAGCATTGGGTGGTCTGGCGAGCACAGTGAAACGAAATAGTCGCTGAAACCATACGCCTTAGACGAAGAGACAAGCGAGCGCTTCTAGCGGAGTTGTAGGTTATCATTCCCACGCTGGGAGTGACATGTCTTTTCACCTAAAGCAGTAGAGTCAGACAGTGAAACAGTTGAGTCAGACTGTGAAGCAGTTGTGTCAGACAGTGAAACAGTTGAGTCAGACGGTGAAGCAGTTGAGTCAGACTGTGAAGCAGTTGAGTTCAGACAGTGAAGCAGTTGTGTCAGACAGTGAAGCAGTTGTGTCAAACAGTGAAGCAGTTGTGTCAAACAGTGACGCAGTTGTGTCAGACAGTGAAGCAGTTGTGTCAGACAGTGAAGCAGTTGTGTCAGACAGTGAAGCAGTTGAGTCAGACAGCGAAACAGTTGTTTCAGACAGCGAAACAGTTGTGTCAGACAGGAAGAAATCTATTTTCCTCTCTAAAGCAGTCATTTTCATCACTAAGATAGGTGTTTTCCTCCCTGAGAAACCCGATTCCCGACCAAAGGCACCCCATTTTACGATGAAATCACCCGATTTTCATCCCGTGCCACCCCGCCCGCCGTGCCAGGCAACCCCGCGCCCGCCGCCGCGCCAAGCAATCCCGCCCATCCGACAAATCCCGGAAACCCCGTCTCTCTTTTTGGACAGGATTATCAGGATTTGCAGGATTGACGGGATGAGCTTCGCGTCAAGCCCAATCCTTTTCCCGCTTGCATCCTGTTGCACCCAACCTCCAAACTCCGCCCCCATGCAACCCCACCCACGAATTAGACCGACGAAAACCATGCACGCCGTCGGCTTAATCAGATGTTAGGCGACTCACCCACATGACCGAAGAGGACATCAAATACTTTTCCGAGTTTCTTCGTGAGTTTCAGAAGGAAACCGACCGTGGCGCAGCGTTAGTCGGAGCCGCGTTAATCGACTCCCGCATTGAAAGGTTGCTTATTTCACATTTCGCCGACGAACGCATCGCGCAGGAACTACTCAACGGAGGCAACGCTCCCCTTAGTTCATTCAGTGCGAGACTTAAGCTGGCTTTTGGCTTGGGTCTGATTTCCGAACTAGAATATAAGGAGTGCGACACGATTCGTAAGATTCGCAACGAGTTCGCCCATCACGTTCATGGACTTACTTTTGCTGTCCCGAAACTCACCGACCTTGCACGCAACCTCCGTGCAAACACCCCGAGCGGCGACCGCTTCAAAGGCGACCCGCGCCAACTGTTCATCAATTCTGTCATCATGGTTTCTCTCTCGTTCTGGTATCGTCCAGAGTATGCACGAGAGGCTCGTGCCAGCCGACGTGAATGGAACCATCAGCTCGTTCCAGATGAAACGACCGTCGCCTCCCCAAGCGCTGCAGCGCCGATTGTTTTGATTTAGCGGAGTTGCAGATTATCAATGAGGCGGGTGGTGCCGAGGAAGACGGCGAGGGCGATGGTGGCGGGGTTTTTCACGGTGCGGATGGGGGCGAGGGTGTCGTCGTCAACTATCCCGATGTAGTCCACGCGGGCGAGTGGGGAGGTGGCGATTTGCTTTTCGACGATGCGGCGGAGTCTGGCGGCGCTGCGTTCGCCTTTTGCAAATGCGTCTTGTGCGATGAGCAGGGCGCGGCGGAGGACGGGGGCTTGTGCGCGTTCGGCGGGGGAGAGGTAGGTGTTGCGCGAACTGAGGGCGAGGCCGTCGGGTTCGCGGACGGTTTCGGCGAAGTCGAGACGGACGGGAATATCGAGGTCGCGCACCATGCGGGCGATGACGCGGCATTGCTGGAAGTCCTTTCGCCCAAAGACGGCGACGTCGGCCTGGGTGATGGTGAGGAGTTTCAGCACGACGGTGCAGACGCCGCGGAAGTGGCCGGGCCGCGATGCGCCGCAGAGGGGGAGGGAGACGGTGTGTTCGTCCACGAACGTGGAGAAGCCCTCGGGATACATCTCGCCGGGTGTAGGGTGAAAGATGGCGTCGGCACCGCAGGCGCGGGCGAGTTTCACATCGGCGGCGAAGGGGCGCGGGTAGCGGGAGAGGTCTTCTTTCGGGCCAAATTGCGTGGGGTTCACGAAGATGGTGACGAGGACGGTGCCGCGTTTGCCGGCGAGTTTGCGGGCGCGCTGGATTAAAGCTCCGTGCCCGGCGTGGAGCGCGCCCATCGTGGGGACGAGGACAACGGGGCCGGTGCATTTTGCACGGTAGCGACGGGTGGCGGCGATGGTGGTCAGAATTTTCACTGCTTGCGTCTCAGTTCCAGCAAATCACGGAGGCGCACGAGGTCGGCGCGGTCTTGTTCGCGGTATGTTGTTTTACTTTTGATCAGCATTTCCAGCCCAAGAAATGGCACGCGCACTCCATCGACTTCGATGGACTCCGCAGTGGCGATGGCTTCTGCATAGGTAACCTGCCATGCTTGTCGGCTGACATCCACTTCGACCTCATCTGCGATTTTTACGACGACGTTTTCAGCGAGATCTTGAGGTGTTAGTTCGGCTGCCGCGTGGTCTTCTAGCTCTGAGAGCGCGCTGATGACCCGGCGGAAGTTTTCCTCGGTATCCTCGACGAGAATATCCACATCCTCCGTCGCCCGCACATATCCATGCAGAATGCACGCATGGCCGCCAACAATGAGGTAGTGTGCGCCGTGTTTGTTGAGCAAAGCGCAAACCCGGAGCAACTGATTACTTTCCTCCATGTGCTACCAAAGACGCGGGTTTTTCTGCGCTTTCTTCCAAGTCTCGTATTCCTCCCATGTCCGCGCTTTGTGAACGAAGCCCCGCGGACGAGGAAATGGATTCAGCTTTTGCGCCTGCCGGATGAGCGCCACGGCACGACGGTGGCAGGCGACGGGGTCGCTTGCTGTTTGCCGGGTGCCGACGGTTTTGGTCTTCATTTTGTGGATGCAGCGTATCGCGTGGCGGGATCGAAGCAACTTTTTACCTGTCTGACATCCTCTGGTGTTGACGGAGGGGAGTCGCGTCACTTTGATGCGCGCCCATTTTTAAAAAGAAACACATACTATGATCAAAATCGGCATCAACGGCTTCGGGCGCATCGGTCGCCTGGTATTTCGCGCAATCTGTGACCAGGGACTTCTCGGCAAAGAGATCCAAGTCGTCGCGGTGAACGACCTCGTTCCAGCGGACAATCTTGCATACCTCGTGAAATACGATTCCACGCAGGGCAAGGCGAAGGAGGAAGTTTTCAGCAAGAAGTCGTCGCCTGAATTGGCGGAGGACGATTTGCTCGTGGTGGACGGGCACGAAATCAAATGCCTCGCCGTGAAGGAAGGCCCAGCAGCTTTGCCATGGAAGGCGCTCGGCGTGGACATCGTCATCGAGAGCACGGGTCTTTTCGTGGATGCTGAAAAAGCGAAGGGCCACATCACCGCTGGTGCGAAGAAGGTTATCATCAGCGCTCCCGGCAAGAATGAGGACATCACGGTCGTCATGGGCGTGAACCACGAGAAGTATGAGGCCGCGAAGCACCACATCATTTCCAACGCGAGCTGCACCACGAACTGCCTCGCGCCGGTCGTCCACGTTTTGCTGAAGGAAGGCTTTGGCGTCGAGGAAGGCCTCATGACGACCATCCACAGCTACACCGCCACGCAAAAGACTGTGGACGCTCCGAGCAAGAAGGACTGGAAGGGTGGACGCAGTGCGGCCATCAACATCATCCCTTCGAGCACAGGCGCTGCAAAAGCTGTCGGCCTCGCCATTCCAGAAGTGAAGGGGAAGCTCACCGGCATGTCCTTCCGCGTTCCGACGCCGACCGTTTCCGTCGTGGACCTCACTGTCAAGACCACCAAGGAGACCAGCTACAAGGATATCTGCGCTGCTATGAAAAAAGCCAGCGAGACCTACATGAAAGGCATCCTCGCTTACACGACCGACGAAGTGGTCAGCACCGATTTCATCCACGACAGCCACAGCTCCATTTTTGATGCGGGCAGCGGCATTGAGTTGAACAGCAAGTTCTTCAAACTCGTGAGCTGGTATGACAACGAGTGGGGCTACAGCAACCGCTGCGTGGACCTCGTGAAATACATCGTGAGCAAGGGGCTGTAATCGGCACCTGATGATTTATCCCGACTGGCTACAGCTCAAATACACGATGCTCGGCGTGGGGCTGCTGCTGGTCGTCGGGCATTTGCTAGCACTGGTGAAGGTGAAGGCTGCGCAGGACTGGCTGCGCGCCTTCCCTCGCAGCAGGGAGGCAGGAGTGCTGTTATCCATCGCAGCGGGTGCATGGTTTTTCATGCTCGTGAAGCTGATGGATCTCGGCGAGTTCAGCACATGGCGGGAAACCGTGCTCATACTCACGCCGGTAGCGACGGTGCTCTCCATTCTCTACATGCGCGATTTTCTCGCCGTGCGCGCACTGGGAACTCTCGTGCTGCTCGCCGCTGAGCCGCTTTTGGAGTCAGCCTTTAGAATGCGCACAGAACAGATTCGTCTGCTGCTCGTTTCGCTCGTTTATGTCTGGGTGCTCTTCGCGATGTTTTGGGTCGGGATGCCCTACACGCTTCGCAATCAAATCACTTGGATCACTGCGTCTGAAAAACGCTGGCGAGCCGCGGCCTTCACCGGGCTCGCCTATGGAGCGTTGATTTTTGTGGGCGGACTACTTGTTCGCTGAGACCACGTCGTTCAGCTTGAAGATCGGCAGGAACATCGCGATGACGATGCCGCCGACGATGATGCCGAGAACGACGATGAGAAGAGGTTCGAGCAACGAGGTGAGCGCTGCGAGCGTGGCCTCGACTTCTTCATCCCAAAAGTCCGCCATCTTTTCGAGCATGGTGTCAATTTTACCAGTGCTCTCGCCTGCGGAAACCATGCGCAGCATCATCGGCGGAAAAATCACCTGACGACTCAAGGCAGCAGTGAGGTGCTCGCCCTTTTCAACATCGCTGGACACGCCGCGGAGTGCATTGGTGATCACGCTGTTTCCCGACGTGTCGCCGACGATCTGTAATACTTCGAGAATGGGCACGCCGGAGCGGAGGAGTTGGGCGAAAGTGCGCGCGAACCGCGTCATGCAAATCTTGTGGGTGAGCGGGCCAAAAACCGGCAGCTTGAGTTTCCAGCGGTCCCACGTTTCCGCGCCGCTCTTGCTCTTCACCCATGCGCGGATGGCGTAGAACACTCCAACGATGACACCGACGATGATATACCAGTAACTGCGGATGAAGTCGGAGAGGTCTATGAGAAACTGTGTGGGTGCCGGCAGCTTTGCGCCGAAGTCAGCGAAGATGCTCCCAAATACAGGCACCACTTTCACGATGAGGAAGGTGGTAATCGCGAGTGCGATGCAGATCACGATGACAGGATACGTCATCGCCGATTTCACTTTCTTGCGAAGGCGCTCACTGGCCTCAAGGAAGCCTGCCAGACGATCCAGCACCTCGGCGAGCATACCGCCGGATTCACCAGCCCTCACCATCGATATGTAGAGGCGGTTGAA
The DNA here is from genome assembly GCA_903929475.1 of uncultured Spartobacteria bacterium. Taxonomy (GTDB): domain Bacteria; phylum Verrucomicrobiota; class Verrucomicrobiia; order Chthoniobacterales; family Chthoniobacteraceae; genus SXWH01. Next base: position 16,759 of record CAIYUV010000290.1, read on the forward strand.
AATTTGCGGGTGTTTGGCGATGGATTCGTTGAAAGTCGAGCCGTCCTGCACGCTCGCACTCACTTCACCGATGATACGGCGAAGCCCGGCCTGTCTTTTTGGATCCGCCTGCTCAAACAACGCCGTAAGAGCACCCACGAGCGGGAGGCCCGCATCCACCATCGTGGCGAGTTGCCGCGTGAAGATGACGAGGTCGGCGCTGGAGACACTGATCTTCCCCCGCGTGATTTTGCTGGCGGCCTTTTGCTGGATGGACAGGACCATGAGGCCACGCCCCATCAACGCGTTGATCGCGTTCTCCTCGTTCATTCCCTCCTGAATTCCGGAGATCATTTTGCCGCTGTTGTCACGGGCTTGGTAGGCAAAGGTGTGCATGGCACTGAGAAAAGCACGCTTGGTGCCAGCGGAGTTGCTCAGTTTAGAAATGATGGTTCTGCGTGAAAAATCACACCAATTCTCGCACCACGCGCGCCGGGGTGCCGACGGCCAGCACGCTTGCGGGGAGCGATTGCGTCACCACGCTGCCTGCGCCGACGACGGTGCCATCGCCGATGCTCACGCCTTTCAGCACAGTCACGTGCGCGCCGAGCCAGCAGCGTGCGCCTATTTTCACTGGGGCGGAAATAAGAGCGCCATCCGCTGGTCGTGCGCCAGAGCCGAACGTGTGGTCGTGATCCGTGATGTAGCAAAATGGGCCGATCATCGTGTCGTGGCCGATTTCGATGCGCACACTGGCGTCGAGCATCGTGCTGCGGTTCACATAGCAGCGCGCGCCGATGATGATCTGTGCGTTCTCGTTGGTTGCGAGAAGAGTGACTCTTTCATCGAGCGCCGCGCCGTCGCCGAAAGACAGACACTCCGCATGGACGGGCGGCTCCAGCCAGATCGGCAGCCGCACTTTTCCCGCGAACTTGGCGCCACGCAGACTCAGGCCAATTTTTTGCAAACGCGAAACCACTCCGCGAAGCACGCGCAGACAGAGTTTGCAGAATGATCGGTAGGGATTTGGCATGATGATTACATCCAAGTCCCTCGCAGGTCCTGCGCCCAGCCTGGATTGCGCTGCCGGACGATGGTGAAAGTCGCGAACAGGCGGTGCAGGAAAAATTTCCACAACAGCCGCACGCCGCGCATTCCGAGCACATTGCGCGCGACGATCCGCTGGTTCGCGATGCGCTGGCGTGCGAGGCCGATGATGTCACGTTTCAGCGAATTCGTCCCTTCGCGGTGGCTGCATCGTGCGTTCACGTGAAAATACAGCCGGTGTGTTTTTGCGATGCGCGCCGAGCAATGCACATCCTCCATGTAGCTGTAGCCGTCGAAAGCTGGAAACCGCTCCCGCAAGAACGGCTCGCGCCGATAAAACACGCAGCCGGAATTCAACCACTCCGAGCGGATGAGTCCGTTCTCGGCAGGCTCTGTGTAGCAAGGCAGGCAGTTGATTGCGGGACCGAACAGGCGGCCGCCATACGTCGGATGCGAGTAGCCCGCTTGCAGGCGAAAATACAATCGTGTGAGTTGCGATGGAGCGGCCCGTTGGATTTCATCAATGCGCACTCCAACTCCGCCAACTTCGCCCGCCGCATCCGCATCGAAAACTTCGCACACCAGCGCGCACGTGTCCGCATAGAGCGTGATGTCATCATCCATGAAGCCCAGCACCTCGCTTGTCGGTGAGCAGAGTTCCGCACCTTGGTTGCGCTGCTTCGCCGCACTTTTCGCGTCGGAGAAAAACCAGCGCACCGGAAGTCGCGTGCTCCATTCTTCGCACAGCTTCTTCGTCCGCTCATCACGCGATGAATCCACGACCACGATCTCCGCAGGCCGGCGCGTCTGCTTCTCCACGCCAGCCAGCGTCACAGCGAGATCCTCCGGGCGCTCAAACGTCGCGATGATGAGGCTGTATGCGTGCATGGGAGCGCGCATGAAAGCCGCCCGTGTGCCATCCGCAAAGTGCTTTCGATTCGCGGGCGCTTGCCACATTCGCGCCCAGCGCCTAAACCGCGCGCCCATGCCGCGACCAAATTCACCCGGCTGGCTCGTCGTCCTCGAAGGAATTGACGGTGCCGGCAAAAGCACCGTCCTCCGACGAATCGCCGAGCACTGCGCCGCTCGCGGCATCCCGTGCGTCACCAGCGGCGAGCCGACACGCGGGCAGTGGGGAATGAAACTCCGCCAGAGCATGAGCGAAGGCCGTCTCACGCTCGACGAGGAACTTGCCTTGTTTTTGAAAGACCGTGCAGAGCATATCGCCACGCTCATCGCCCCAGCGCTGGCTGAGGGAAAAGTCGTCCTGCTCGACCGCTACTACATTTCCACAGCCGCCTATCAGGGTGCGCGCGGAGCTGATCCGGTGTGGATTCTGAGTGAGAACGAAAAGTTTGCTCCGAAACCTGATCTTGTTCTGCTGCTCGATTTCGATCCTGCCGGTGGACTCGACCGCATTCGCGCGCGCGGTGATTCGCCAAACACCTTCGAGGAACTCCAGTCCCTTCGCGAAGTCCGCCGCATTTTCCTTTCGTTGGATCGTCCATTTATCCGCCGCGTGGATGCTGCGCATACCTCCGAGGAAGTGTGGCAGCAGTGCCGTGAAAATTTCGACTCCGTGGTTCAGTAGGGAGCAAGTAGAACACTCACACGATGACCGAACAGCCCGCCACGAATCGCCTCGCCCACGCCCGGCTCTACGGGATTCTCGATCTCGGATACGTCGCGCCTGCCGAATTGGAGCGTGTTGCGGAGCAGATGTGCGCAGGTGGCGTAGATTTGATCCAACTCCGCGCGAAGAATTTTTCCGAACACGACATCGAGAGCTTCGCCAATCGCGTCGCGCCCATCGTGCAAGGCGCGGGCGTGCCATTCATCCTCAATGATCACCCCGAACTCGTCCCCAGTGTCGGAGCCGACGGAGCGCATGTCGGGCAAGACGATCTCGACATCGCCGACGCTCGCTGGCGTGCAGGTCGCGCGCTCGCTGGTGAAGTGCCGCCGCCCATCATCGGCAAAAGCACGCACTCGATTGCGCAGGCAGTCGCCGCCGCCGAGACGGGCGCGGACTACATCGGCTTCGGCCCGCTCTTTCCCACGCCGACCAAAGCAGGCCGCCCCGCCATCGGCCTTGCAGAAATCGCGCGTGTGCACGAGTTGGTAAATATCCCGATCTTTTGCATCGGCGGCATCAAGCTGGAGAATCTCGACGCAGTGCTCGCGGCAGGTGCGCGGCGTGTGGTCATCGTCAGCGGCATCCTGCAAGCGCCGGACATCGCCGCCTATTGCCGCGAGGTGAAAGCACGCCTCGCGCGCGGCTAGGATTTCCGCCAGTAGTCCGGCAGGTTCGGCTTCGTCTCGCGGAGGATTTCCAGCAGCGCCTTGCGGTCATTCGTGCTCAATCGGGCGAATTGCTCATCGGAGTTTTTGCCGGTCAGGATGTCGTGGAGTTTTTGCAGGATGACTTCCTTGATTGGCGCGGCCATCGCATCGAACGACGATGAGTAGATGAGGAAGCTGCACGGGTATTTGAAAAGCCGCGTCTTGCAATCGAGGTCGCGGAGAATGCGCCCTTTGCTGTCCTTGATGGCGTGCGTGGCGAAGTCGCGCACATACTCCGGGTTTCCCTCGATGGCCCCGGCGAGTGGCGCTTCCTCGGTAAAAAGCATGTAGCGCAGAAATGCATCCACCTGCGGTCTCATGTAGCGCACGTGACCGTAGGCGGCGTGCATTTGCTGCGCCTCGATGTTTAGTCGCGCGACGTAGTTGTGCATATGCACCTGATGTTCGAGCACCATCAGCGCGACGATGTCGCTCCCTTTGCCGTGGTATTTCGTCGTGTCGAGCATCGGCGAAAGGTCCGTGATGTTCGCTTTGAAAAGCGGCTCCTTTGCGTAGCGAGCGAGGTCGCGTTCGCCGATGAGATTACCGCGGTGCGGCTGCGTGCCGTGCTTGCCGGTCACGAACCATCCCGCCCAGCGATCCTTCAGCGGAGTGCATTGCGTGATGTCGCGCACCTCTTCGAGCGTGATGAGTTCGCCGCCCGAATCCGCCGGCACGCTGCGCACGAAATGCCCCGGAATCCCGAGGCTGCGCTGCCCGCCATGGCACGAAAGACAATCGGCGCTGCGGACGAATTTCGGCTTCCGCATCTTTTCCTGCTCGATGAAATAAAACGTCCCGCCGAGTTGCGGGTCCACTGCCGAGACTTCCATCACCGGTGCGCCGGGGATGTAGCCGAGATACACATCATCGTTGAAGTAGAGCGCGCGCGGATTTTCCGGCGTGATGTATTTCCGCTGAAGCGACGACTTGGAATAGACAAGCATCTGCGACGACTTGGAAACATCGAACGCCTTGAGCAGGGCAGGGAGGTAGCCGAACTTTTCATCCCATTCGAGTTTCAGGTCGCCGGATTCGATCTTGCGCTGCACGGCGGCGACGGCGTCGTTCGGCTGCGCTGTCGAGTAGCTGATGGGCGGATGATCATATTCCAGCGGATGATCCGAGCCCTGAAAATCCTCCCCGTGCGCAACACAGACAGCCAGCAGGAGAGAAATGCGGAGCGGTTTTAACATACGCCGATCCTCACTGAACGCTCCTATCGCGCCAGCGCAAAGTTGGCGGAAATAGCGCGTAACTTGGCGCGCTCCACATCCGCTGGAAAAAAACAAAGCCGCACAGTGATTGGATTCGAGCGGAGTGAGAACGCCTGCCGCAGGCAGCCCGAAGGGCAGCGCTGGCGGGCGCTGGCAAACTGGTGACTGGTGAATAGTCAGCCCTTTGCGGCGTGCACTATGGCCTTCCCAAGAAATGAAGTGGTCTTCCCAACAAATGAAATGACCTTCCCAAGAAATGAAATGACCTTCCCAACAAATGGAGTGGCCTTCCCAAGAAACGGAGTGGCCTTCCCAACAAACGGAATGGCCTTCCCAAGAAACGGAATGGTCTTCCCAAGAAATGAAGTGCTCTTCCCAACAACTGGAATGGCCTTCCCAACAAACGGAATGGTCTTCCCAAGAAATGAAGTGCTCTTCCCAACAACTGGAATGGCCTTCCCAACAAACGGAATGGCCTACCCAAGAAATGAAGTGGTCTTCCCAAGAAACGGAATGGCGCTGGATAAAACCGGCATGGCTCTGGATAAAACCGGCATGGCTCTGGATAAAACCGGCACGGCTCTGGATAAAACCAGCGAGGTGAGGTGGACCCCGAAATTCGGGCCAGGGGCTAAGCTATAAAATGGCGGTGGAAGGCGTGTTCAAACACAACACAAA
>CAIYUV010000291.1 GCA_903929475.1 uncultured Spartobacteria bacterium
CAGATAGTGCTCGGTCGCGTCTCGTATTGTTTTGTTGTGGGGTTCGAGAAGGTCATTGCACTCACCGGCCATGATGCGCAGCCAGGACGGAAACTCGATCCCTTCGCGGCCCTGATTTTGAAACGCGATGTTCTTTTGCTGAACGAATGTTTGCGCCTCAATTTTGGAACTGAAAAATTTCCGCACCCGTTTTCCTGCTTCCTTGTAATTGACCACGAACTTCAAAGCAGGGCGGTTTGTGTCGTTGTAGTGCTTGAGTTGAAATGGATTTGTCATGGCCGGTTCGTTGCCATCTGTTGCCATTTGTTGCCATTTTTCAAGCTCGAATGCGCAAGAATGAGGGAATATGGGGTATTATGACTTTGACACTGAAACAGTCTTGGAACCTTGCATTGATGAGGGTTTCAGAGGAAAACAGTAAGTGCAGCCGGCGGGGGTCGAACCCACAACCTTCGGCTTCGGAGACCAACGCTCTATCCAGTTGAGCTACGGCTGCATTTGAAACCGCAGAAATCTTGAGCGAGGCACGCAGACTGTCGAGGGAAAGTTTTTTCCTCCGGGCGATAACTGACTTTTTACAAGCACGGGCGTTGCACATGGCATTGCAGCCGCTAAGCTCTTCACCAATCTTCCGACCGAAATGCATACCCAGATTTTCCTAGCCGCTGCACTTTTCTATGTGAACACCGCCCTCGCGCAAGTGCCGGACGCAGTTCCGGCTCCACAGCCTCAGGGATCACCCGCGCCTGTGGGCCAAAAGCCCGCGCCCCAAGCCGCTGCTCCGAAGCAGCAAAACTCTCCATTCGGGCAGGAGGTTCCTGTTCTCGATCCGGGGACGGAGGTGGTCGCTTTCAACGGGAAAAATTACTCCGTTTCAAACAATCCCGTCTTCCAAGCCCGTTTCGAGAAATTCCTGAACGCCCCCGAGGCTACGAACAAGGAGGACGCCGATTACCGCACGATCCTCGACCGCATTCTCGCGTGCTTGGCTCCGGGAAATGCCACGGTTCAAAACATAGACACCGCTTTCAAACTCCTGCCCTACGCGGCGCGCTACGACATAGATGCCCATCTCTGCGATTCGCTCGCCGATGCCGTTTATGCAGTGTGGCAGGCGCAGCGAAATCAAGCGCGGCTCAGCAACGCAAACGTGGCTCTCGAAGAGGAACTGCGGCGGCTGGAATGGAACCTACAGACCGTCTCAGAAGGGAAAAAAATCCAGGCAGCGCCTGCTGCGTCGGGCGGTCGCGCCAACGGAAACGGCGGAGCGAGGCAGGGCGGTGGAGCCGTGAACCCCGCAAACGGCACCGACTACCAGACCGCGAGCTACACCCGCCGCCACGCCGAGCGCCTTGTCGCGATAAAGGGCAACGAGGTAAAAAAAGCGCTCTCAGAATTGCAGGCCAAGGTCGAATTTCAAACCATGATGGTGCAGTTCCTACTCCAACGCCGGTTCCAGCACGTCATCATGTCCACGCGCTTTTACCGCGCGCTTTTCACCGACGGCGACTCGAAGCTCAACCTCGGCAAGGATGCGACCGATCTTTTTGCAAAAAGCACCGGGATGCCGCCGACGGTCAGTGTCATTGATTCCGTCGCTAATGAAGCCATCCGCGACGTGCGCGAGGGCGTGAAAGCTTTCGATTTCCTGCTCACGAAAAACGAAATGGAGGGAGCAACAAAACAGCTCCGGCAGGCATTCCTCATCGGCGAATATATGCCCGAAGTGCGCCTCGTGCAGCGCGACAAAAAACGGCAGTGCCTCGATTTTGCGCACAAAAGCTTTCAGCTCATCTCGGCGATCAATGTGCGCGACTACGGCCGCGCCGAAACGCTGGTGAAGGACTTGAAAAAAGTCGCCAACGACTTCGACGACTCGCAGCCCACCGCCGCCATCGATGGTGCAAGAATCAAAGCACGCGCACTCATCGGGAAGGCGAGACAGGCCGCGCTGAGCAGCGATCAGGTCACCCTCGAACGCGTCATGACCGAGGCCGGCGAAATCTGGCCGGGCAACCCGGAGTTCAAGGAGGCGATGGACAAGCTCTTCACACAGGGCGATGTGGTGCAGAAGGCGTTGCTCGAATTTGATCAGCTCCTGAGCCAAAAAAATTACCGTCAGATTTGGGCCGATAAAGTCCGCTTCATCGCCGCCGTCGCTGTGAACCCGGAACGCAAGCCCGCGCTCGAAAAAGTCATGGCTGATATGCAGGCCATCGAAGCCTCGCTCATGCGCGCCGAGGAAATGGCACGTCAGGGCGTCTATGCCGGTGCATGGGAAACACTCGAACGCTCGTGGGCGCAATTTCCCGACGACGCCAAGCTCAACCAGCAGCGCGCAGACATGACCACGCGCGCCAGCGATTTTGTAAAAGTGATCCGCAACGCCGAGGAGTTTGAAAAGAAGGAACAGTTCGGCAGTTCGCTCGCCCATTTTCTGAAAGCCCAAAAAATCTATCCGGCCAGCGACTTCGCCCGCGACGGCATCACCCGCCTCGTCAAGCAAGTGCTGCCGGAGAGCTAGTCGCGGCCTGCGCTCACGGCCGCGTCGCCTTCGCGGACGTGCTTGAGATCGGCGACGATGATGAAAGTCACGATCACCAGCAGGGACCACGAGCTGATCTTGCCAGCCCCGACGACGCTCCAGCCTGCGTGCTGATTCGGATACACCCACGCACCGCAAAACGTGGCCATATTTTCCGCGACCCAGACAAAGAAACCGATGAGCACAAAGCTGAGCACCATTGGCATCGCACGCTCCCGATCCAGCACGGTGAAATGCACACGCGCCCGTGCAAAAGCGACGACCACGGCAACGGCAAGACACCAGCGAAAATCACCGATGAAATGTTGCGTGAAGAAGTTCACGTAAATCGCCGCGCTGAGAATGATGCTCAGCACATGCGATGGATAGCCGGTGAGCCGCAACCGCATGACCCGCCACGACTGGCACATGTAGCTCGCCACCGCCGCATACATGAAACCGCTGTAGAGCGGCACCCCGCCGATTTTGAAAATGCCCGGCTCCGGATAACTCCACGAATGGATGCCGGGCTGTGTTTTGAAAAGCTCCAGCCCCAGCCCGAGCGCGTGAAATACAGCAAGCACACCGGCCTCCGCCAGTGTCTCGACGCGCGTGGCGAGCAGACCGAGTTGAATGAGCAGTGTGACCGCGAGAATGAAATCGTAGCGCGCCAGCCCGGCGATGTGGACATATCGCGAGCACAGCAGCACGAGGAAAAACAACCCTGCAAAGATGCACGCACGCGCCTGCTTGATTCCAAACACGAAGAACTCACGGAGGAACGCACTCATCGCTCCGCAAACTGTGCTTACACTTCGTCCCGCTCGCGGACAGGGGGCAGCGGGCGCGGATGGCTCTGCACGAGCCGGTGCGCGGCGGGGTCTTCTGCCATTCCTGCATTCGACCAGTCGTCCGCGTGCTCGCCGTATTTTGCACGGAATGCGCGCATATTTTCACCCGAGATGAATTCCGGATGATCCACAAGGACATCGTAGGGACCAGGGCGGGAGAAAATCTTGGCCATGATCGGGACGAGATCCAAAACGAACAATGTGCCGAAGATGACGAGGAACTGGAACAGGCCTGCGATCCATTTGCCTTTGTTCTCCGCCCGCTCCTCTTCGTTCGCATCGGGTGCTGGCTCAAAGATCACTTTATACAGTCCAATCGTCTCCTCCATTGGATCGAAAACGCCGCCTTGCTTGTTTTTGAGGAGCGCAAGCTGTGGGAGAAATTTGTCGTCGTGCCGCTTGGCTGCGATGGAGTGATCCGTCTCAAGCGCTGCGGTGTGCTCGGCGAGTTTGGCGAGACGCGCGGTGTGATCCGTCTCCAATTCTGCGATCTGTGCCGTGACTTTTTCTAACTTCGCCTTGCGGATGCGCTCCTTTTCGTTGCCCTCGGCGACAAAGGCGTCGCGCTTGGTCGAGAGTGCATCGAGATACGCATTGCGATCCGTGAGGCGTGCGGCGGCGAGTTCCTTATCGCTCGCAATGTGCGCGGCCTGCTGGACAGTGGAGGCGGTCTCCAGCCTGCGGATCTCCACAACCACGGCGCGGTCGCGTGCCTGCATATCCTTCAAGCGCGGGCCGTCGCCTGGCTTCTTTTTCTCCGGGTAAAATTCATTCGGTTCGCCGAGTGCCTCGCGCGCGATGGCCTCCACGAGTCGTCGGTGAAGATCCTGCTTCGTCTCCAGCTCAGCGTTGGTTTTCGCGAGAGTCTCCTTTTGCGCTTCGATCTGCGAGATGACCGTGCGTGTCGCCGGGCTGGCCGGTGCGACAAATTCCGGATCTGTTGCCCTTTTCCGCTCCGCTTCCATGCGCTCATCCGCGTAGTCCTCGGGGTTCAGGATGGCCTTTTGCAACTCGGGCAACTGTGCGGTGAGCGCGTCGTTCTGCGTGGTGAAATCGTCGTTGATCTGTTTGCGCGCCGCTTCGTTGTCCTCGCGGATTTTTTCCAGCGTCGCTGTGAGTTCGCGGCGGCCCGTGGATTCCTGCTCGCTGAGGATGTCGAGTTTGGCCTGATATTTCTGCTGATAGTAATACGTGATCGCGGGACGGTATTGATCGAGGCAGAACGGAAATGAAATCGCGACGCTCACGACGCCCGAAAGCGTGAAGCGAAATAAGACCTGCATAAGCTTGCGCCACCACGGCTGAAAAGGCCGGTAGGTCGCGAGCAGGATGCGGTCAGTGTTCATGATCACAAACGCCCACGCGAGCGCGATGCCGGTGACGGCGAGCCACGGCGGCTCGTGAAAGCGGCTCTTTGCGTAAAATATCATGCCGAGAAACGACATGATCGTGGGGATGAGAACGGTGCTGCCGAGCACGGCGATGCGCTCGCGCTCGGTCGCGGGGCAGTGCTTCAGAGTCTCCCACCGTGCACCGGAGAGCCAGTAGAGCGGGCGCATCCATCGATCCCAGCGGGCAGGCGCGTCGGCTTCGGGCGGAGGTTCGTGGTTGGGTTGCCAGTGCATGGGCGATTTTGAAAAGAGGCTAGAGAGTGCGGACAAAGAACCAAATGCTTTCTCGCGATTTTCCTTAGTTAATTTGCGGCCAGCCACGCAGCCGGAATTATCTACTGCTCTCCCCGATCATTTTCCTGCGCCCGAATTCAAGAATGCGTCGTTCCCCGCGCGTGAGGCTGCTGATTCCTTCGCAGCTGATTTTTTCGAGTATCGGATCCATTTCAGCGCTCACAAATTCCTCCGCGCTCATGTGCAGCCAGCGCGTTTCGATATTTCGTTTTTCTATGCGCCGGCGCTGGAAATGGAACAGACGGCCAAAGCCAAGCACGCGCGCCCACACCCAGCCAAGCGCGCATCCTGCAAGCACGCCCGGCGCACCGTAGATTCCGCCAAAGCCAGACACCGTCCCGAAGATAGCCAAAGCGGCAAGTGCCCATGCAATATGTTTCGCGCGCAAGCGCAGCGGCAGGCCGAAAAGTGGCGCTTCCATTTCCGGCAGGATGGTCGCGTAGACCGTGATTGCAGCCGATGCGGCGGCGGATGCTCCGAAGACCGCCACCGCCGGCATCCTAAGCCAGCAGGCGATGCCGCCGAAAAAATTCGCGATCAGACACAAACCGAGAAAATGCCGTCGCCCGATGATGGGCTCAATTTCACGGCCTGCGAGAAAAAGCACGAGCACGTTTGCGGCAAAGTGGGCGAAATTTACGTGCAGAAGCTGGAAGGTGAACAACCGCCAGTATTCGCCCGCATGGATTCCCAGACCGTCGAGCAAAAGCCCGTCGCTCAACGAGCCGACGCCGAACGCCCAGAAGACCGCCTGCGCCGCACCCCAGCTTCCGAGCATCGTAATGAATAACAACACGCCGGTCGGGCGAGCGGGAGCCCACACGCCGGGAGTGGCTGATGTCTGTCTGCGAGGGAGCCTCATAACGTTTAGAATTTGAGCCGGCGCGCAGCGCAGCGCAAGGGCTTATTGCGCCGGACTGCCGCCCGAAGCCGGGACACACACGCGCAGCCGTCCCGCCATGCGAAAACTCACCGGAGCCGTGCCGGAAAGCTCACCATCCACTTCCACTGGCACTTCATCCTCGCTGTGAACGCGTAGCTCATGCGTTTGAAAATACTCCACGTCCGCAAGCTTCGTGTGCGTGCCGATCAGCACGCCGCCGAGGTAGCGCGCGATGTCGAGGTAGCCGAGTTTTTTGAAAACGAGCACGTCCAGCAAACCGTCGTCGGTCTTCGCGTCGGGAAAAAGGACGAGCTTCGCGCCGTAATATCGCCCGTTGCCGACAAGCACGAACGAGCCCTCGTGCATGGCACCGCCGGACTCGATGACGAGCTTCGGCGGCATACGGGAAACCACCTGCGCCGCGCTGATGAGGTAGCTCAGCGCGCCAAAGCGTTTCTTCGATTCCCAATTCGTCTGCTTCACCACCTGCGCATCGAGACCGACCCCGGCAAGCTGGATGAAATGCGCATCATTCGCGGCGGCCAGATCGATCTCGCGCTCCGCTCCGCCACGAATCACAGCAATGGCGTCCTTGATTTGCGCAGGGATCGAGTGCTCCTTCGCAAAAACATTCATTGTCCCCAGCGGCAGCACGCCGAGCGCCGCACCGCCGCCTGCGAGTCCATTGGCTACTTCATTCACAGTGCCGTCCCCGCCCGCGGCCACGACAACGCGAAAGCCATCGCGCGCCGCTTGCGCGGCAAGCCGCCGGGCATCGCCCGCAGCCTCCGTGAGGAGCAACTCCGCCTCGGGCACAAGCTGCCGCAATTCATCAACGAGACTGTGCGCCCGCTCGCTCCGCGCGCGTGGATTCAAAATGATGGCGATGTCCGGCACAGCGGCGAATGACGAACGTTGGATGAAAAATGTCGAATGAAATCACCTGTTGCGTGTCAAAGAAAACGCCCATCCGCCATTCGTCATTCCATTTTCAACCGCCACCGCTAGCTTCCCGATCCGTGAAACGCCTCGCAAAAATCCTCATCATCACCGCCATCGTTTTGGTGGTCGTGCTCGCAGTGGGCGTGTGGGGTTTAAACCGCTGGCTGAAATCACCGGATATGCACACCCACGTGGAGCGCGAACTGAGCAAAGCCCTGCGTGTGCCGCTGAAATTTGAAAGCCTCGAACTCTCGCTGTGGGGCGGACTGGAGGCGAAAGGGATCACCGTCCCGGATCAAAAAGGCAATTTTTTTGAAGTCGCCGGTTTCTCCGCAAAGCACAGCCTGCTGTCGTTGCTACGCGGGCATCTCGTCTTTGAACACGTCGTCGTGGACAGCCCGAAATTCATCCTCATCCAGCAAAAGGACGATAGCTGGAAGACACCACCGCTTCCCGCTGACTTGCAGGCGGAGATTGATGCGAAAAAGAAAATCAAGCCCGTCGCAAAGAACGACCAGCCAAAATCTCAAAAAACCGAGGAAACACCCGCGCCAAAACCGAAGAGCGGCCCATCAGTCAGCATCGCAAAAATCGTGATCGCAAACGGAAGTGTCGAGCTGATTGACAAGGACGGACATCCCTACATCAGCGCCGCAGGACTTCGCGCCACGCTGACAAACGTAACCGACGAAAGCATGGAGGGAACGGTGGGCATCGAACGGCTCGTGATGCACGATCAATACGGAGCCACCGACGTCTCCGCAAAGGTGGGCAACAGCAGCAAGGGCCTCAATTTCCCGGAGGTGAAGGCGAACCTCGGCGGCGGCATCCTCACTGCCAGTTTCTCCAGCAAAACCGATCAAAACGGTCTGCCCTTCATCACGAAGATCAAACTCGAAAATGTGAATCTTGCCCGCGCGGCAATCGAAGCCGATGCAAAACCCCCGAATCTCGACGGCACGATGACCGGCTCGCTGGAGATGAAGGGCCTTGTCGGCAACAGACCCTCATTTACCGGAAAAGGAAATTTCAGCATCCGGGATGGCTCCTGCCGTGAGATGGATACTATCCGGGACATAGGCGAAATTTTTCAAATGGAGCAGTTCACAAACTTTGTCATCACCGAGGCGAAGGCCGATTTTGAAATCAGCGCGAATCGCGCCCTCATTAGCCAGTTCACCATCAACGCGCCGCCGCTCAAAATCACTTCGCAGGGCAGCGTGCGGCTGGATGGCAACAAACTGAAACTCAGCGCCGTCTTCAGCGCCGATGAAAAACTCATCGCCAAGCAATTGCCGGAAATTCAACAGAAATTCCAGCCGCCCGACGAAAATCACCAGCGCGGGGTGGCCTTTGATATCGAAGGCTCGCTCACAAAACCGAAGAACAATCTGATTCAAAGAATCACCGGGACCAAAGATCGCAAAAAACAAAAAATACTTGGCATCGAAGCGCTCATCTTCGGCACGAAGCCGGATAAAAAACCGGACAAGCCCGATGATAACAAATCGGATTCATCGGAAAAACCATGAGAGTCATCGCTGGAACCGCAGGAGGCATCACACTGAACGTCCCGCGCAGCGAACTGCGCCCCACGATGGACATGGTGAAAAACGCCATCTTCAACGTGCTCATGGAATCCATCCCCGGCGCACGCGTGCTCGATCTTTTCGCCGGCACCGGCGGCCTTGGCATCGAAGCGCTCAGTCGCGGCGCAGCGTCGTGTGTATTCGTAGAAAGCGACCGCCGCGCCTGCGAAAGCATCCGCAAGAACCTCGAAAAAACACGGCTCGCTGGCGGCGAGATCGCCTCCGCAAACGTGTTCAGTTGGCTGGATCGAATGTCGCGCCCTGGCGAATTTGCGCTCATTTTCGCCGACCCTCCCTACGCAAAAAAGCCCAGCGAACGCGACTTCACCCCTGAACTTCTCAACAGCGAAAGCCTGCGCCGTGCGCTCATGCCCGGTGGACTTTTCATCCTCGAACATCTGCCCGGAGCGAAACTCCCGCTTGGCAAAACGTGGCAGTGCCTTCGCCAGAAACGCTACGGCGCCACCGAGGTCGCCATCCTGCGCACTGCGGAGTAATGCGAAGGCGGCACTTGCGTTTGCACTCTTCCAATCCCTAAACCGCCCGCGTGAACAAACAGCAGCACGCCGCATTTATCGCCGCCGCAGAGCGCGCGCTATGGACGCCAAAGGATCATTTTCAACGCGCAGAGCTGAGCGAGATTTTCGAGCGCACGGCGCCGCTGGAAATTGATCTCGGCTGTGGCGACGGCGCTTTTCTGCTCGCGATGGCGAAACGTTACCCGGAGCGCAATTTCCTCGGCACCGAGCGACTGCTGGGGCGCATTGAAAAAGTCTCCCGTGCCATCGGGCGCGCAGGATTTGAAAATGCCCGCATCCTGCGGCTCGAAAGTCTCTATGCCTCGCAATGGCTGCTGCCTATCGGCTGCGCAGAAGTGGTTCACATCGGCTTTCCCGATCCATGGCCAAAGCGCCATCACCACGAGCGTCGTTTGTTTCAAGACGAGTTCATGGTCGCGCTGTATCAGCTCGTCACGCCCGGCGGCGAAGTGCGCATCAAAACCGACGACCTCCCGTATTTTCAGTGGATCGAAAAAGTGCTCGCGCGCGCGAAGGGCTTCGAGCGCATCGAGTGGCCCGAGGAACCGGACTATCCACGCACCGATTTCGAGCAGCACTTCCTCGCGCAAGGCCTCCCCATCCACCGCGCGCGGCTGAGGAAAATCTAGCCATTCACCGAACGACAGACGCGACACCCACTTCACCGCCAGCGCGTAGTTCGATTTGCACGGCTCCGCATTTTTGCTGTGGAAAAATGCGCACGCACTTTTGTCCGAGCGGCGTTGCCCATGTGGCGAATTTTTCCGGCGTGGTCCCGAACGGCGGCTCGGAGCAGACGACTGAACGCGGCTGCACCTTAGAAAGAAAATCCGGCGTGCCGCTGAAGTCCTTGTCGTGCCAGCCCATGATGAGCACATCCGCTCGCAAGTCCGCTTCATTGGCGAGCAGCCATTGCTCGGTGAAAAATCCTGCGTCCGACATCAGCAACACACGCAATCCGTCTGCTTCGACGGAGCAAACCAGCGCTTTGTCGTCTGATGAGTTGCGCAGGATTTCCGGCGGTGGATAGAGCACGCGCAATTTTACTCCGGGCGAAAGGAACACTTCATCTCCCCGTTTGAAAATGCGGCGGCCGAATCTGCGTGCTGCAATTTCCTCGTGGAATTCCCGACGCGAAGACGAGCGATCTAAAAAGGGCGTGTCCCCAATCCACAAGGGTAAAAAGTCCGCAATCAATGGAACCGCTCCGCCAATATGAGAGCTATCGCCGTGGCTGAGGATGAGACCATCGAGACGATTTACACCACGGGACCGCAGATAGGGCAGGACGGTGCGCTCGTAGTCGCGCAGATGCCCGCAATCGAACATCCAGTCGCCACGTCCTGCACGCAGGTGAATGGCCGCGCCCTGCCCGACATCCAGCGCGGTAATCTCGCATAATGGTGCCGAGCCCAGTCGTGGATATTCGACGTAAACATGGCCGCCGGGAACGCGCGCAAAAAAGGCAACGACCAGCAGCAACAATTTCGCACACGCCCAGTTCGCACAATTCACCACGACCAGCAGCCACGAGCTCGCAAAACTCACAAGGAGCGACATCAATCCAAGCGCTAGGACAAAGAATGCAAGCGGCACTGCGATGGCATTCGCAACAATCGCCACCGGCGAAATGAGATGAAAATATCCCGCCATGAAAATCAGCGACCCCAGCCATGCTGCGACGGTCACACCCGTTGCCTGCGAAAATATTTTCCAAAGGGTCATGCGTGTTTTCTGCGAGGCGGTCCATAATTCCATAGGAATAAAATCGTCGGGCTTCGCAATCCGTTCAACGCGCCGGGCGATTGGCTCCGCAAGCAGCATGATCATCAGCACGAGCACGAACGAAAGCTGGAAGCCCGGCGAAAATAATTCGTTGGTTTCCCACGCAAGAATTGCCAGTGCGGCGGCGGCAATACTGTTCAGTGGCACCGCAGGCCGCCCCGCGATCGGTGCAGCCAGAAAGAACCCGGCCATGACCGTCGCACGAACGCAGCTCGCACCAAGGCCCGTCGCGATTGCGTAAGCAATGAGTAGCGGCATGATCACAAAAAACGATGCTGCCCGCGAAATGCGCAGCGGCTTCAACAAAGACCACGCTATGGCCGCGAGCATCGCCACATTCAGCCCGCTCACTGC
>CAIYUV010000292.1 GCA_903929475.1 uncultured Spartobacteria bacterium
CTCATCATCCTCTGCGAGGAAATTGACCAGCACGTCCCGCTCGAACTCATCTCCTCCGAATGGCTCCTCAACGCCAGCGGCGAGCCACAGCTCCTCTACATCCGCAAAGTCAAACGCCTCTTCGACATCGTCACCTCATCGCTCGGCCTGATCCTCAGCCTCCCGCTGCTCCTCCTCGCCATGCTGCTGGTGAAGCTCACCTCCAAAGGCCCCGTCCTTTTCTACCAGAACCGCAGCGGACGCTTTGGAAAACCTTTTTCCATGATCAAGCTGCGCAGCATGTGCATGGACGCCGAAAAAGCCGGCGCACAGTGGGCGCAGGGCGGCACAACCGGCAGCCGCGACCCGCGCGTCACCCGCATCGGCAGCCTCCTCCGCCGCTACCGCATTGATGAAATCCCGCAGCTCTGGAACGTGCTCAGAGGCGAAATGAGTTTCGTCGGCCCGCGCCCCGAGCGCCCCGAGATGATCACCGAAATCGCCAGGCAAGTCCCCTTCTACGAAGAGCGCATGATGGTGCAGCCCGGCATCACCGGATGGGCGCAGGTCAACTACCCCTACGGAGCCAGCATCCTCGATTCCCGCCGCAAGCTCGAATACGACCTGTATTACCTCAAACACATGTCGTTCTTCCTCGATACATTCATCCTCCTCGACACTGTGCGCACCATTCTTTTTGGCGGAGCCAAATCCCGCGAACGCCGGCTCCATGCGATCACGATGGAAAAAATCGAAGCACTCCGCAGCACCGAAGCCAAGCCCACAGAATTGGAACTTGGCACCGCCTAATCGGGACGGGCACACACATTTCCCGCCGTGGCTGAAAGCGCCCCCGCAAACCAAACGCGCAGTTTCCGCCGCTGGCTCCTCGCCGCCGTAGTCTGTGCGGGCGCTTTCCTCATCCCGATTCGCTTCGCGGTGAACAACGAATTTTGGGAGCGGCTCATGGACGCCGCGCACATTCCCTTCGTCGCCCTGCTCACAATTTTCGCATGGCACATCCTCCCCGCCCGTGTAGTGCAAAACCGCGCGCTCATCGCCTTCGCCATCTGCACAGCCGCCGCAGGAATCGCCGAATGGCTCCAGCGATTCACCGGGCGCGACCCAAGCTGGAGCGACTTCACCAACAGCGCAGCCGGAGCATTTCTCACCTTCCTCGGCGTTACCATCTGGCAGCGCCGCCCTGTGCTGACGTGGCGTCTGATCTACATCGCCTACGCTGGGGCGCTCTGCGCCATCACCGTGCTGCCGGCATGGCGTGAATTCCGCGCTATCGCATGGCGCTCCGTCAATTTTCCCACACTTGGCGATTTTGAAAACAGAAACGAACTCCGCCTGTGGTGCGGCGATGGAAGACGCGACGCCCCCGACGGCGCACTCATCCGCCTCGTCGCCGACCACGCCAGCCACGGCACGCATTCTCTCTGCATCGAAACCCGCGCCCATGGAACCCCAGGCGTGCGCTTCCTCGCAGCCGATCAAGACTGGCGAGGCTACCGCACACTCGCTTTCGACATCTTCAATCCCGGTGACTCTTTCGTGCTTTCCCTCCGCATAGACGACGACTTCTCAAAACCCGAACGCGAAGACCGCTACTACCGCGGCCTCACCATCGCCGCCGGATGGAACCACATCGCCATCCCCCTCGAAGAAATTGCCAGCTCGCCCAAAAACCGTCGCCTCAATCTCGCCTCAATCCGCCGCGTGGTATTTTTCCTCGAAGACCCCGCACAGCCCCGAGTTTTCCACCTCGATTACGTCCGCACCGAATAAAAAAATGCCACGGCGAGACACGGCGACGAGAGAGTGCGTTGGAATAATTGAGTCGTGCTGTTTGATTGAACTGCGGCTTTGAAGCCGATCTCCATGCAAAATAGTATCAGCCCTTCGTCACCGCTTCATCGAGGTTGAAAAGGGCGCGCGCAAGAACCGTCCACGCGGCGCGCTCGGGGGTTGCGTCCTTTTCGCCGGTTGCTTTTGCAGCGTCGAGTTCCTTTGCGGCGAAGCGCGAATGCTGGGCTTCGTAAAATTTCGCGAGGGCCGTGCGCTCTTCGTCCGCCGGTTTGCGTCCGAGGACGCGCAGATATGCTTCGTTCACGCGCTCATCCACGCCGCCTTCGCGTGTGGCGAGGATTTTTCCGAGTGCACGCGAGGCTTCGAGAAAAATCACGTCGTTCAGCAGCGAGAGGGCTTGCAGTGAGGTGTTCGAGACATCGCGGCGTGCGATGCACGACTCGCCGGTTGGCGCGTCGAAGGTGTTGTAGAGGCCGAACGGCGCGGTGCGCTTGGAAAATGTGTAGAGGCTGCGGCGATAGCGATCCTCGCCGTTGCTGGCGTTCCAGCCGCCGCCGCCGTAGGCCGTCTCCGTCACGCTCGCGGGTTGCGGCGGGCGCACGCTGGGGCCGCCGATTTTCAACACTAGTAGATCGCTCGCGCGCAGGAAGGAGTCGCGGATGATCTCGGCATCGAGCCGCACGCGCGGGAAGTGGGCGAGCAGGCGGTTTTCCGGGTCGCGCGTGAGTGCTTCCGCCGTCGTGCGGGAGGACTGCCGGTAGGTCGCGCTCGTTACGATCAAGCGATGCAATTTTTTTTGCGACCAGCCGCTGTCCATGAACTCCACCGCGAGCCAGTCGAGCAGTTCGGGATGCGATGGCGCGTCGCCTTGCAGGCCGAAATCCTCCGTTGTCTTCACGATGCCGCGACCGAAAAAGGCAGCCCATGCGCGATTCACCACGACGCGCGCAGTGAGCGGATTTTCGCGGGCGACGAGCCATTTTGCGAAGGCGAGACGGTTCGGCGGCGTGTCCTTCGGCAGCGGGTTTAAAACGCTCAGCACGCCGGGTTCGACGCGTTCGACGGGTTGGAGATAGTCGCCGCGATTGCGTAGGAAAGTCGGGCGCGGATTCGATGCGGGGCGCTCTTGGAAAACGAGCGTCGTCTTCGCCTGCGCCGGCTTGAGCAGGGAGCGGATCGTCTTCGCGTCGTTCGCAAACTCGGACAGCGACAGCAAAAATGTCTCCCGAAGTTTTCCCCGTTGCGAGGCGGTCAGTTTATCATCCGGCACACTCAGCAGCGTCTCTGTTTCCTCCGCCATATCGAAAGCGGGGGCCCCGGCATCGCCCGTGGTGACTGAGATGCGGAAGCACGCGAGGCTGCACGCATAGTGCCGTCCCATGATCATTTTCAGCGTCCATTCCTTTGCGGCGGGTGCCGGTGCTGCGAGGCGGAAAATCGCCATGTGCCGCTCGCCGGGGCGGTTTGCGGTGCTCCAGCCGGTCTGCGTATCGCCGTCCGTCGCGAGCTTGGCGGAGCCTCGGCTGCTGCTGATAGCGAGACTTGAAAAATCCTCCACCGCGATGGGAAATCTTACCGGCTGTCCATCCGCGCTGAGTTGGAATTCACCGAGGAAAAAGTCGCCCTTCGGCCCTTCGTAATACGCCATGCCGGGGCCGTGCGCGGGAAGCGAATCGTCGGGCAGTGCCTCCAGTCGCACCGCCGTCACACCGGCAGGCAAATCGCGGAATTTCAGTTCATACGTGTCGCTCTTGGTAAAATCACCACTCGCGAGAATGGACGCGTCCTTCCGAACCGTGAGCAGCGGCGAGTTCGACTTTGCCTCCACCGGCGTGAGCGGTTGCCAGTGAACCGCGCTCTTGCGCCTGTTTGCCAGCCACTCTGCGAAATCTTTTTCCAGCGCCTGCTTTCTGCGCGCGGCGATTTGCTGCGTATCTGCCGGCGGCGCACCCACGCTGAGGCGCACGCGACCGAGCGCGTGCTCCTGCCCCCACTGCTGCTCCAGTTTCACCACGAGACGCGTGCCGCCGGAAAATTGGATCGGCTTCTCGAAAGTGAACGTCGCCGAGCGGTTCACGTTCATCTTCTTGTCGTTCAGATCCACGCCCCAGCCGGTTTCGGGTTTTCCATCAATTGCATCGCCCACCGGAAAGCTCGGTTGATTCGCACTCGACTCTGCGCGCACGATTTTTACCGGCTGCATTTTGTCCGGTGCCGACTTCGCCGCCGCCAGCACGCTGATCTCGGTCAGCACAAAGTTCCCGCTCTTCGCACGGCCCGGCGCTTTGTTTGGAAAGGACGCATCGGCGAGCGCTTCGAGTTTCAATTCGCTGATCTCCGCACTCTCGCTTTCGATGACGATGGTGGTCGTTTCTTTCTCCGGGCCGTTGGGCGGAAAGAGCGCCGAATTGTCGTTAAGCAATTTCGCCTGCGCGCCGCTCGCCGTCTGCACGCTGAGCGGACGCAACGCTGTCCACTTTTCCGTATCGAGCGGATATTTCTCCGGCAGTTCCGCGAGCTTCTTAGCCGCGTTTTCGACATTTTGCTTCGCCGCTTCCACCGCCTCGGGGGAGGGGAGATCGAGATCCAGTTCGTCCGCATTATCCAGACACGCCATCATCTTGTAATACTCACGATGCGGGATCGGATCGTATTTGTGCGTGTGGCACTGGGCGCAGCCGAGCGTGAGGCCGAGCCACGTCGCGCCCGTCGTCGCCACGCGGTCGGTCATGGCGTTGAAGCGAAACTCCAGCGGGTCAATTCCTCCTTCTTCGTTCAGCATCGTGTTGCGGTGAAAGCCGGTCGCCACCTTCTGCTCGCGCGTCGCCCCCGGCAGCAGGTCGCCCGCGATTTGTTCGATGGTGAATTGATCAAACGGCATGTCCGCGTTCAGCGCATTGATGACCCAGTCGCGCCACGGCCAGATGCTGCGCTCGCGGTCCTTTTCGTAGCCATTCGTGTCTGCGTAACGCGCGAGGTCGAGCCACCGGCGCGCCCAGCGCTCGCCGTATTGCGGCGAGGCCAGCAGCTTGTCGGTGAGCGATTCGACTGCGGCCTGCCGGTTTTCTGCGGCGGCTTTTACGAAAGCATCCACCTCCGCCGGAGTCGGCGGCAGACCGATGAGATCCAAATGGAGACGTCGGCACAGCGTGGCCGCATCGGCTTCGGGCGACATCTTCAAATTGTTCGCCGCGAGTTTCTGCGCGATGAACGCATCAATCGGATTGCGAAGCTCCTCCGCGTGCGGCGGCAGCTCCGCCTTCTTCGGCGCGACGAAAGCCCAGTGCTGTTTGTATTCCGCGCCCGCCGCGATCCATCGCTTGAGCACGTCCTTCTGCTCGGGCGTCAGCACTTTTTTCATCGAAGGCGGCGGCATCACCTCCTCCTCGTCCTTGCTGAAAATGCGCGTCACCAGTTCGCTCTCGTCCGGCTTTCCGGGCACGATGGCGATGCTGTCGGACTTCGCCTTGCCCGTCGCCGATTCCCTCAAATCGAACCGCAACTTCGCCTTGCGCGCCTTGTCATCCGGCCCGTGGCATTTGTAGCAGTAGTTCGACAAAATCGGTCGCACATCGCGCGTGAAATCCGGCGCATCGGCGGCGAATGCGGGAACTGCGGCGATGGCAATGGCGAGAAATGCTTTCATGGGCTTCCATCATGTAACCGCGACTGAGGGCGATGTCTTTGAAAAGTCTCGCCGTCGTCCACAAACTTTGAATTTTCCCTGCAACGTTGTGCCAGTTTTCCCTCGGTATCCTCATTTGTGATGTCGGCCACCTGTGTGGGGGCGGCTTTGTCCGGCTCTGCCCAAAGCGAAACAGCAGCGTTGCGTTGACGATGGAGGCATCATCGGGCACGTTGCGCCTATGAGCACGCTCGCAGAAATCGAAGAGGCGATTGAGACACTGCCGGAGGATGAAGTGGAGACGCTTGCCGCATGGCTGGCCCGGCGGCGTGCGCGGCATTCCTCATCTGCAACCGGCAAGCGGGAGGCAGTCGCGGCTTTCCTCCATCGCTGGGCTGGCGCAGGCGCTCCCATGACGGATGCCGAACTCGATGCCGTGCGGACGGCGCGTTTGATGGAAAAGCACGTGAAGTAGGCGATGCGGATTTTTCTCGATACGAATGTGCTGCTCGATGTCTTCCTGAGCCGCCCCGGCGCTCCCGCGAGTGCGGCGGTCATCAAGGCTTGCGGAGAGCCGCAGAACGAGGGGTTTCTCGCCGTGCACACGCTCTCGAATGCTTTTTACCTCATCGAAAAGCAGCGCAGCAGAGGTGAGGCGTGGGAGTTTATCCGCGACGTGCTCTCATGGGCGGCCGTGGCGGAAATTTCCACAGCGGATGCAAGGCGCACGCAAGCGATGGGGATGAGTGATTTTGAAGACGCGCTACAAATCGCCGCCGCCGAGGGTTGCAATGCGGATGTCATCGTGACGCGGAATGTGCGGGATTTTGAGGGGAGGACTTCCGTGAGGGTAGTGCTCCCCGATGACTTCACGCAATAAAGGGAAGTAGGGACGCACTGACCATTTGCATTTCAAGGAAGCGCGACCGAGGGCGATTTTTTTAAAAAGTCTCGCAGTCGTGGAATCAAAACTCCGGTCTGCTGCGGAGCGCTGCTCGGATTTCGCCTACGCGAAGGTGATATGCTGGAAGCCCGACTTCTTGAGCAGGCTCAGCACCTGGATGAATCGCTCGTGGGGTGTCTCGCTGTTCGGGCGGATGATGAAGTTGGTCGTGCGCTCGCTGTCCGGGAGATTTTGCAACCACGCAGCAAGTTCAGTGAGTTCCCGGTCTGACTTGGTCGCGTATTGCGTTCCGTTGACGCTCACTTCTCCCTTTGCGGAGATGTCGAGAATGAATGGAAAATCGCCAATGATGCCCTCGCCGCCGGGGATGCTGGCCTTGAGATAGCCCTCCTGCTGCCGGAGACCTGCGAGGGCCATGAAAAAGAGGAGCAGGACGAAGACGACATCCACCATCGGTGCGATTTGAAAGCCGTGGTCGCCGTCGGATGAGTTTTGGGAAGTAGTCATGGGAGTGTGTGGGTTTCTGCACGCAGGATAATTCCCGTTCCCATCCGCGCAAATGAAGCGCCCGTTACCCGGCGGAAGGAACAAGATTTTCATCCCCATCCATCAGGTCATCAGTCTGACATTTTCTCTGTCAGATATGATGTTTTGAGCCATTTGATTTGTGTTTTTTGATGGTGAATTTTGCCCCCGGTTTCTCCACTTCCGGGAGCGGCATTTTGCAAAGAGGCGGCACAAGTGTGTCGCTGGAGGAAAGCGTTGAAAACGAGAGGGATAATCGTGTTAAAGCGCCCCAATGCGCGCTGCACGGACCCGATGAAAGTGTTGAAGCGACCCGGTGCACGCTGCACCGACCCGCTGCAACACTTGAATCAAGCCCCTGCACTCCGCAAAACCCCGCTGAAAGCTCGCACCGCCCCGCTGCACGCCGCACGGACCCGCTTCAACACTTGAAGCGACCCGCTGCACGGCGCACCGACCCGCCTCAACACTTGAAGCAAGCCCCTGCACTCCGTAAAACCCCGCTGAAAGCTCGAAGCGACCCGCTGCACGCTGCACGGACCCACTTCAACACTTGAAGCGACCTGCTGCACGCCGCACCGACCCGCTTTTTCACGATATTTCCGGCAAAAAAACCGCGCCCCGATCCGGGCAAAAACACCAAGCGCATCTCCGCCCCGTCCCGCCGTGCAAAGAAACATCCAAAGCGAGGCAAATCCGCGCCCGTCGCCGCAACGCGCAATCCCGTTCATCCACAAAATCCCGAAAATCCTGTCTCTCCTTTTAGACAGGATTCACAGGATTTGCAGGATTGACGGGATGGGGTCTCGCGCCAAGCCACGCTCGGCGAAGACCTCCACCCACCTCCGCGCCTTCGCGCCTTCGTGGTAAAAAATCCCCGCCCGCTGCACGGCGACCTTGAGTTTTGCGAGAGCTTCGGAAACCGACATTGACACCCCGCTCCCCGCCCCGCTACCCCACCCGCAATATGCGCCTCACAAAATCTCCCAGCCGCACACTCACCAGTTAGGCGACTACGCACACTCATTGACTTGCCACGCCAACAAATCAGAATCGAACGCATGAACTCATTCCTTCGCCGCTCGCCACTCCTTCTCACTCTGCTTGCTGTCCTTTTCCCGTCGCTCGCTCATGCCCATGTCGGCGTCGGCCACACGAGCGGATTGCTGCACGGCTTTAGTCATCCCGTCAGCGGCCTCGACCACATCTGCGCGATGGTCGCTGTTGGCCTTTGGGCCGCGCAGCGCGGTGGCCGTGCGGTGTGGCTCGTTCCGCTTACGTTCGTCAGCGTCATGGCTGTCGGCGGTTTCCTCGGCATGGCCGGTGTCACCGTTCCGTTTGTCGAGGAGGGCATTGTAGTTTCCGTCCTCGTGCTCGGCGTCCTCATCGCAGCAGCGGCGCGGCTTCCTCTCGTTGCCAGCGTCATCATCGTTGGTTTGTTCGCCATCTTTCACGGCCACGCCCACGGCGCAGAGATGCCGCAGACAGCTTCCGGCTTTGCTTACGGCGCGGGATTCATGCTGGCGACTGCGTTACTCCACGCCGTCGGCATTTTCATCGCTCTATTCATCAGCCGCATGGGTCAGGTGCGCTTCGTTCGATTCGCTGGCGGCGCGATAGCTCTATGCGGAGTGTATCTATGCCTCGCCTAACTCCAAATCGGGGAAGTAGGGACAGGTAGATTATTTGCATTTCATAGGGGCGACGGGCTGCCATTTTCCCCTACGTGCCTGCTGCATCCGCTGCGATGGTGGTCGCGCTGTGCGCGGTTCGTTTAATCGCCGAATGAGATGCCGACGGCGCGGCAGGTTTCGACCATCTGGCAGTCGGGGGCGACGGTTTTCAGGCGGCGGACGGCGCTGGCGATGGGGACGCTGAGGACCTGGTAGTTTTGATAGCTGACCATGTGGCCGAATTTTTCCTCGGCGATGAGGTCCACGGCTTTGACGCCGAAGCGGGTGCCGAGGATGCGGTCGAGCGTGGTGGGGTCGCCGCCGCGCTGGAGGTGGCCGAGGACGCAGGTGCGGATTTCTTTGACGAGCTTGGGCTTGTTGAGGCGGTGGTCCACTTCGCGGGTGACGGTTTCGCCGATGCCGCCGAGGCGGTATTCGCCGGGGGTGGTGGCGCGGTAGTGCTCTTTGCCGCCGCGTGGTGCGGCTCCTTCGGCGACGACGATGAGGGTGCTGGTGTGGCCTTCGCTGCTGCGGCGGCGGATGAAGTTGGTGAGTTTGTCGAAGGTGAACGGAATCTCGGGGATGAGGATCGCGTCGGCACCGCCGGCGAGTCCGCCGTAAAGGGCGATCCAGCCTGCGTGGCGGCCCATGACTTCGATGACGATGACGCGCTTGTGGGCGCGGGCGGTGGTGTGGAGGCGATCGAGGGCATCGGTGACGCAAGCGACGGCGCTATCGAAGCCGAAGGTCATTGCGGTGGCTTCGAGGTCGTTGTCTATGGTCTTGGGAACGCCGATGACTTTGATGCCGTTTTCAAAAAGCTGCGCGGATGTGGCGAGCGAGCCGTCGCCGCCGATGGTGATGAGGGCATCAATGCCGAGCTTGTGGAGGGTGGCTTTCGTTTTTTCGATGATGTGCGGCTCGAT
Source organism: uncultured Spartobacteria bacterium (assembly GCA_903929475.1). Classification (GTDB taxonomy): domain Bacteria; phylum Verrucomicrobiota; class Verrucomicrobiia; order Chthoniobacterales; family Chthoniobacteraceae; genus SXWH01. The sequence continues at coordinate 9,448 of CAIYUV010000292.1, forward strand.
GCCA
>CAIYUV010000293.1 GCA_903929475.1 uncultured Spartobacteria bacterium
ACGCGGGCCTTAAATGCGGCTTCGTGCCGCTTACGTTTTTGTTTCATATTTTGGTGGTTCTTTGTGTTGTGTTTGAACACGCCTTCCACCGCCATTTTATAGCTTAGCCCCTGGCCCGAATTTCGGGGTCCACCTCAAAGTTCAAACTTCCCCTCCAGATGCTTTGTGCGGATCTGAGCAACATTGCGTTCGCCGATCACTTTTTCGATTATCTCGATCAGTGTCGATTTTCCACCACCAGCCGTCCCAGTCAGCAACAGGATACGCTGCGCCGAATTAATCCCGAGCAATACAGTGCCAGCCCAGCGTTGCAGCAGACCGACATCCTCTTCATTGAGCGCGGAATAAAGCAACTCTTTGATAAACCGAGGGCATTGAGCCTCCGGATCAAATTTCAGCGGACAGATATTGCGGGAATAATGATCGGGGTGAAACGACAGCAACTTCGCAGGATTGCTGCGCAGGTCGAGCATCCCGTTGGTCAGATGAATTACCGGGCTGCTTTTATTGAAGGCACCCTGCTTTTCAACCATGCCACGGAGTGTTGCAGCCAGCGCCGAAAGCTGCCCGTTCTTCCGTTCCCAGAGAAGACCTTTGGTGCCAATCTCATCACTAGCGCGCTGGATATCCTCACCGAACTGCAATTTGATTTTATCCTCAGTAGCAACCTCCCATAGACCGTTCCCAGCAATGTATCTGTAGAAAGTTTTCTGTAGTGGCTCCCATAGGACCCGGTGTTCCTGCTGGAATCGCGCTACAAAATAATAGTCATTGATCTTTATTGAGCCACCACCACGGATCTGGCAGGCCTCACCATACTTCTCCGCAAGTAAATCGGCCGCGCTTTTGATCCACGGTAGCTTGAGAGTATCCGGCCAGCGAATATCTTCAAACCGGACCTCAATCGGCTTCGCCTTATGCTGGATCGTATAGGGCTTTTGGGTGTCTGGGTGAATTCCGTGAATGACTGACTGACCACCATCTGCACGCCACTCGCCCCAATCGGCACCGTCATTGGTATTCAGTTTTACAAGTTTGGGATAGCCGTCTGGGACTTTAATCCAGAACTGCGCTCCTCTTGCCCCACGGGTTCGCAGAGTGGTGCGAAATAACGGGTTCAACTCTAGGAACGGCTCAACCTCTGCATCGTTATCAATATCAACCGCACAAAGACCGGCTGATGCGGAGCCAAGAACCACACCGATATTGCGGGCATTCAGCTTCGCGAGGTGGCCGGGATCTTCCATGCACTCCACTGTGAGCTTCGACCAACCATCTTCTAACGGCTTTTTCTGTCCACGCTTTACGGGTATCAGAACCGAGCTGTCTCCCAATAATTGCCTGAGAAACTGAACTGGAGAATCTCCGTAGTTCTCGTCCGCGCTGTCCGACTGTGCACTTGCGACATCAGTCCGTAATACAGTATTTTCACTAATTACTTTTTCATTCTTATATTTTGTCATAATTGTCTGTCGCATGAATTTGGCGGGCCGGATTGTCCTACCCCGCAACAACCACAGCAGCTCCGGGCACTTGGCCTGGGCACTTGGTGCCAGTGTTTGCTGGCTCTGAGGATGAACTAAAAGTTTCGCTTTCATGCGACTTGTTACATTAGCACAAGTTATTAGTTTGTCAAATCGTAGCCAAAAAAACATTTGGTTACAGGCTGGAATAGTAGAAGCCGAGAAGTCGCTGATGACAGTCCGCTACTAAACAAGAAAGCCCGCCAAACATTGCTGCCTGACGGGCTCCCTGATTGCTGCTTTGAAGTGCCGCCTGGGGGATTGGACCCCAAGCGCGGCAACCTATTATTTAGTGGTTGTTCCGGCCTCCAGTGTTTCACCCTTTTGGTCCGCCTCACTTGACGCTGTGTCAGGTGCAGCAGTGGCAGCACTGATCAACGAGGCGAACTTGCTCTGTTTCGCGCCCCGCTTCGCTTCCTTCACGATGAACGGCTTGCCCGTCGCCGGGTTTACCGTTTTCGCGAGGAAGTCGGCGAACTGCTGATGGCTGACCACGAGCGCCATAGCGTCCGCGGCACCAGCTCCGAGCGAGCAACCGACTTGGCTGAACGCCTGCCGGATAACGCTGTTCAGCACAGCCTCCGACGGACGTATGCACGCCCACACGAGGTCCCACTGAGCTGGGGTCAGCTCAGGCGGATTGCCGTGTGAATCGCGCATTTTGCCGACCAGCCCTTCGACGAGGTTTTGATGGTCGTCGCCGGTCCAGCCGACTTTGTTATTCCCGACAATGGGCTGCAGCAGCGCATTAAACGCGTCCGCCTCCAGTGTCAGGGGTTTTAGTGAAGCCGAAGCTTCGTTCTTCTCGATGGATGTAGTCTCCATGGTTTGTTTTTTTGTGCGATGAAATGACCGTTTTTTGTGGCCAGGTTTGTTTATTGACTCGAGCCCTCAACGAGCCCTCCACGACCGCGAAGCGGCGCAGAGTTCGAGTGATCAATTGCCGCAACTCGCTCGATGTGGTCCAACAGCGACGAAAGCAGAATGAGGCGCGTCCCACGCATAGCATGGCGCTTCCTCAAGCTGACGCTTCTCACGGGGGGATTAACTCCCAGTATGAGTGCGTTGAGCGTGCTTCTGCTGAGCCCAGTGAACGGACACTGCTTGCCGATCTTCGGCAGCCTTATCCACACCGGCGTCGTTATTGGATTGACCGACAGCACCTCAGCCGGCATGGTAGTTACATGCTCGTTGAGTGGCTGGTCGTTTCTCTCGTTTGTTGCTCTCATTGCGTCGCGACTCTTGCACGACGTGTTCATGGCGGGGAGGGGGGGAAAGTGATTCCCTCAAATCCCCCCCCCTTGAAATTTACGATTTTGTAAATCTCACCTTTGGCTCACCGGGTCGCCTTGGTCATTAAACGCGCGCACAGGACGTCTGGGGTGTGCAAACAACTTTAGTTCTTTTCGAAGAGACTCGTAGGTCTCGACACTCAGCCGCGCCGCCCAAAAATTGTGCTGCTCATCCTGATTCGCCTCCGTAAATTTCCTGATCTCGACCAGCTTCGCTTGCTCATTTTTCCCCGCAGAAATCCACTTCGCATGAAGTTTTTCGAGCTCAGCCAGCTTCGCCCTCTCTCTTCTTCGCGCAACCTTATACTCTTCGCAAAATCTCCGGAGTTCTTCCTCCTTTTCTTCCTTACTTAAACCCTTTTTCGTCCACCATACATAAAGCGTGTTGCGTCGTATCTGCTTCTGTTTCACAAATTCCTTGATCGCCGCCGACTCCTCTTCCTCACTTTTGCGCTCAATAATATTCACTCCACTAAATTCCTTCACGTAATCGCAACCAACTTCATCTGGCATCAACCACAGGCCCCAGTCAACCCAGTGTTCCGCCATTATGAGCCTCCAAATATTTGTGTTTTTAGTCGAGTCAGGATCGCCTTCCCGCTTCATTCTACGCCCCAAAAGTGATCCAACTCGGATCTTGGAACGATCACGAATTAGATGACCCAAATTCAAAAAAAACTCCTCATTACCAGCGTCCGCCTCAGCTAAAATAGTTTCACGGCAACCTTTGAGCCAATCGCCAAGTTCTAATAAGTAAGCTTTTTTGAACATGCGGATCAAGATTTTGGCATCCATTTGTGCCACGGGATCGCTCGTAGTCGGAATGTCATCCAAGGGGAGCGGCACATCTAGTATCTTTGCCTGAGCGGCCTCGGCAGATTTGATCGCGTCAAAATAAAATTCGTAACCGTAACTGTATGCCGAGTGCTTTTTGTAAACATTCACGGGCTTTGAATCTACTTTCTCCCGGATCGCCTCCAGTATGGGGGCGGAGATTGACGAAGGAAAATTGGCAATTAGTAGAGGAGAAAAGTTTTTGGTTTTTTTAAGCAGCTCTAGCTTTAAATCGGTGGGTGGTTTCGATCCCTGCCTTGAAGAGATTTCGCCACCTCCCGGCTCTAGCATTTTAAGTATTTCCCTCCGCCAGTCCTTTTTTTCCGTGTTGGTGCTCGGTGCCGGCTGCTGCTTTTTGGCAATCGGCGCTGACTTCTTTTTAGACTTCGCGTGTTTCTTCTTTTTCATCGTGAGTGCGTGTGTGATTACATCGGTATTGCGATTCAGCGGATCTGCAAACTCGGCAGCAGTTCAACGGCGGTTCGCATGGCTTCAACTTCGTGATGCGAGTAACGAGCATGGGATTTCGCATCTGCATGTCCAGCGAGTTTTTGTCGGATGTCTGAGGCAACACCTGCATTTGCCAACGCCGAAACGACTCCCCACGCCGCTCAGACTTTTGAGTGTTTGTAGTGCTCACCGATCGCCCGCCCGCACCGCTGGCATGGAGTCAACCGCCCGCCTTTGTGTTTCGAGCTTCAAGTGCGTGTAACGGCGATGTGCTGCGTCGCTTGCATGACCAGCGATGGCACGCCTCACGTCAGCAGAAACATCCGCGTTTGCCATGCGTGAAATCATGGTGTGCCGCATGGAGTGAAATCCTTTTCCGCGAAATGTCCGTCCTTTACCCGTTCGCGTCTCGCCCATTGGGACGGCGATTTTTGCTTTCTCCATAATGGCGGAAAAGGCGTTGCTCAGTCCGCCAGCACTGCCGGTCTCGTGCATCGCTAGTGTAGGGAAAATCGGCGCTTTACCAACGCCGCGAGGACGCCTCCCCAACCAGCGGACAACCTCAGTGTGTAAGGCGATCTCGATGGTCTTTCTATTTTTGCTTTCAAAAAATACCAACTTCCTTTCCTCCGCACGAAATGCACCCCAAGTGAGATGTGCCGTGTCTGCGAGCCGGATGCCGCAATGAACGCCAAAGAGAATCATGCCCTCCCAGTCCGTGCCACGTGTCGCATCCAAAAGGGCGGCAAGCTCCGAGTCTGTGAATGGCTGGCGCTCCTGCGCCACCTCGCCTGTCAAAGAAACGGCCATTGCTGGGTTGTGGAGAATGATGCCCTTATTCACGGCGGGGCGGAGAAATCCACGAAGCAACTTCACTGCGAAATCCGCCGTTGTTCCGCCCTTGCCCTTGGCGAGTTCAGCATTGCGGAATGATTCGATTTCGGTGACCGACAGACTGGCGAGCGATGCACTCGCACGCCCGGTCCCGAGGTGAGCAAGAAAAGCCGACACAATTGGCGTATATCGCGCCAGCGTAGCGGGACTGCATTTCATCGTCTTGCGGTTCGCAAGTTCATCCTCGAAATGCTGGCGAATGGTTTTCATTTCAATCGATGCCGCCCCCACCGCCTCACACAAATCCCGCGCAAGCTTCACGACTGCCGATTGTGTGAGTTCATTGCTCCGTGCCAGCTTGGCGGTTTTCTCCATAGCGAAAGCCGCTTTGATTGCTGCGTTGCGGTCTGTCTGCTTCGTCGTGCGGGAAGTGCGCCGTCCGTCTGGTAGTGTAATCTTGGCGAACCAATATTGGCTTTCGGGATGTTTCCAGAGTGTCGGCATGGCTTAAATATCTAAGACGGAAACTAAGACCATTCACCCGTGTTTGTCAATGTCCATGATGTCTTCTACAGAGAAGAAAGTGAGCTTAGACGGGGGAGGATAGAAACCACTGTTCTATCCGTTGAACTACGGGGACTGCTTGGAAGCGGATCGTTGGCTCCGCTCTTCAGGCGATAGTTACTACCCCTCAGCGTTGTTTCAAGACGAACGTTCTTCTTTAAGCACTATACGCTGTTGTCGGCGTGCATGGAACGAATTTCATTGTGATATGAAAGCGACAGGTTTGTTCTGGCATTTTCGCTCTTACTTTTACTTTCTCCATCCATGTCCGTCTCCGCTACTGCCCGTGCTGAAGCTCTCATCGAAGCGCTGCCTTATATTCAGAAATTTCGTGGCCAGCTTTTTGTGATCAAATACGGGGGCAGCGCGATGGAGGACGAGCAGGCGGTGGATCGTTTGCTTCGCGACATCGTTTTTCTCGAAGCGGTGGGGATCAACCCCGTCGTCATCCACGGCGGCGGCAAGGCGATCACGAGCCGGATGCGCGAGGCGGGGCAGAAGGCGCGTTTTGTAAAAGGGCTGCGCTGCACGGATGCGGAGGCCATCGGTATCGTCGAGGACGTGCTCGATAATGCGATCAACCCGGACATTGCGAATCGCATCACGCGCTTCGGCGGAAGTGCGGTGGGCATTCACGGCAAGACGGTGCTCGTCGGCCAAAAACTTCCGCCGCAGGAGGAGGGTGGGGAGATGGTGGATTTGGGTTTCGTCGGCGAAGTCGTGGATGTGCGCACGGCGGCAATCGAGGAGGCTGTCTCGCGTGAAATTGTTCCGGTGATCAGCCCGCTCGCGCGGGATGCGGCGGGCGTGGTTTATAACATCAACGCCGACATCGCGGCGGGCAGCATCGCCGGACGGTTAAAGGCGGCGAAGATGATTTACGTGAGCGACGTGCCCGGCCTCATGCGCGATCCGAGCGACAAAGGCTCGCTCATTCCGAGTGTCACGCGTGCGCAGATCGAGAAGCTCGTCGCCGATGAAATCATCACCGGCGGGATGATCCCGAAAGTCGAAAGTGCCACGCATGCGTTGCGTGCCGGGGTGCAAAAGGTTCACTTCATTGACGGACGGACGCCACACGCACTGCTCGTGGAGGTTTTTAGCAACGCCGGAATCGGCACGGAGATTTTGCCGTAGGCTCAGCGGGCTTTGGGTTTAGCCGGGGTGCTGGGTTTCGCGGGCTTCGCTGGTTGCGGAGCAGGAGACATCAAGAGTTTCAGCAGTTCGGCTTTGTCGCTCGATGAATTTGCTTCGGCCTGCTGTTTAAGGAATGCGTCTGCGGCGGCATCACCCTTCGCTGCGCGGATGGCGCTGGATTCGTGGATTGCGACGCGGATGCGGTCGTCGGCGTCGCTGTAGGTTGCGCGCGATTGCTGGAATGCGGTGATGGCGGCGTTGTTGTCACCGCCGCTCATTTCGAGGAGGCCGAGACCTTCGCTGATGACGCCGCTTTTCAACTGCGTGGCGGAATCGCGGAGTGCAGTTTCGCCAGCGGGGCGTCCTTTGCCGAGCCACACTGCGACGCCCGCGCGGTAGGCGTCCCACTCGTTGCCGGGTTTTGGCGGCGCGGCATTCGAGTTGAGGAAAGGGCGGTAGAGCGGGTCGCCGATGAAGGTGGTCATCCACGAAAGATATGGCTGCGACATGTAGGCGGCCTCGGCGAACGTGAAGCCCTCGCGGATGCGCTGTGAAAAATAATCCAGTCGCGGGGTGATGCCGAGATAGGGCTCATAGACGTTGCCGAGCGTGCAGGCTGCACCGGCTTCGAGCAGCGGTGCACACCACAAACGCTTTGGATCGCGCAGGCTCAGCGCGCTGAACGAGTGGATGTGAACGGCGACCGCGCCGGGCGTGAAACGAAAGCCGGGTTGTGTGAAAGGTCCGAGGACGTTGTCGCTATACCAGCCGAGATAGAGCGCGCAGTTGCGCATGGGATATTGCGGCGGAAAAAGCGCGGGGCCGTTGTCGTAGGCGACGGGGATGCCGTGCTCGCGTGCATCGCGAGCGGCTTCCGAGAGCCAGCGGTCGCCCTCGGCGAGGCCGCCGGTTTTGATTCCCTGCGCATCAATATACGCGAGACCGCGCAGGCCCGATTTTTCAGTGGCGATGGAGTCCTCGATCATTCGGCGGACGGTTTCGGGCGTCGCTGCATCGAGGCGGCAGACGAGGAGTTGGCTGGTGAGCTCGGTCTCCGCGATGTTTTTGCCTTCGCGGAAATAGGGATTCACAAGCACTCCGGAAATACGGCGCGACCACAGGCCGAGGATGGAAAGTTCGGAGTCCACCGCCGCTTCATTGCGACCAAAAACCTCGGCGGGTGCGCCGCCTGTCTCGTCGCCCGCGTAGTTGCTGGTGGACGAAATTTTTAATGGCACGCCGCGCATCAGCACGACGAAGTGGATGCTTGTCTTTTCCACCTTGCCCGCATCGCCGGGCTCTTTGAGAAGCTTCCACCACCCACGTTCGGCGAATACTTTCCGCAACGGATCGGCGATGGTGCGGTCGTATTCGCTGCGCGTGATTTCCTCGAGCTTCGTGCAGTCGAGGGGGACGAGATTTTTGTTCGGGATGCCGCGCTTTTCTGCGTAGAGCCCGGCGAGCGCGGTGGAGTCGAGGTCGTTTTGATTAAAGACCACGACGGTTTGCGCAGCGAGTTCCTCGGCGGTTCGTGGATTGGGAGTGGCGGCTGGGAGTCGCTCCGGTTCCTGCGCGTGCGCGGCGGAGAATGCGATGAGGAGTGCGAGGGCGCGGGTTTTCATAGATCCAGCTTCAGACCGTCGTAGGCGATTCGCACGCCCGTGGGAAGCGTCGGTTCCAACTCCGCGTGCGCGAGGTCGTGGCAGAGATGTGTGAACCACGTCTCGTGCGCCTTCACATCTGCGGCGACTTCGAGCGCCTCGGTCACGTTCATGTGTGTGGGATGTTCGCGGTGGCGGAGCGCATCGAGGATGAGCACACGCACTCCCGCGATTTGCATGCGCACCTCGGGCGAGAGAGATTTGCAGTCGCTGAAATACGCGGCCAATTTCTCTCCGCCACGGATGAACAAAAACCCGAACGTCGCCACCCGACCGTGCGGCACGGGCAGTGGCACGAGTTCCGTTTTGCCGAGGCGGAAAGGCGCGCTTACTTCGTGAGCCACGGGGTTGATGTAACCGGGGAAACGGTTCTTTCCATCGAAAGCAAAAGCGAACACGCGCTTGAGCACGCTGATCGTTTCCGTCGAGCCATACACCGGCATCTCGTGTCCGCCGTGGCAGAACGCCCGCGTGTCATCGAAGCCCATGATGTGATCCGTGTGCGGATGCGTGAGCACCACAGCGTCCACTCGACGGATGCGCTCGCGCAGCGCCTGCTGGCGGAAGTCCGGCCCGGTATCCACGACGAAAGCACACTCGGGTGTCTCGATGTAAAGCGACGACCGCGTGCGCTTGTCGCGCGGGTCCTGCGAAGTGCAAACGGGGCAGTCGCACGTGAGCATCGGCACGCCTTGCGAAGTGCCTGTGCCGAGGAATGTGAGTGTGAAATCCGCCATGTGCGCGCGGAGGCTAGCAATGTCAGATGACGGATGACGAGTGACGAATGAGGGCAATTACCACGCGCGCTCGATGGAGCGGCGCTTCCACAGGAACTCGAACATGTTTCCCTCGTGCGGCTGGTCCCACGAGATCGCCATCGTTGAGACCGGGCCGATGTTCAGGCGTTCGATTTCCGGGAAAGCCATGAGCGCCTCGATGAATGTCGCGTCCTTCGTGATCGCGGACACTGCGAGCGAATAGCCGATTTGGTGGAGCATCTCCGACTGCGGGCACTGCACCACGCTTGCGTAGGGGCACAGGAATTCCTTGTTCGCCAGCGGGTGCGCGAATGACTCGCAATGCACAATCGTCGGGCGCAGAAAAATGCCGCCTTCGTGTTCGGCTTTGCGCGGGCCTCCGCGATACTTCGCCGTCACGTCGGTCGCGCCGGGCGTCTTCAACCCTTCCTCGATGCTCGCATCAATGAAGTCCGCCATCTTCGGATTCGCAAAGCCGCTCAGCCGCGCATTCGGGTCGTCATTTCGCGTCGGCAAAATCGGGCCGAGTCTCTGTGCAAGTGCGTCCGCGATTTCGGCGGCATATTTCGGCACCACGATGGCGCTGGCGTTGATGCACGAGCGTCCGCCGTTGTCGGCGATGCTTGCGGCCATGACGTCGAGGTAGTCGCGCCAGTTTTCGATTTGGTCGTCGCCGATGAGGATTTTGCTCCAGCCCGGCCCGTGGATTTGGATCGCGGGGTTGTGTGCATACTGTTCCGTCGTCGCCTTGTCGCCGAAGATGAGCGCGCGTCCGCATGACTTCAAAATCTCGCCCGCGCCCTCGTGATCCGTCGGGTAAAAACCGAACGCCTCCGCAGGCACTCCCGCCGCGATGAATGCCTGAATCAAACGAAACGGAGTCCACGGCTCCTCGCGTCCCGGCTTGATGATCACCGGTGTCTTCAGCGCGATAGCCGGGAGCCACAGCGAATTCACCGCCGGCGAATTGCTCGGCATCACCAGCCCGAGCGCCTGGCACGTGGGGAAAAACGCGAGCTTCGTCCCGAACTGCTCGCCCAATCCCGTGTCGAGGATGCGCATGTCCAGTCCGCGCGAGAGACCGTTCAGCACTTCGCCGAGATGCGTGAGCGCGTGGTGAATCTTCGTCATGTTGCGCCGCACCATCACGTGGGGCAGCCCGCTCGTGGCGCT
>CAIYUV010000294.1 GCA_903929475.1 uncultured Spartobacteria bacterium
GCCAAACTATCGGAGCCACCTCCGCAAATCACACCCTTCCGCCTTGACCACAATAAAGCATCCCGTCATCACTCACTCACACGCTTTTCCGCCATAGCTTAATTTCTATCATCTCTGGCCGAAGAACGGGGTCCACCTCATTTTAAAACCTTGAATCCACTCAAACAAGATTTCATCAATTTGTTGGATTGTCATATTAGTAGTGTAAGTGAGGATAGTAGCTGTGGAAAGATCGAACCATGAACCTTAATGAATGCCAAATTTTATTCGGGATCTTCATCCGTTTCGTTCTCTTTATCCTGCATGTCATGGGATGCCTTTTTTGCAGCTTTGTGATTTGATTTATACGCTCCAGCAAAAAAATCCGTGCGCGTGGTCTGGACATCAATCCACTCACTGAGTTCTGAGCAAAACAACATCCTTCCCGCCAGCCTGCCAGGAAGGTGTCGGGTAATAAGCTCACAAATTCTTGCATCTTCGACCGCAAAGGCATCCCGCCCGGTCACGCGTGAATACTGGCTTCTAATTTTCTCTCTTTCTTGAATCACAGGCGGGGTCCACATCACCCAGGTATCCGTCCTTAAAACCCGCACATCTCCAGTAAGCCAAATCAGCAAGTTAGATTCCATCATCGCAGTCATGGCCACAGTTTTCAGTCTCACGTTCTTAGGACGACTCATCAGCATGTCATAGAGCATGAGGCATATGTCTGTTTTCAACATTGGTTCCACAGCAAACAGGCCAATTGCCAATTCAGTCCGCCCCGACCGCAATAACTTTTCCAAACCGCGAATCGACGGCAGTAAAAATGCCATGCGATTATCCAGTGGTAAGTAGTAGTCAAAGCCGTGTGTGGTTAATGTCTCTGCCATCAGCCCATTGTATCAGCTTGCTAAGACATTTGCTGACCAACCCCCAAAGATTTCTGAATTTGCTCGTAATTCGGTTTATTGTGGCTTATTCTAAACTGAATATTTCCATCCATCCGACCCTCCGTCTGGCACTCCCCATTTATCTTTTTTTAAAAATTACTTGTAATGCAAAAAGAGCCGATAACTAAAATTGAATAATGCCTCCCAATGTAATTTTCCTTGGATGGTCCGAGCCTTGGACGCAATTATTTGCCAGGTGGCTGGCGCGGGAACCAGAGCTTCTGCGACGGCGTCTTGTTGTTGTGCCGACGCGGGAATCCGGCCGCCGCTTGCGGGAAGCGCTGGCAAACTCAGTCAGCACCAATGGATGTGGCGCGATTCTTGGCCCTAGGGTGGCCACTTCGGATGATTTCTTTCGTCCTGAACAGACCATGCCCGATGCCGTGCGCTGGGCCGGATGGCTGGCTGTTTTGCGTGAAACATCCGATACCGATCTGGAAGCGCTCTTTCCAGCCGGCATTTCGGAAAAGGACGATGCGTGGCGTCTGTCGGTGGTCCGGCAGATTGAACAAGCGCGCGAACTTTTGATTTCAGCCGGATGTGATTTTGAACATGTCGCAAAAAACTTGGCGGAGGAAGCGGACCGCTGGCACCAGCTTGCAGAGTTGAAGCGGCGGGTTGAAAAGATTTGGCGAAAATGGGGCTTTGACGATCCGGTGGAGGCGAAAAAAATCCGCGCACAGGAAGCGCTTTGCCCGCAGGGAGTGGATGAGATTATCCTGGCAGGAATCACTGACCCGACCTTGCTTGCGCTCACTGCATGGCAGCATCTGCAAAGCAAGGGCGTGCGCTTCACCGTCCTGACAGGCGCGCCGGAAGCCATGCGCCATGCGTTTGATGATTGGGGCAAGCCGAAGTCCGAGTATTGGTCAGATCGCGAAAAACATACAACACCGCTGCCGGACAAAATGCTTGTGGCCGCCGATCCTGTCGCGCTGGCAGACGCCGTGGTGCAAACCTGCCTTGGTAAAAACAACGATGAGGTGGCTGTTGGCGTTTGCTGCAATACATTCATGCCAGCGGTCACCCGTGGCTTTGAAGCAGCGGGCTGGAGCACCTTCGCACCCGAGGGAAACCCGCTTTCCCAGGACGGCTGGCCCGAATTGCTGGATGCTCTCGCCGACGCAGTCGCCACCCCTGCCGATTATGCCAGCATCGCACGGGTTGCCAGACATCCTGTTGTCTGGAGTCAGTGGCTTGAATACGGGAGTAAGATCACGTTCGCAAAGCTGGATAAATGGGAGCGGAACAACGCGACGTGCGACGCGAATCTAGGCATAACAAAACTGCGCGACAGCGAATATGATGAGTTCAAAGCGGCGGGCGAGTTGCTGGCCAAGATTCATGAGCTGGTCCAAGCCTCAGCAGGCAGAAATGGCGGAAACCTCGTGAAGCAGCTTCTCAAATGGATGCGGGCCGAAGAGGATGTGCTCGAAAAAGCGGAATGCGAAACAGCCTGCTGGCCAAGGTTAGAGGACGAAAATTTTAATTTGTCGCTCCGACTGCGATGGCTTGCGGCATCACTCTCCAGCATGAAGCAAAGCCCGGATCGCAACGATGCTGCACTGGCTTTGCAAGGCTGGCTGGAATTGTCATTTGATCCCGCCCTGCATCTGGTTTTGTCGGGCCTCCATGAAGGCAGCGTGCCGGAGGCGCCCGCCGCTGATCCGCTGATTACCGAGGCTTTGCGGGAACGCCTCGGCTTGCGCGACCGCAAATCCCGGCTCGCGCGGGAATCGTTTCTTTACACCGCGATGGTGGAGGGACGCCGCAGCGGCGGCAGTGTCACCGTAATCACTGCGCAGGTGGACGCGCAGGGCGAACCCTGCAATCCGTCGCGGGTGCTGCTTCAGGCCGTCCCGAAAGAACTGCCGGCGCGCGTGCTGAAATTGGTGAAGGAAAAGCCCGACGTGCGGCTGCCGCACACGCCGCCGTGGGCCCGGGCAAATTGGAAGCTGGTCAGGCCAGATGGAGTGAAACCGAACAAAGAATGGAAGCACATGAGCCCATCGACATTGAGTGCTTATCTGAAATGCCCCACCCGTTTTTATTTTGAAAGGGTGCTCGGATGGAGCGAATTTGCACCGTTGGAAGACGAATTGGATGGAGGACAATTTGGCGACCTCGTGCACAGTGTCCTGCGAGATTGGGGCAACGACGTCGAGGCTCGTGAATTTTCTGATGCCGAAAAACTTCGCACATTCTGGGATTCATTGCTGAACAAACAGACCGGTTCGCGGTTCGGTTCAAAAATCCCGTCGCTGATTCGACTGCAGGTCATGTCGGCGAAAGAGCGTCTCTTTGCACTTGCAGAAAAGCAGGCCGAACAGCGCAAAGCCGGCTGGCATGTCGTGGCGGTGGAAAAAGAATTGAATGGCATTATCACGTTGGGCGGGTTGCCGGTGCATATGAAGGTTGATCGGATCGACCGGCGTGAAGATGGGGCCTTGCGCGTGATTGATTACAAGACGGGGAAAATGGCCGTGGCTCCCAAAAAAACACACTTGCGCACCTGGTCTGCAGAAAAATGTCCCCCTCCCATGGGTCCGCTGTGCATCGTTCGTGGAAGCGGCAGAAGCAGGGACAGGGAATATGCGTGGTCGGATCTGCAACTGCCTCTCTACGCAGCCGCAGTGCAGCGGCAATATGAATCAGAAAAACTCCCCGAAACTTTCTACGCCCTCATGCCGGCGGGGGTGGGTGAAACGAAATTTGAAGCATTTGAAAATCTCCCGGAAATAATTGAAAACGCCCTGTGTTGGGCCGGGGAGGCAGCGCAGCGGATCATTGCCGGAGTCTTCTGGCCGCCGGTTCCGGATGTGAGTTTTGATTCACTCGGCACACTTGCGCCGGAAGGCTTGGCGGCGGCGCTTGGGGAAGAATGGGCCTCATTTCTGCACGGAAATCCATTGGACGAACAAACACCCTCCGCATGAGCAGCAATCTTCAAAACACGATTATCCGCGCGTCGGCCGGGACGGGAAAAACCTATCAGCTGGCAAATCGCTACATCGCCCTGCTGCTGCTGCAGTCACTGAACGGCGGCAGGATCGCGCCGGAGAAAATCGTCGCCGCAACATTCACACGAAAAGGGGCTGGGGAATTTTCCGAGCGCATCCTGCACCGTCTGGCCACCGCCGCAGGCGACCGGAATGAGCGCAATAAATTGCAGGCCGATCTGACGCAGCTGATCCAGGGAGACAACAAAAAGGGCATCGCGGGGCTGGCGACCGGGGTCTCTGTGGATGTGGATTCGGCCACACTGCAATCCGCGCTGGCCACGGTGATAGACTACTTTGATCGGCTGGTGCTTGGCACCATTGACGGCTTCATGGCGCGCTCCGTCCAGACCATGGCATTCGAACTCGGACTTGGCGGCTTTGAAATACTGGAGGGAGCGGCAAGCGAACGACAACGCGAGGAAATGCTGGCCGGTGTGCTGGACTCAGTGACTCCGGAAAACACCGAGGCGTTCTACCAGAATTTCAAACGCGCCACTTTGAAATCCTCGAGCACCCTGCGCAGCGACCTTGATCGTTTTGTGCAGGATTTTCACCAGATGTTTACATCACTTTCCGGTGAGGAGGCATGGGGAGGAAGTGAGTTCTGGGAAAAAGCGCCAGCCAGTGCGGAAGGTAACGACTGGAAGAAACAAGCCTCTGAACTTGCTGGAATTGTAAGCGAACATGACTTCGGTCATGCAAACATTGCCACGTCATTTGCCAAAGCGCTGCAATGGCTGGCGGAGCGGCATCCCGGCAATGCTGGCACTCTTCCAACCTGGCTCAATGGAGAAGGGATACTGAATCAACTTTGGCGCAACGGTTCGTCAGCAGAGTGGACATTCGAGTATTCACGCAAGCAGCGCACAATCCCTTCTAAAATCACGCAAAAGCTGAGGCCCATCCTGTCATCATGGCTGGCAGACGAGCGTGCGGAGCTATCGCGGAAAACCGGCGCCATCCATGCGATTGTCGCGAGCTACGAAAAACATTACGAGCAGATGGCGCGAAGGAAGGGCCGTTTAACCTTCGCTGATCTGCCGCTCTTGCTGGACGAGAATCGCGCGGGCGAAACCGCACGCGCGTCGCTTACCATGCTTGCATTCCGCTGGTATCAACAATTCGATCACTGGCTGCTTGATGAGTTTCAAGACACGAGCCGTCTGCAGTGGGGTGTGCTCAAACCGTGGATTGACGAAGCCATACAAGACAGCAGCGGACACAAGTCCGTGTTCGTTGTCGGCGACCCGAAACAATCCATCTACGGATGGCGCGGCGGCGAACCGCGTCTGTTCAGTGAGTTGGTCAACGAATATAGCGGCGCGTTTCAGGAGCTTATCATGGCAGAATCCTGGCGCTCCCGTCCGTCGGTGCTGGAGCTGGTAAATCGCATTTGTGCCCCGGAGAAAAATCAGGCCCTTCGTAATCCAGAACATTTTTCGCCCGATGCGCTGGCCCGATGGCGATACGACCAGCACGCATCCTCTGAAAATCGAAAATCCAAGCCGGGCTATTCCGCCGTGCTCCTGGTCGCAAAATCCGAAGTCGACGAAGAGGAAAGTGGCGAGACGGAGAGCGGGGGGAATTTCAGCGACAAACTCGCCGCGCAAGCCGCAGCAATCAAATCCGTGTTGAAGAAAGTCCGCCCGCTCGAACGCGGTTTGACCTGCGCGATACTGACTCGAAAAAACAACCATGCGCAGGCCATCGCCCAATGGCTGCGCTCTCATGGTGTCGCACAGGTGATGGTGGAGGGCGTTGCAACGCTTGCAGAGCAATCCCCCGTGGTGGCCGCCGTGGTAGCCGCCCTTCGCTGGCTTGCATTTCCAGCCGATACACTGTCTGCCGGTCACATCAGCTTGACTCCGCTTTGGAAAGTTCTTGAGCAGCCATTACGTCGCGAGGGGGCGGATGCGGAGATCGCCCATGGAAAAGTTTGGAGCCACTGGCGCAAGCGCGTCACCATGACCGGCGCGGCGCAGGTCACGCAGGAGTGGTGCACGGCGCTGGCGGAAACACAGACCGACCCTTACGCACAATATTGTCTGCACCACGTCACTCAAACGGCGCAGTTGAGCGGCGTGCATCTTGTCCTTTCCGACTGGCTCGCGACTTTGGAAAAACTTGCCGTGCGCGAGACGGCGGCAGCGGGAGCCATTCACGTCATGACAATTCATAAGTCAAAGGGGCTGGGCTTTGATGTCGTGTTCCTGCCGGACCTCGACTACGAGGGGGGCAATCGTGACGAAATCCTGATCCGCCGTGATTCGCGAGGCTGCCCGAAAGGCTGCCTCGTCTATCCGCCGAAGTGGTTGCAGGCATGGGACAGCTCCCTGGAAAAAATCGCAGGCGAGCAGAATGCAAATCAGGATATGGAGGCTCTCTGTGTTCTCTATGTCGCCCTGACCCGCGCCAAGGAGGCGACATTCGTAATCTTGAACGCGGAAAAACCACGCAGGTCATCGTCGGCGCGGGAGTGGATTCTTGAGGCGCTGCCCGGAAACTCAGAGTCGCCTGAAACACAACATCAAGAACCCATCTGCGAAGGAGCCGTTTTATACTGGGAACACGGAGCGCGCGATTTCGCCGAGGGCATTCAAGCGAGCGAGGCGGCACCGGTGGATGTTTCCTCTTCGCCAAAATTGCCGCCACAAAAACCAAGGCGAAAACGCCGCCGTCCATCCGATGGCGGGCACGAAGCATTGGTGCCCACAAGCCCCAGTGCGGGAGGCAGCGGCGGAAAGGAATTCGGCATCGCAGTTCACGAAGTATTCGAACAAATCGAATGGTGGGAGCCCGGACTGCCACTTCGTGGTGTGCCGGATGCGGTCTCTCTCGTGAAGAAATGTCTGAGCACCCCGGAGATTCTGGCCTTATTTACGCAGGAGAATGCGAATGATGAGGCGCTGCGCGAACTGCCGGTGGAGTTCATCGAGGGGGATACGTGGTGGAGCGGCGTCATTGATCGCCTGCTATTGCGGCGAAACGCCGCCGGGGTAATTACAAAAGCCGTGGTGATCGATTTCAAGACCGACCGCGTTCAGGACGTAGCAAGTCTTCTTAAACTCTACACGAAGCAATTAAACATCTATCGTGTTGCCGTGGCCAGCGCCCTCAAGCTGGATGCGAAAAAGGTCGAACTGGTGCTCGTCAGCGCCAACCTCGCGGAGTTGATATGCATTTGATTCCTTGCTCGAAAACCCCTGCGGGATGCACTAATGTTTATATCGATTCATACATCATCAGCTAAAGATCCACATATCATTTCTAAATGAAAAACAATCCATACAGAGCTATATTAAGTGATTGGCTTTGAGGTGGACCCCGAAATTCGGGCCAGGGGCTAAGCTATAAAATGGCGGTGGAAGGCGTGTTCAAACACAACCCACAGAACCACCAAAATATGAAACAAAAACGTAAGCGGCACGAAGCCGCATTTAAGGCCCGCGTCGCCCTCGAAGCGATCAAGGGGAAC
>CAIYUV010000295.1 GCA_903929475.1 uncultured Spartobacteria bacterium
CGCATGGTGGTCCGCAAGGTGGTCCGCAAGGTGGTCCGCAAGGTGGTCCGCAAGGTGGTCCGCAAGGTGGTCCGCAAGGTGGTCCGCAGGGTGGTCCGCAAGGTGGTGGAAACAGCCCGCAGGCTCCTGCGATTAAACTATAGTGCAATCACCCGCAAAGCACGGAGTAGCGTCAGCACCGGCGCCGCTCTTTGTTTGTGGGGCGCTCCATTTTCGTCCACACTGGGTGGACTCGCCACTTCGCTGGAAACATGATTTCATTCGTTCGTCGCAAAACTTTTTTCGCACTCGCTGCGCTCGCAGCCACGGGTGCGGCGGCGTTTGCCCATCCCGGCCACAATGAAGATGGCGCGTCGCCTTACAGCACGCCCGCATTTTTCCTCGCGCAAGCGATGCCTACGACGGGACGCACTTTGCAGACGCCGACAACCGCCGCGAAGAATGAAGTGAGCATCACCATCGAAGGCGATTACCGCGTCATCAAATCCAACGGCTGGCCCGACCACGCGCCCGGCGCATTTCCACGGCGCGGCAATCCGAACACCGCCGCGCCGCAGAGCTACACGTTTCGCGTTCCGCTCAAACCCGTCGCCGCCACCACGCCTACGTTTGGCGGTGGCTGGTGGTGGGGAGTCGCGCTGAACGGCGTGCCTTTCGAGCCCGGCACCGGCGAGACATGGAACAACGATCCGCGTTCCGGCTGGCGCTACGAAGCCGCGACCGGCTTCCTCAATCTCGGTCTCGACGAACACAACGCACACGTGCAGCCCACCGGCGCATACCATTATCACGCGCTGCCCACCGGTCTCGTCGCGCGGCTCGGCGGCGACGATAAAAAAATGCTGCTCATCGGCTGGGCGGCAGATGGTTTCCCGCTCTACACAAGTTGGGCCCACACCGATGCGAAGGACGCGAAGAGCGCACTTCGCAAAATGAAATCCAGCTACCGCTTGAAAAAAGGCGCGCGACCCGCGCAGGAAAACGGCCCCGGCGGAAACTACGACGGGCGCTTCACACAGGACTTCGAGTATGTGAAAGACGGCGGCGACCTCGACGAAAACAACGGGCGCACCGGAGTGACGCCGGAATTTCCCGACGGCACCTACTACTACTGCGTCACCAGCGAATTTCCCTTCATCCCCCGCCAGTGGCACGGCGTCCCCGACCGCAGCTTCGCAAAAGGAGACCGCCCGCCCGGCGGCGGTCCGGGTGGCGGACAACGCCCCGCATCGTTCGGCGGCCCGCCGCGAGGAATCCTTGAAGGTGGCCCTGGCTTTCCTGGCGGCCCCAGCCAGCCTGTGCTCGACGCCCTCGACCTCAACAAAGACGGCATCATAGACGCCGACGAAATCTCCAAGGCCCCGCAAAGCCTCAAAGCCCTCGACCAAAACGGCGACGGAAAAATCACGCCCGACGAATACCGTCCCGCCCCACCCGACGGCGCTCCTCCTTTTGGCAGATAGGCAGGACGCCGCGAGGAGGCAGTGAAGATTATTCTCGAAGAGTTCAAAAAATAGCCTAACGAAGCGAGGTGCGCCCGATTGAAAGAAGGCTCCACGAAGGATATTTCGCTCACACGCGAACATTTCAAACCCGATTTGAGCCAACTAAATACTACAACCAACAAATAAGAAAAATGAAACTGAATCAACCTTCAATCAACCTTCTGCCCATCGCAGCCTGCCTGCTTTGCGTGAATGTTTTCGCCGGCGATCTGCCTGCGCTCGTCCCCGTCGGCAACCCCGGCAACATCTCCGACGTGAGCGGCTACGGCGCCGTCGCCTACGAATACAAGATCGGCAAATTCGAAGTGAACTGCGCCGAGTATTGCGAATTCCTCAACGCAGTCGCCAAGACCGACTCGCACTCGCTTTACGACGGCCGCATGGACGGCGAATACGGCGGCATCTCCCGCAGCGGCAGCGACGGCACCTACAGCTACAGCGTCAAGGACGGCTGGGCCAAAAAGCCAATTGGCTACATTACGCCTCAAAGTGCGGCGCGTTTCGCGAACTGGCTCACCAACGGCAAGGGCTCCGCTGACACCGAGAACGGCAGCTACAAAATCAGCAGCGATTCCGTCACCGTCCCAAACCACGCAACTCTCGCAGCGGGCAAAACCGTTTCGTGGGTCATCGCCAGCGAGAACGAATGGTATAAAGCCGCATACTATGACGCCAAGAAAGGCACCAGCGGCGGCTACTGGAGCTATCCTGCGAAATCTGAAGACGCGCCCGAGGCAAACATCAACACCGGCGGGCCTAGCGATGGCGGCAACTTCAAGAATTCCGCATCCGCCTACGGCACCTTCGACCAAGGCGGCAATGCGTGGGAGTTCAACGACACCAAGAGCGGTGACAAATGGGGTCTACGCGGCGGTTCGTGGTATCAAAACGACAACCCCGGCTACATGCAGGCTGGCACCCGTTACGATGACTACTGCGGCAAGTGGCCCCACTACGGCTTCCGCATCGTGGCCATCGGCGGAGGTTCCACGGCTTCGAAGAACTAACACACATTTGCGCGTCGCATAGCGCGTCAGAAAATTGAGGATGTTGAGTGGATTGCGGTCGGGCACAGCCCGGCACCATCGCTCAACATCCTTTTTTCTTTTGCCGCACCCAAGCGCCGCCGTGACCGAAAGCGCACCTGCATTTGCAAGGAAACGGACAGGCGGGGTGAACACCCACATTTTGACGTGTGAAAATACACACATACCTGCTAAAGACAGGACATGCGCCGGGTTGTCTTTCTGGCAGACGTATGAACACAACCCATGGACTGCCGGACGGCGTATAGCCGACAGACCACATAACTTTACATGAAAAAACTTTTGCTCCTGCTTCTCGTGAGCGCCATTGGCTCCGGAATCTGGTATGCCCGCAAACAGCACTGGTTCGAATTCAGCGCGAAACCAACAGACGCGCCTGCGGCAAACCCAATGACTGCGCTCGTTGGAAAGCACGACATCGAATACTCTGTGCTGGTCAGCGGCGATGTGCAGCCAACCTCGCAACTCGATGTCAAACCCGAGGTCGGCGGGCGCATCTTGAAACTCAATGCTATCCCCGGCGCACAGGTGAAGACTGGCGATGTTCTCGTGCAAATTGACGACCGCGACATCCTCACCGAGCGTGACAGTGCGGTAGCGGATATCGAAGGGACGAAGCTTTCCCTGAACAAAGCCCAAAAAAATTATGAACGCGCAAAGGATCTCTTTGTGCAAAAACTTCTGAGCAAGGAGGCATTTGACAATCTGGAGTCCGAATTCCTAATCGCGCAAAACGCACTCGACCGTGCGGAGCGCAAAAAGCAAATCGTCGAGGACAAGCTCTCAAAAACCAAGGTCATCGCGCCCGGCGACGGAACAGTGCTCACCGTGCCCGTTGTCGAAGGGCAGGTCGTCATCCCCGCAGCAAGCGTGAACAATGGCACCACCTTGATGACCATCGCCAATCTCTCCAGACTGCTCGTCGAAACTCACGTGAATCAGGCGGACGTGGGAAAACTCGCACTCAAGCAGGATGTGAAACTCACCGCCGAATCCATCAAGGACGAGGAGATGGATGCGGAGATATTTTTTATCGCCCCGGTCGCCACTTTGAAAAACAACGTCAAGGGCTTCACAGTGCAGGCGCTTATTGACAAGCCAAGCGAACGCCTTCGCCCGGGCATGACGGTGCAAATGAACATCCCCATCGCCCATGTGGCTGACGCCGTCGCGGTGCCGGTCGGCGCCGTGTTTCGCGGGGAAGGCAACTCGCGCGTCGTCTATGTCCTCGCCGGAGAAAAAACCGAGAAGCGCGTGGTGAAAGTCGGCGTCTCCAACACTGAGCACGCACAAATTTTGCAGGGAGTCGCGGAGGGCGAAAAAATCCTGCTCAACGAACCGGAGCGCGTGCCGAGAAAACGCTCCTAGCGCACAAATATCAGCGCAGCACGATGCGTCCGCGCTCACACGCCACATTGGATTATGCCGCTGATTGAACTGACAGGAGTCACCAAGCATTACCGCGTCGGCGAACAGGAAATCCACGCCCTCGACGGGGTGGATCTCTCCATTGAGCCGGGCGAATTCTGCGCCATCGTCGGGCCCAGCGGCAGTGGGAAGAGCACGCTGATGCACCTGCTCGGCTGCCTCGACATTCCGACGACCGGTCGCGTGATCATTGACGGCACGGATGTCTCGCGAGCGAGCGACGGAATGCTCGCCGAGATGCGAAACAAAAAAATCGGCTTCGTCTTTCAGGCGTTTAATCTGCTCGCGAAAATGAACGTGCTCGAAAATGTCGAGCTGCCGATGATCTACTCGGGCTTGAGCAAAAAGGAGCGCCGCAAACATGCGCTCGAAGCCATCGAGCGCGTCGGTCTCAGCAATCGTGCAAAGAATACCCCGCTTCAGCTTTCCGGCGGCCAGATGCAGCGCGTGGCAATCGCGCGTGCGCTCGTGAACAATCCGAAAATCGTCTTCGCCGACGAGCCCACCGGAAATCTCGATTCCGCCACCGGCAAAACCATTCTCGCGCTCTTCCGCGAACTCAGCGAGCAGGGCCGCACCATCGTCCTCGTCACACACGACAATGAAATCGCTGCGAACGCCGCGCGCCGAATCGTCATGCGCGATGGAAAAATCGTGAACAACTCGGTGTATTCCGCCGCCGCAATAGCGCCATGAATTTCTGGAACAGCCTCACCATAGGAATCCGCGAGATTCTTTCACACAAATTCCGGAGCGTCCTCACAATGTTCGGCATTATCCTCGGGGTCGCGAGCCTGCTGACCACGTTCGCACTCATTGAAGGTCTTGCTAAAAAGAATCGCGAAATTCTCAACATGCTCGGTGGCATAGAGCGTGTAATCGTCACACCACAGGAGGTGCCTGCTGAACAAGTGAACATCGCCGAGCTTTCACCCGGCCGCACGCTCGCAGATGCGGAGGCGATCCGGAAGCAATCAAAGTTCACCTCGGCAGTCGAACCCGTCTACGATCAGTCTGCACTGCTTCGCCGTGACGGTCACGATTTCCGTTACACCATTCGCGGAGTCTGGCCGGATCATCTCACCATTCAAAATCATCATCTCCAGGCGGGACGCAACATTTGCCAGCTCGACCTCGATGAGGCCGCACACGTCTGCATCATTGGAACCAAGATTATCCAAATGCTGTGGCCGGAGACTCCGGACGTAAAACCCATCGGCGAAATCATCATGATGAACAGTCGCCCCTTCAGGGTCATTGGAGTGCTTGAGCACTATGAAAGCGAGGAGGCCAAACGTGCCCGTAACGAGGGTCGCCCGCCGCCCAAGCAAATATTTGGAAAACGCTGGAACCCTTACGACCAAAAAAATCTCACCGTCCTCATCCCATTCACGACGATGTTCTACGACTTTAAAAGTGCCGGAGGTTCCAAGAGTTCGAGCACCTCATCTACCAGCAATACGGCCAGCACTCCCAATCCGAGCGGACTGCTAAAAGACGATCCCGGACCTAATTACAAAATAGACGAACTCGCTCTTCAAGTTGCAGACCCACAGAATATGCAGGCCGCGATTGAAGAAGTGCACAACATCCTCCTCGGCACTCACCGGAGTATTGAGGATTTTGCTTTTGATACCCGACAGGAATGGAGCGACACCATCGAACAACAAACGAAGCAAACCCGTTTCGTCGGCGTGCTGATCGCGAGCATTGCACTGGTGGTAGGCGGCATCGGCATTACAAACATCATGCTCGCGAGTATCACCGAGCGCATCCGCGAGATTGGTGTGCGGCGCGCTGTCGGCGCGAAAGCCGGTCACATTTTCACGCAAATTATCGTCGAGGGTTCCGTCATTGCCGTGTTCGGTGGCCTACTGGGTCTCGCCATGTCTTTCGGCCTCATGAGGTTCATCGAATTCGCCACCGACGGCGACAGCATCGCCATTGTGAACACGCAAGCCGCTTTTGCCAGCTTCAGCTTCGCTGTGATTATCGGCGTCGTCAGCGGAATCTACCCGGCATGGCGGGCCAGCCGCGTGGAGCCTATCGAGGCGCTACGCTACGGATAACAGACTTATCGGATGTATCCGTTTTGTGGCGGCGGGACGGTTTGACCAAGATCGTCCAGATATTTTTTGGCAACTATGCCGCCATCAATATTGCGGCCATCAAGCACAGGCTCGTGGCTGACAGTCGGAGCGCCACTCAGATCCAAATAGTCGCCACCTAATTTATCCACACCCACGTTTTGGGCGATGTTGAGGCCCTTGACGAGTTGGATAGAGGCAATGCGATCCACATTTCCTGCCACGGCGGACATGAGGTTTCGGGCGGTGAAATCTACAAGCGAGCCATTGACGCCATAGCGTGCCGAAAGACTGCGATAGGTATAGGGCGCGCCAAACGGATCGAGGATGATCCCTTTGTTGCGACCCGCAGCGCCGACCACGATGCCGACATTGCCAACGCCGTCGGTTAAATATTCCAATTTTCCGAGAGGAGCCTCCAATCTGGTCTTCACGAAATCTGCAACCGTTTCTCCCGCTAAAATGTCGTTGTAGCTCTTGATTCCAACCGATGCGTCCATATTGCCAGCCTCACCAGCAAGGGTGATGTTCAGAACGGAGCCGCCTTTTCCGACAAAGGTTGTTTTCGGCTTATCCAGCGGGGTTCCGTAGTGAATGGCATCGCCGCCGTCGCCAGCGATTATATCAATGTGTGCTGCAATCGCATTGGTCTGCGTGATTCCGGAAACGCTGCCGCCGTCACCGCCATGTCCAACTCGTCCGCCAAATTGGTTGCGTGCTTGATTTGGCGCAGGATCCCCAATGTTCGGGACGAAGGCACCGGCGTTGCCCCCCGCACCGCCGATGAAGAGGGCTTTTGAGTAAGTGGATGCACCAAGCGACACACTCACGTTGTTAACTCCTCCGCCTGCGCCGCCAAGAATCAGTCCTTTCCCGCCCGCACCGCCCACAAATACCCATCCGCCCTGCTGTGAGTTGGTGATAATATTGGAAACATTTCCTCCATCGCCGCCCTTTGAACTGGAACTCGATCCACCTGCACCTGCGATGGCACGCGAGAAGACGAAGCGGTAGTAGTCCGGTAAAGCATCCGTATTGCCGAGTGTTGGCGTCATGATGCCGTTGACATTTCCACCTTTGCCGCCGCCGCCGAAAGTGCCCTTGCCACCATTACCGGCAAGGAAGCTGGTAAATGCAGGGTTAAATGCAATGTCGCTGCCGTCGGGCTGGTTGACAAAATTCACGACGGACCCGCCATCTCCTCCCGTGAATCCCTTGCCACCATCGCCACCCAGAACTTTAATGTCTCCGTCCAGTTGAGTGCCGGATGCCGGGCTGCTGTTAATGACGCTGCCGCCATTGCCAGCTTTGCCAAAAACTGTGTCGCCTCCTTTGCCGGCAGTAAAGTTGATATAACTTGGCAATGCCAGCTTCGGATTCACGATGGAGGTCAATAGACCGCTAATGTTGCCCGCGTTACCCCCTCCCCGCGTGCCGATGCCGCCGTCGCCTGAGTAGACATCCGCTGCCGATGCCTCGATGTCAAAGAAACTGGTGCCGTTGCCGATCACCGATCCGCCCGATCCTCCAATACGACCAACACCACCATCACCCGCAATGATCGTCGGAGGAGTTATGGTTCCAAAAACCGTATCAACACTAATGGATTCGACCGAATTGGAAACAAGGCTTCCTCCCGCCCCGCCTAGTCCGGAAACCCCGCGTCCGCC
This sequence comes from uncultured Spartobacteria bacterium, assembly GCA_903929475.1. Classification (GTDB taxonomy): domain Bacteria; phylum Verrucomicrobiota; class Verrucomicrobiia; order Chthoniobacterales; family Chthoniobacteraceae; genus SXWH01. Next base: position 7,737 of record CAIYUV010000295.1, read on the forward strand.
GTCGCCGGCAAGAAGTTTGTGACCGGAACCACCACGAACAACTACGCCTGAAACAAAACCGCCAGCTCCTCCACTCGAAAATCCGTCGCCTCCTTTTCCACCCAGCGCAGTAAAGTGGATGGTAGTTTCCACATCAATGGCACCCACGATATTTTGCACCGGCTTGCCAGTAGCGGGATCAAGAACAGGCTGGCCTGTAACTGGATCAATCACATCCGTGAGCGAACTCTTGCCACCCAAAAATCCGCCTACTCCTCCACGGCCCTGAAGCGAACTTCCCCCATCCCCAGCTGCGATAGTAAGGCTGAAATTAATAAGAGCGTGGATCGGTTCTGCAAAAGTGCCATCAAGGTAAAAAGAATCTCTGGCCTGAGACACAGAATCAGACTCGGTAACCGTCGCCGTGGAACTGCCGACAAAAATCGGCCGCGAATCCACAAAACCAGCCTTCGTTTGATCTCCAACCAATCCCATGGTCGGCCGCCCAGAAATACTCGCGAGACTGAAACCATTCGCAAAAATGCCATAGCTCAACTCGGTGTTCCCATTCGGAGCATGAAGCAGCAATATCTCGTTCGGGTTGCCATCGCCGTCAGCATCCATGCTGCGAATGGTGTGGAGGGAATATTGTTCAGGATTGGCAACGGAAATACCTACACTGTCGCCAAAGCCATCACCAATGGACCAGTTGATATACCAGTATTTATTCTTGTATGGCAGGCTGATACCGGCGAGATCGGCGATGCCATCAGTATTCAAGTCTGCTACGGTGAAGTCATGCAGAGCAAAAGGAATGAATGACGCTGGCGGAACAAAATCCAATCCCATGTCGTAAATACTGCCGTTGAAAAATGGGCTGTCAGAGAAAGCCGGGCGGGGTTGTGGATTTGCTTCACTATGGGCAGTCCACTCAAGCACTGAAACAAAACGGGTTCCCTGCCACCCAAAAAAGAGCACATCATGAGTCGAAGAACTTGTATCCAAGGAACTGGCTTCCAATATCAAACCCGTATAGGGTGGATTTGGTTTGAATTCGGGATAATAAGGCACATAGGTCACCGCTGGCACACTGATGTTCCTGCCACCAACAGACGCAAGAACTGCCTTGGTTCCGTAGTCGGCAAAAAACTGGCCCGTGTATTCAAACTGTTGACTCACCGGATCCTTCTCCATGTCGGCGGTCAGAAATACCGCACGGCTGTCGCCGTTGTAGCTGACGCCAACGACAATTTCGGGACGCCCATTGCCATCGAAATCACCAACTGTGATTTTTTCAACGTGCATGGTTTCTGTGCCGCCGGAAATAATCGGCAAAGTGCTGTGACGCGGCTCCCAAAAACCGAGGAAATCATCCACACCATTGTGATTGAGATCTTCCGTGGCGGTGAGCACGCCGTCATTATTGGTGTCCTCAAATTTGGCGAGAAACACCATCACATCTCCGCTGCCGCCGGGGTCGCTGGAAGCGGTCACGATATCCGGATGGCCGTCACCGTTCACGTCGGCAACTGCCAGTGCTTCAGGATTGCGGGGGCCATTGAGAGATATCCCGTCCGCCTTTGTTCCATCGGGTGCAGTCACTGTGCGATAGCCCGGAAAGGCAGGGTCGGTCGTCGGTGCCCCGAGCAAAACTACGAGTTGTGAATTTGAACCAACTCCGCCCGAGGTTGAATCAGCACCCGTTACATAGACGAAATCGCCGACGCCGTCGTTGTCAAAATCAACCGTAAGATGGGTGCCAATATTGTTGGCATTGTAGTGGCCTGCCACTGAGGAGTCCGGATAATGCGTAGTTCCAAATCCGTTGGTTCCCTTGACTTGGGTGAAAGACTCCGCCCCCGTGTTCGGGTCCACAACGCCGGCTGGCTCAGTCAAAACGGCCTTGGCAAGACTGGCTCCATTCCCGCCTGCGGTGAAACCGGTGCCGCCGTTGCCAAGAAGAATATGCACATCACCTCTCAGATCGATGGTGCCGAAGTCGCCATCGCCGCCGCTGCCAGCGCGCCCGGTCGCACCGAATCCACCGGAACCCGAACTAATGAATACATAGCCCGTAGTCGAACCGTTATCGCTGAAATTCAAAATGGAACCGCCATCCCCGCCACTCGGTCCACTGCCTCCATCGCCGGCAATGATGCTGTAGCCGCCGGTGTCATCGTGGTTCATGGCGACGTTCAGAATGTTTCCACCTGGCGCTCCGATGCCGCCATTTCCCGCTTGTAAAACACCGAGGTTAAACGGGCCGCTGCCGTTGACGGTATTAATGCTGGCACCGGCCTGCCCTCTCGGTGGGACAAAGGGCACAATCACGCCGTTGGTGTCGTTGCCAAATCGAACTCCTGCCGCGATGTATTCACTGGACGTTCCGAAGCTGAAATACTTGCCGGAAACCGCGCTCCCAACATAGATCGCATCCGCAGTGGCAAGATAGCGATCATCCGCAGGACCGTTGAAAAGAAGACCTCCGTCATCCGCGCCAAATCCGCCGCCGGCAATGATACTGCCGAAGAGCGAATAGGAACTCCAGCTCACTGTCCGTAAAGCAAGGTCAGTGGCGTCTACTGCACCATCTCCATTCTGATCCGGAATATCTGCAATTGCTAGCGGGCGAAACTCGATTTTTTCAATGGTGTTGGGCAGAACAACCCGTCCGTCGCCTTGAAGTCGCGGATCATCATTGGAGGGATTCCGATCCGAGTCGGTGAGTGAGAGGAATGTGCTGTTGCCAACGGTCTTTTCAACGAGGTTGGTAACGATGTCGCCGTGGATATCCACAAACGAAATCAAACGGAGTCCGTCGCCAGCAGAGATACCTGTGATTTCATTCGTATCTATCCGGTTGTTGTTGTTGAGATCGGTGGTGAAAACTATGCAGTTTCCCTTTTCAACAAACAGGAGATAGCTGCCGGATTTGTCTCCGAGCGTGCTGAGGCCTTCGCCCGCGTGAAGTTCAATTGGCGATCCCACGGTGGCGGCCCGCCATTTGGCATTAATGAGTTCTGGATAAGTGACGATCGCCGCCGGGGCGATGCGCGCTTCGAGAGGTTCGATGCAGGAGTTTTGAATTTTCATCCGGGACATAGGTTGGAAAGTTTTCAACTTCGGTTCTTCGATGCTTAGTGAAGGATGTTGTTAAAGTCGTAGAAGAACGGCGCGAGAATCGGATCCCGCTCACCGGGCGCATTGAAGATAACGGTAAATGTGTCGGCCACACTGGAAGTCACGTTCACACCACCTGCGTTGATGATGGAGGGAAGAGCATTCAATGCCTTGGCAACGGCGGTTGCCTTGGCTTTACCAGATATCAACACCGTCTGGTCGCCACCGAATACCAGAGTGAATTTATCCGCCTTGATGGTGAACGTCTCCACCTCTGCTGTGCCGACATCGCCATGCGTAGTTTCGACAAAGTTGAATTCTCCGCCAACATAACGCGCCTCGGGGATGAAGCTGGTGAGAGCAGCGTTGTAGTTTTTGGCAGCGATGATGCCGTCTGTCGGAACCTCACCGAAATCGTAGAGACCATTACTATTGGAATCCGTCCATTTAAAGATTTGAGGATTGAAATCGGTGACATCACTAAAGGCTGCTGCGTAGTTGGCCACCGCCACTTTCGTCTGCACAAAGAGATATCTATGCGGTTGGGTGATGTCCTGCTTCTCCCGAATGCCGGCAGGATCAGGCGTTCCATTCTGAAAAGTGCTGGCATCCACAGAGAGAAATTGCTGGGCCTTGATCGAGGTGAAATCACCGGAATCGTTGAACGTGAGTGTGAAATCATTATTCACGCCGTTGGTGACCGTCACACCGCCAGCGGGGAAGCCGGGCAGGTTTTCGAGTGCATGTTTGACATCGTCAGGTGTCGATCCCGCAGGCAGACGCGGCGTTGTGTCTGCACCGTAAGTTAATGAGTATTCGCCCGCAGAATAAAGAGCGATGCTTTGGATTTCATTGACGTTGCTGACAGCGGTCAGGGACGGCTTCGTGCCATTCGTATTGAAAATCACATTCAGAGTATCAGTATCCGACACCGCAACTGTTACTCCGCCCTCGGCGGCGATGGACGGCAGATTGTTCAGTGCCGTCTGCAACGACTGAGCGACGTTTGCAGGCGTATCGTTGCCACTCACATCCACGGTCTTCTCGGAGCCAGTCACGGTGCCGCTGATGACTTGGAGTTGATCCACCAGACTGCCGAAAGTGAATCTAAATACACCGGGACTATCGAGCGTAACGGTGACACCGCCTGCGTCTGTGATGCTTTGCAGCGTATTCAGTGCTGTTGCGATATCCGCCGCGCTTGCGCTCGAAGGCAGAGAACCCGTCGTGTCAGCACCAAACTTTAAGACAAATGACGCGCCAGAAATAGCCTCGACAGCCTTGAGATCGAGCAGTTGCTGTTCAGCACCAGCAAAAGAACCCTGAATGTCTTCCGACGCAGCAAGGTTCACTGGGAAGGTGACGTTAAATTTGCCGTCCGGATTGTAAGCGATGGACTGAACCTCATTGGCATCCGCACGATTCACGCCGTGAATGGCTTCGGTCACAACCTGCGGCACCTCAATGGCCGTGTTGATAAAGAGAGGCTGTGCTCCCTCCACATTGAAAGTAACTTTGTAATACGTTTCGCCATTCGGAACGGTGACAGTAACTCCTCCCGCAGCAGTGATTGAGGGGAGTGCATTGAGTGCATCTTCAACTGCGCCCACAGACAGTGCGTATGCAGTCTTCAATGGAATCAGTGAGGTAGCCTCGGGTATTGGTATGCCCACGGTTCCGTTACCCGCGAAGGTCAGGTAAAAGAATCCGCTGGCGACAGGATCCACCGTGATCAACTGAACCTCCTGGGCCTTGGGAGCATTGGGATCCTGAGGGTCGAAAAAGCCGTGGATATCCCTTACGGAAGTGCCAAAGAGCGGCAGAACTACATTGTTGTTCGAACTATCCTTGTTCAACACGTAAAGCGGTGGCTGATCTCCAGTTTGGTTGAAAGTGACCGTGAAAGTCTGGGTGGCTGCATCTTGGGCTACAGTGACTCCGCCTGCATCAATGACAGACTGCAGACTGTTCAACGCAGTCTCCACATCAGCAGCCGTGCTGGTCGCAACGAGGAAATTGGTTTTGTCTGTTCCAAATGTGATCTGGAATCCAGATGTTAATTTCACACTGGGGTTCGTTGTGAATTTTTGAATCTCTGAAGTCAAAAATGTTCCATCTTGAACCTGCGCGGCATAGCCAAGTGGCAGATCATTTCCCTCAAAATTGATCGGTATCTGATCGCCCGGCTGATTGAATGTAATCTGGAAAATATCGCCAGACTGCGCGACCACCGTTACACCGCCGGCGGCGGCAATATTGGCCAGAAGATTCAATCGCGTCTCGAGGGTGGCGGCGGTGATCTCCGATTTATTGGTGAAGGACGTTGCGCTTGAACCAAAGTTCACCGTGACACTCCCGAGCACTCTGGAGTCAATCTGCACCGTCTGGACTTCCTGCACCTGCTTTGCCGCATCACCTTGGACGAGTTCGGTCACACGGAGTTGCGTATCATGCTCTCCCTTCAATTCCTCGGTTGCACTTAGATTCGCGACTTCCTCTGCCGTGATCTGCGGGTTGTCGCCAGCATTTTTGAATTCAAAGCGGTATCCATTTGGAAGAAGTGCTGTGGCTGTGACTCCGCCTGCCACCATGATCGAGGGCAATGCGTTGAGGGCATTGGCCACTTCACCCGGTGCGGCATCCTTGGCCAAAGGGACCGTGCGTTCGCCAGCGTTGATGTAAACAATTTTACTCGGATCCGCGCCATCGCGAACCTGAGTCGCTAGACCATCCGGCAGTTTGTCCGCGTCGAACTGAATCAACTGCTGATTCAGAGGGTTGTCGAAAGTGATCTGGAATGTGTTGTTAGCCTCGGCAACAACCGCAACGCCGCTCGTCAAAGTATCCAATCCCGCTTCGAGCTTGGCTGCCGTGAGTTGCGAAGCGTCGGGGAAGAAGTAACTGTTCAATGCAAAACCAAAACTGGCATAAACGCCCTTGAATTGCAGGGGATCAATACGGACGGATTGAACCTCTTGTATCGGCGGCGCGAATGCTCCACGGACTAATTCAAATGTATTGAGCCGATTCGTAATATGAAGAGGAGGCTGGTCTCCCGGCTGATTGAAGGTGACTTTGTAAGTCTTGCTGCCGACCGCCTGAGTGACGGTGACACCACCCACATTATTGATGGATGGTATGTTGTTTAGCGCATCCTGCACTTCGGTCTGAGTGCTGCCTGATTCCAAAAGTATAGTTTTGATGCCGCCGAAAGAAATCTGGAACGGATAGCCGCTGGCTGGCGTGAATCGCTGCTCTTCTTGAATGCCGGGTATTCCATTGGGCTCAAAGGCGCCCTCGTTTTCGATGAGCAGATTGGAATCGTTCAGGTAGATGTTCTCGACTTTGTTGACGAGTTTTGGCGCTGCCCCGCGGCCTGCGACAATGGAGCCGATGGCGTCTGCGGTAATGCTGGTAACATTTCCGGCAAGTCCTTTGACAAGCGCGTTACCGCCGTCGCCAGCGAAAATACCGCCCATCGAATCATAGCCATACGGCACTCCGTTGCGCAAACCGATGTCGTGATTTACGACATTCACGTTGGTCACGCTTCCACCAGTTCCGCCTTTCTTTGCTGCATCGCCGCCATCACCGCCTGTGATGTGGCGAAGAATGGCCTGCGCATCCAAATCAATCACTGTGACTCCGTTGACACTTCCACCTTTGGCACCCGCTCCGCCGAGCAGTGAATCGCCCGCGTCACCCGCAATAATCTCAACCTCCACGCCGGGATTGCCGCCACGCTGGAGCGACAAATTGGTGATATTTCCACCAGCCCCACCCTTCTTGGGTGTGGAACCTCCCGCTCCCGCTTGAATGAGCGTCTTTGTATTCTTTGTGAAACTCACAGAGCCGTTGACGTTGGTAATAGAACCGCCTGATCCCACATAGCGGTCGTCGCCGGATTGCGAACCATTGCCAGCGAGGATATTGATGTCGCCGATTGGCGTGGGCAGAAGCGCTGACGCAGTGCTTCCGTAGCCGAAAAATTTAATCGAGCCGCCAGAGCCGCCATTGGTGCCGTCACCTGCCTTAACATTGACATTGTTTGCGGCGAAAACTCCGGAAAGCAGATCGTCTGAAATTCCCGAAATGCTGCCGCCATTGGCAGAGCGCGTGCCAGCGGCACCGCCATTGCCAGCGGTCATTGTCCCGTCGCCAGATGTGGCAAACAGTCCTGAAAAATTAACATTGCCGCCATTTCCCGGCGCAGCCCCTGTTCCGTTGCCACCATCACCTGCGGCAATGACTACGGTTCCCTGTGCATCCACCTCGACCTGCGCGATGCTTCCTCCCAGCCCCCCTGCACCATGCAAGCCCGCTCCATCGCCGCCGATGCCGGCTCTAACAAAACTGTTGGCGGCCACCTGCATGGGGACTCCTGCGGCTGTCTTGAGCACGGTGCCCTGCGAAGAAAACTCCCCGTGAATGATACTGCCAGCCTTGCCACCGGCACCTGTGATCATCGCATTGCCACCATCACCAGAGTTTGCCTCCACTTCAATTCCTGCTCCTGCAAACGTCATGTTCGTGAGCGATCCGCCCGCTCCACCGCCCTTGTCTCCATCTCCTCCATTACCTCCACGCACGCTGTAAAGATTGGCGTGCTGCACTGCGATTCCAAAACCTGAATCCGTGATTTTCACATCGCTGACGCTGCCGCCTGCACCGCCTTTGCTTCCCGTGCTGTTTCCGCCGTCTCCCTTGCCCATGCTGCTGTCATTGATGGTGAATCCAAATAAATCCGCATCAATCAAACTGATTCCAGCCACGGTTCCACCATTGCCCGCACTGCCCGCCAGTCCATCGCCACCGCGTCCTGAATTGAGCGTGACCGTGTCGGTGACCACACCATTGACCGACGTGAACAGCAAGGACTTAACCGAACCGCCGCTCCCGCCAGTTTTTCCATCGGATCCGTCACCAGCTTCAATGTCAAACTGCCGTCCGGTCACTGTAAGATTGAGGAGCGAGCCACCAGCCGCACCGGTGGCATCGGTCCCTGCAGATCCTCCGTTACCGGCCGCAATCACCATGCTGTGCCGTGGAGAAAGATCCACGTTTTGAATGGTGGAACGGCTAATCGAACCGCCGAGTCCTCCTTTGCCTCCTTTCACCGCCTGGCCGTCGCCGCCGTCGCCAGCAAAAATTTGCACTTCATCGCCCGCGCTGTCGGGGGCACTGACCGTGATATTGAGGTTGACCAACGAGCCGCCAAGGGCACCAATTTTGCCTGCGCCGCCCGCGCCAGCTTGAACTAGAACATCATCGCGCAGCGGTGAGTCGGTGAAAATGAGTTTTCCGTTGAGCAGACGGTAGCCGATGTAGAGGTTGTTAATGGAACCGCCTACGCCGCCAACAGCAGCGGCCGAGTCGCCACCATCGCCGGCGATGATGCTGATGGGGCTGTTGCCGGTATTGTCCGGAGCGCCATCAATGTAAATGTTGCTGATGCTTCCACCCGCGCCGGTTTTTTTGATAAGCGGACTGGAGTCGCCGCCATTTCCCGCCAGCAGGCTGAAACCGTCGGAGTCCCGGCGAATTTCGATATTGCTGATGGAACCTCCTTGGCCGCCCTCGCCGCCACCGCCGACTTCAATGCGACCGACACTTTCCTGACCAACGCCGAGACGATCCACGATGATATTGGAAATAGTCGGGCCTGCTTTTCCGGCGGCGGGCTGGAATGAAAACACACCATCGCCGCCGGGCGTATTCACAATCACACCTGTGGAATCAGTATATTTCGGGAAAAAATCGAAAGAGGCTCCATCCGCTGCACCTCCCGCGAGAATTTTCTGCACCCCCCCGGCTACGTTGATGTTGCTGATATTGCCACTCGCTAGAATGTTCCCCCCGACAGTCTGTGTCACGAAATTCTCCGCGTGGGCGGTGAGCGAAGGCTGGTCCCCCAGCCCGTTGAAATCAAACGTGAATGGACCTCCATCCTGACCCGAGACGGATACGCCTCCGGCATTCCGAACGGCGGCCAATAGATTCAATGCCGTCTGCACTTGCGTTGCTGAAGCGTCAAACGCCATCGGCACCGTTGAACTCACGCCGAACCCAAAAGTTAAACGCCCTGCCTTTCCTCCGATCAGGCCGAGATCCATCGTCTGCTGTTCACTGGTCAGCAAATCTCCGGGCACGACTTCCGTCGCGGCAAAATCAATCGCATTGTCCGCACGAACTTGGAAGAGGTTCGGCTGATCGCCCGCAACTTTGAAAGTCACCGTAAATTCTCCCGCCACTGTGCTGGTCACGGCTACCTCGCCCGCATCATGGATTGGCTTCAGTGCATTGAGTGCATTCTCCACATCCAATTGCGACGAGCCAATAACAAGGGATGCGGTGGTAAAATCACCGTAGGAGATCCGGAAACTGTGCCCCAGTGCGGACTGCACATTGGTAATGCTGAAATCTTGCACCTCCTGCACACCCACCGCACCCGGAACAGTCTCCGTCGCATCTTGAAAGAAAACACCTTCGTCCACCGAGCCACCTACAGAGCTGCCTATCTTGACCGATTTGATTCCAAAATCCGCTGGCACCAGCCCCGGCCCGCCCATCACGAGCGTATCATCCGACAGATCCTTCGTCCCGTGTTCGTCCAGATTTGCCACTACATCGCCCGGCAGTGCCGCACGCAGTTCAAAAGACGCATTCTTTCCCATCGCGATGCCGGTGATCTCACCCTCCTGCACTTCGTTATCGAGATTCTTATCCGTGAAAAACGCAACGATGTTTCCCGAATTGACAATGAGGAACGGCTCCGTGGACGCTCCGCCGCCAAAGCGGAAAAGTTGCAACACATCACCACCGGATAGGCGGATGTAAAACGTATCCGCCACTCCGGGTATCCCCTTCCCCACCGCTGCTGCAATCAAATCTGTGCCGTTAGCTGTCTCTAAATTCACGAATGGGGCCTCGTTGTAATCCGTATCATTCGGGTTACCCGGCAGCCCTACATCAATGATGCGCGCGGGTGCGATGCGGCTTTCGAGTGGCTCGACAGAAGGACGGTTCAGCTTGGTATTCATCGGGTCAGGCTACGGGGAAGACGGTTGGAGTATTCGTGTTATTAGAAAGCGGACCATATCTCCGCGGACCGTGGCCCGGCGGAGATCGGAATCAGCAAATGTAAATTAAATGAGGGTGGTTCAAAAAATGCGCGCGATGTTTTGCTCAAACATGAGCACTCCCTAGTGCAAAATTGTATCAGCGAAGTCCACTCTTTTCCCCGATGCACAAAAAATTCATCCACCAATTCATTTTAGCGGCAATCGCTGTCATGAGACTACAGCCATCATTTGCACCGCACAAAGCCCTGCGATGATGTTGAACATATCGCCAAACCCACCCATGACGCCATACGACCGCTACAATCCATACCGCAGGAACGTTGATCAAAATTAACGAGCGAAACACTTGCTCATCTCGCTTTAAATACAGACCTTCGAGCCACGATGCACCCACGCGACAAGGCCCGCCTTTTTCACGACCTCGGCCAGCTCATCCGCGGCGGGGTGCCGCTCACTCGTGCGATTGAAAATCTCTCCACGCACACGCGCGGCAAATGCGCGGCGGTGCTTCGCGGGATTCGCGCGAATCTTTCCAACGGCGCAAGCATCGCCGAGGCGTTTGCCGCTCAGCAGCCGCGAATCAGCGCGCTGGAGGCGGGGATTTTCGCCGCAAGTGATCGCGCGGGTTGTCTGGATAGAGGACTCACTCAGGCTGCCGAATACTACGACGCCATCGCCGACGCGCATTCGCGCATGTGGAGCAAATCGGCGTATCCGATCTTCGTGCTGCATTTCGCCGGACTCGCATTTGCGCTACCGCGTTTTTTCAAAGGCGAAAGTTCCGAGACGATTCTGCCATCGCTCGGCATTTATGTTGCGGTGATTTGGGCGATTATCCTCGGTGGCCTCGCACTTGTGCGCTTGCTCCTTCGCATTGCTGAGCGTAGCGCAACCCTCGACGGCGTGTTGCGCATCCTGCCACCCATCGGTAAACTCCGCCGCTCATTCGCGCTGAGCCGCTTTTGCTCCGCCTACGATATGCAGCTCGAAGCGGGTGTGAACGTCTTCGCCAGCCTCGAAGTCGCCGCCGCCGCGAGCGCGAGCGCGACCATCACCAATGCGATTGCCAGCGCGTTGCCGGATGTGCGCGCCGGTTCGCAAGTCGCCGCTGCTCTCGAAAAAACCGGTGCTTTCCCAAAGCCGATGCTGCGCGCCCTGCTCGTCGGCGAAGAAAGCGGTCAGCTCGACCAGCAACTCCGCCGTCTCGCCGAGGAATATCGCACCACAGCGATGAAGCGCCTCGACACCATCGCCGACTGGATTCCGAAGCTCGTCTATCTCGGTATTCTGATTTACATAGGGCGCGAGATTGTCGGCTACTACAGCGGCTACTTGAAACAGGTAGAAAGCATCGCGTCGCCAGAGTCATAGTGACACTTTAAAGTTATCAGAAATCACACACTGGTGCGCCATTGGGGCACTTTTTTAAATAGTCTCACTGCGCTATATCTTTCCTATTTCGTTGTATTCGTTGATTTTGAGAAACTGATATACTCACACAAGCGCTGTGGCATTTCTGTAGCTCCATAGGATTCCGTCAACCGACATATAACCTATGAACCTCATACGATACAACAATCCTGAACTCGGGTCGCCACTTGGCACCTTCACCGACCAAATCAACCGCCTTTTCGGTCTGGCTACGCGTCCGGCTGAATCCTTCGGCGACTGGTCACCAGCCCTTGATGCTTTCGAGGACAAAGACAAATACACGGTCTCCATCGAGGTGCCCGGCCTCAAAAAGGAAGACCTCAACGTCACCGTCCACGACGGCGTGCTCACCATCTCTGGCGAGCGAAAAACTGAGAAGGACGTGAAGGAAGGCACCGTCCACCGCACAGAGCGCTACTACGGCAAATTCAGCCGCAGCGTCAGCCTGCCTGCGGCGGTTCGCGCCGACAAAGTGAGCGCAGCCTACAAAGATGGCGTGCTCACCGTCGAAGTGCCGAAAGCCGAAGAGGCAAAACCCAAAACCATCGAAGTCAAAGTCTCCTAACCGGAGCAAAACTCAACCGCCCGGCGGGTGGTTCCATCCATCCGCCGGGCACGATTTTCAAAAAAGCCAATGAACACCTGCACTCCCAAGAAATTCCTTCGGCCCGCCTCGACGATTGTCGAAAAAGCCGACGGCTATCTCATCGAAGCCGACATGCCCGGCGTCACACGCGAGGGCCTAGCTATCACCGTGAAGGACGACACGCTCACCATCACAGGCCGGCGCACAAACCAGCCCGCCAACACCGCGCACTCCATCGCGAACGCACGAATCTCGACTACGAACGCAGCTTTGAACTTGGCAGTGAAATTGACAGCAGCCGCGTGAGTGCGCGTCTCGATCAAGGAGTCCTGCAAATCTTCCTGCCAAAAGCCGAAGCTCTCAAGCCACGCCGCATCGAAGTCGCCGGGTAACTACCGCCCGCTCGTCCGCACATCGTGAATGGAGATTTGTGGCTCCACGCGTCCGTTCCATTCGTTGCGCTCCAAGGTGAACGCCACGTCCCACGGCAATTCGGGCAGCGGGATTTCCGCCGAGTTCCACCACACGGCGCGGCACTGACCGCGACCTTGGCGTAAATTGAACGCGTAGTGCTTGTCCTTCATCAATCGCGGTTCGCCAACGTGTGTGACTTTCCGCGCGAAGAAAACCGGCTGCCGGTTGTCCGTGCCGAAAGGTTGCAGCGCGGCGTGCTGATCCAGCAGCGCGAGCGTCACGTCGGCGAGTTGAAGTTCGGCATCGAGACGGATGCGCGGCGCGAGCTGTTCCGCCGTGAGCATCGTGCGTGCGGCTTGCGTAAATGAAACGCGGAACTCGTCGAAGAACTCGTGCCGCATCGTCAGCCCCGCCGCCATTTCATGCCCGCCGAATTTCTCCAAATGCTCCGCGCACCGCCCGAGTGCGGCGACGAGCGACAGCCCCTCGATGCTCCTACCGCTCCCCTTCCCCACGCCCATTGGATCAAAACCCACCACGACCGCTGGCCGGTGATACTTTCGCACCAGACGCGAAGCTACGATGCCCACGACGCCCTGATGCCACCCCAGCCCGCCCACGACAATCGCCGCATCGCCCGCCGGGTCGTAGTGATTCATCACCTGCGCCTCCGCCTTCACATGCACATCGTTCTCCACTTCGCGGCGCTCGCGATTTTGTAAATCGAGCGACTTCGCCAACTCCTGCGCACGCGCCGGGTCGTCGGTCATCAGCAGTTCCAGCGAAGCCTCCGCCGATGCTAGACGCCCCGATGCGTTCAAGCGCGGGCCGATGCCAAAGCCCACATCCCGTGCAGTGAACGGCGCACGGATTGCCGAGACCTCGATCAAAGCGCGCACTCCGGGCCACTTCGATTGCGCAAGCCGCTCAAGACCTGCGCGCACGAGCACGCGGTTTTCGTCCACGAGCGGAACGATATCCGCGACCGTGCCGATGGCCACGAGATCGAGCACGTCCTTCAAATCGAACCCCGGCACCGGCCTCCGTTTTAACAGCGCGTGCGCGACTTTGAACGCGATGCCTGCGCTGCACAGATACGAAAAATCCCCGCCGAGTTTCGGATTCACCAGCGCATTCGCAGGCGGCAATTCCCCCTTTGGCTCGTGGTGATCGAGCACCACCACCTCCACGCCCTTCGCGCGCAGCTCCGTGATTTCCGCGATGGACGCCGTCCCGCAATCCACCGCCACAAGCAACTCCGGCTCGTGCTGCTCCACACACCGCGCCACGCCTTCCGCCGAAAGCCCGTAGCCCTCATCCACCCGGTGCGGCAGAAACGCGGACACCTCCGCACCCATCGCCCGCAGCACCCGCGTGAGCAGCGTGAGCGAAGTCACGCCGTCCACATCGTAGTCGCCGTAAAGCACGATGCGCCGCCGCCCGTCCACCGCAGCGAGGATGCAATCCACCGCCGCATCCATCGCAGGCAGTTGAAAAGGATCACCGAGCGACTTCAGCCGCGGTTCGAGAAAGCGCCGCGCATTTTCCGGCTCCGTCATCCCGCGCCTTGCGAGCAATTCCGCCATCCACGGCGCGACACCCAGCGCCTCCACGAGACGACGGACGATCAAAGTTTCAACGGGCTCAGGGAGTATCCAGCGCACCCCGCGCTTCTACGCTGAAACCATGCAGATGGAACCACAAAGACACGAAGGGCACGAAGGGAGGGAAATATCGCATCCTTCGCTGCTTTGCTTCGCGGTTCATCATTGTGGTTGAACCGCGAAGCGGCCAAGCAACGAAGAA